>BJGS01000009.1 GCA_014190615.1 Methylophilaceae bacterium
TTTGTAGATTAATATTTTGATGTCAGCAAAATGACTGAATACTTTAATCAATTTGTAGGTGCTTAAAAAAATGAAATTTTTCCTTTTTCTATGGATGTTCTTAGCTTCAGTCGCAAGTTTTGCACTCGATGTTCAAGAGTGGCCTGATATTCAAGAGGGTATTGTCTCGATCAAGATCACGGAACCATCTCAACAAGTAGGGTATACGGTGGGCGATAAATCAAAAAGACATATTGAGGTCACCATTAAAAAACCTTATGTGCTTATTAAAGAATCTTTACCGATTCCCGGATACGAAAGAAAATATAAAGGCCAAGATTTAGGCATTATATTAGATGCGATGGATCAAAAATTAGAAGAAAATAATACCTCATCTAAGTTAACACTTGATCTCACCTATCAAATTTTTACAAATAATGTAGTAGCAAAACCTGGATTCTTGCCAGCTGAATATATTCGTGTTTTAAATCCCAAAGACCCCAAAAAAACAGTATTCAAATATAGAATTCCTGAGCATCGAATTGCCATCTCTCCTCTTTCTATCTTTGGCAATATAAAAATTGAAGAAGATATGAGCCCTTTAAGAGGTGTCTTTCTTATTGATGAAGTTGGTTCTATTAAAACACTTAAGATTTCGGGTGGAATTGCCCTGCTATGCTTACTGGGCCTTCTCTATATTTATAGTCAATACGCATGGCTTCCGAATGCACGAGGTGTATTTGCAAGAACATATCGCTCTATTCATAAACTAAAAGCGACTCCCACTTCTATTCAAAAAGCAATGACAGAGATGCATCGCGCATTTGATCTTGTTACCGGGAAAACACTTTTTAAAGATAACCTTCCTAATCTATATGCAAAGAATCCTTCATTCGAAAATATCCATAGTGAGCTCCAAGAGTTTTTTAAACTCTCGAACTTAGTATTTTTTAATTCCACTCAGAAGAAAATTGATCACGAAGAAATATTAATATGGCTTAAAAATTTCTCGAGGCACTGTCGTGATTGTGAAAGAAAACTTATCGTTGATAAAAAGTCACTTGTTATCGGAGTTGCTAAATGACTTTTTCATTTCCATGGGTTTTATGGTTATTACCATTAGCATTCATTCCTCTTTTATTTAAAGAAGCTTCGCTTCAATATTATTCGTGGAACGAAATGCTGCCAAAAGATAATCTTTCAAAGATTATCGGTATGGTATTAAAGTTTATTGCAACACTCATTTTGATATTTATTATTATTGGATTAAGCGCCCCCCATACACGTCAGCGAGAAATTGAAAAAACAGGCATTGGCGCTCAAATCGGTCTGGTGCTAGACCGAAGTGCGAGTATGGATGACCCTTTTGTCGGGAATGATCAATCCAAAGTAGGCGAAATGAAATCGGCTGCCGCTGCAAGACTCATTACTGACTTTGTTAAATCTAGAGCGAATGACATGATTGGAATAGTTTCTTTTAGTAATTCTGCAATGTATGTCCTTCCGCTCACTGATAACAAAAATGCCATTGTTTCAGCTGTAAGAGCTACCGCTGGTAACGCATTATTTCAAACCAATATTGGCAGCGGATTAACTACAGGCGCTGAATTATTTAATAAGGTTCCTGACTCAGGTTCTAGAGCTATGATTTTACTTTCTGATGGTGCAGGTCGAATTGATGCCGCTACCCAAGAAAAAATTAAAGATTGGTTCGGAAGATTTAAAATTAGCCTCTATTGGATTGTATTAAGACAGCCTGGCGGTATAAGTATTTTTAATACTACATTCAAAGCTCGAGATGATGACCCATTGCCCCCACAAATCGAATTGAATGAATTTTTTAAAACTCTAAATTCACCATTCCATGCCTATGAAGCTGAGGATCCTAAAACACTTCAAAAAGCGATTGAAGATATCAATCAAAAAGAAAAGAAACCTATTAAATACTTTGAAAAAATTCCAGGACAAGATTATTCAACGCATTGTTTTGGAGCAGCAATATTAATGATGATCGTTTTGCTTTTACTTAAATTGATTGAGGTGAGATCATGGCTTTAATAACGAAAAATCTTTTTAGTAGCAAAAAACTAGCTTGGCTCTTTGTTTTAGGGCTCATTGTGTCACTTGCAGTATTCACAAAACAATTGACTGAATTAAAAAATATTAGATCTTTTAATCAAGAGATTGCTGAAGGTAAATCACCCCGCATATTTATCAATAGTTTTGAAGCGCGCTATGCAACGGCTTATTGGTTAACGACACAAGAAAGATATAAAGAAGCTAATATTCTTTTTTCAAATTTACTTCCTATTGCCACCCCCACTCAAAAGGCAGCCATCCATTACAACATCGGTAATATTTTTTTTAGGCGTGGGTTAGCTCTTAATGGCACAGATATGACGGTAAAGAATGAAACTGAATATCTCTTTAGACAAGCTAAAGCAGCTTATACACTCTCAATTAAAATTGATAATCAAGTTTGGGATGTTAAACATAATCTCGACCGTATCTTAATGATTTTACCTGCCAATCCAGCACCAGGCGTTGGAGACTCAGATTCGCCCGGACTCATTCTTGGTAATATCCCTGTAGGCTTGCCTTAAACCATGCGGAAGTGGCTTAAAAAAATTCGATCGGAATCTTATTTCGATTTTGATACCTTATCGCTAATCCTATCTATTGGATTTATGATGCTTGCCATTATTAATCCATCGATTCCACTTAAACACAATGTCTACAACTATATGTTTGTAACTGATATCTCACAGAGTATGAATACTTTAGACATGTCTATCCTTAACAAACCAACATCAAGACTTGACTATATGAAGCATACGCTGCATGAAGTAATGTCTGAACTCCCATGTGGTACAAAAGTAAGTATCGGTTTGTTTGTGGGTGTGAGTGTTGCAGCCTCTTATACCCCTATCGAAATTTGTGAGAATTTTAATGCGATTGAAGACACGATTGATCATTTAGACTGGCGATCAGGATGGTCAGGAAATTCGCGTATAAGAGAATCTTTCTTCAATTTAGCACGCCTCATTAGAAGCTTTCCTGAGAACTCTCAAGTTGTTTATCTTACAGATGGTGAAGAAGCGCCTAAACTTCATACATTTAATACAAGGGATCTTTCCCAATTCCAAGGAGGCAATGACTGGCTGATTGTGGGTATCGGAAGTCTTAAAGGTGCTCCTATTCCGAAACTCGATGGAAAGAACCAATTAATTGGCTACTGGTCTAGTGACAGCTTTGGATTGCAACCAGGTATAGCACAAATCTCTGAAGCTAATCTTGGTACAAGAGATAATGTTATAGCGGGTGGTGAAAGTGATCGCTATATATCCAAACTTGATGAAGTCTACTTAAAAGATATTACTAAACAAATTCACGGTATCTATGTAAGAGGCGACTCTGTAATTAACATTTTAAGTGCTATGAAAAAACAAAAACCTGCTTGGCAAGACAAAGCTGATTTTCATCTCAAATGGTTTTTTGCATCACTTGCAGGTGTTATATTTAGCCTAAGATTTATTTCCGTCAAACAAATAAAACAATATGTCATCAAAAGAAAAAAATAGATTTATTCTTCTTGATCATGTGTCATTAATTGAAGTTCAAGGTGATGATCATATTGAATTTCTTCAAGGACAACTGACGCAAGATATTAAGCTTCTTACTCAAGGGCAAGCTAAATTCGCTGGCTACTGCAACCCTAAAGGAAGGCTTTTAGCTTTCTTCTTGGCTTATGGGTATCACAATGCTATTCATATACAGATAGATAAATCAATAGAAGAGTCAATTCTAAAACGTCTTAAGATGTATGTACTTCGGTCAAAAGTCACTATTCAGTCATTAAGTAATCAATTTACTCAAATAGGCTTTATAGGCTCAGAGGTACTAACAAAAATAAACATTGATCCCCCACAGAATTTACTAGAAATTACTGCATCGCATGACGTAATAATTATGAGAATAAGTAAAGATACTGAGCGCTACCAACTGATAGGAAAAAATTTAGCTGTAGATGCATTGATAAAGCTCGCTTTATCTGAATATACACCTATGAGTATTGATGAATGGAACAATGCAAGTATTCTTGATGGCATACCTGAGGTCTTTCCAAGTACGCAAGAAGCTTTTATTCCTCAGTCACTTAATATGGATCTTATTGATGGTGTTAATTTTAAAAAAGGATGTTATACAGGACAAGAAATCGTTGCCCGAACACATTACTTAGGCAAAGTGAAAAGACGAATGTATCGCGTATCTCTCGAATCTCAAAATAACTTAATACCAGGCGACTTAATTTTAAATGAAAAAAAAGAAGAAGTAGGTCAGCTTGTAAGATCGGCTAAAGAAAATAGTAAGAAAATAAATGCACTAATAGAGTTAAGAGTTGATCAGGTCCGTGGAGTGCTATTTATTAAAGATCATTTGATTCATATTTATCCTGAAGATCAAATCAGATTTGATTAGCGCTTCTCTGACGAGCTATCTGATTGCTCAGTTTCTTTTTTTTCTTTTTCGTGATTTGTCACTTGAAAAAATATCTCATCTTGCTTAACCATGCCAAGCTCATTGCGAGCTCTCTCCTCAATAGCTGAGAAACCTTGCTTAAGGTCAGTGACTTCAGCATTAAGGACGTTATTTCTAATTTGATTATCAGTATTTATTTTCTTCTGCGCGTCAATTTGATGATTTAAATTCCATACCCTAAACCAACTGCCTTTCCCAATCCATAATGGATATTGCATTAAAGCTATAAGTGCTATAAAAATAATCGTTAAAGATTTCATAGGAAATTATTTACTCAGTTGATAAAAACAACTCAATCCTGCATAGCTTGCTGCACTTCCAAGCTCCTCTTCGATACGAAGAAGCTGATTGTACTTAGCAATACGTTCAGATCTAGAAAGTGAGCCTGTTTTAATTTGTAATGCGTTTGTCGCAACTGCTAAGTCTGCGATAGTTGTATCTTCTGTTTCACCAGAGCGATGAGAAATTACTGCAGTGTAACCGGCTTTTTTAGCTATAGCGATAGTCTCGAAAGTTTCAGTTAAAGTGCCTATTTGATTAACTTTTATTAAAACAGAATTTGCAACTTTACGTTTAATGCCTTCATCTAGTATTTTTGGATTTGTCACAAAAAGATCATCGCCTACAAGTTGAATATGCTCACCTAATCTTTGAGTTAAGACATGCCAACCATCCCAGTCAAATTCACTCATACCATCTTCAATACTAATAATTGGATATTTGTCACACCATGTGGCTAGATAATCAGTAAATTGCTCTCCTGATAAAGATAGATTTTCAGAAGCAAGGTGATACTTTCCATCTTTATAAAACTCTGTACTTGCGCAATCAAGGCCAAGATATACATCTCTTCCTGGCTCATATCCGGCTTGGGAAATAGCCTCCATAATCATTTGTATGGCAGATTCATTTGATGGAAGATTCGGTGCAAAGCCCCCTTCATCACCTACGGTTGTTGAAAAACCTTTTTTACTTAATGTTTTTTTGAGCGCTTGAAAAACTTCTGCGCCACAGCGCATCGCTTCTCTGAATGTAGGTCTTCCAGCAGGAATAATCATAAACTCTTGCATATCAACGCTATTATCTGCATGTGCGCCACCATTGATAACATTCATCATAGGAGTAGGCAATTGCATAGGGCCTGCACCACCTAGATAACGATAAAGTGGCAAATTAGAATTTTTCGCAGCAGCGACTGCTGATGCCATTGAAACAGCAAGAATTGCATTCGCGCCGAGTCGGCTTTTATTTTCTGTTCCATCTAATTCAATCATAGTTTGATCGATCAAAGTTTGATCATCCACATCAAGACCAATGACAGCCTTAGCAATTTCAGTGTTTACATGTTTCACTGCATTTAAAACACCTTTACCAAAATAACGCTTTGCATCATTATCGCGAAGTTCGATTGCTTCTTTGCTTCCTGTTGATGCACCCGAAGGAACCATTGCCCTTCCCATCACACCAGAATCTAAAAAAACATCAGCTTCTATTGTTGGGTTGCCTCTTGAATCTATAATTTCTCGAGCGACAATTTGTTTCACAAAACTCATTCTTCTTCCTTCATCTACATTTAATTTTTTATTTAAGACATTTCAATGAAGCCTGCTTTTTTAACTGAGCGATCAATTTCAGCTAACACTTCAAGCAATGCTTTCATTTTTTTAAGTGGCCACGCGTTAGGTCCATCAGATAAGGCTTCTTTTGGATTGGGATGTGTTTCCATAAAAATACCTGCAATACCGCTCGCAACTGCAGCCCTTGCTAAAACCGGGACAAATTCACTTTGTCCACCACTCTTATCTCCCTGACCGCCAGGTTGTTGCACAGAATGTGTGGCATCGAAAATAACAGGACAATTTGTTTCTCGCATAATAGATAAGCTTCTCATGTCTGAAATAAGTGTGTTGTAACCAAAAGAAGCCCCGCGCTCACATACCATAATATTATCAAGGCCCCCGTTAGCTTCCTTAGCTTTAGTGACAACTTGCTTCATATCACCCGGCGCTAAAAATTGTCCTTTTTTTATATTTACAGGTTTCCCAGAAGTGGCAACCGCATTGATAAAATCAGTTTGTCGGCATAAAAAGGCTGGCGTTTGAAGCACATCTGCAACACTTGCCACTTGAGTGACTTGAGACTGATCGTGCACATCAGTTAGTACGGGCACACCGATTTGCTTTTTAACTTCAGATAAAATTCTTAAACCTTCATCAATCCCAAAACCTCGAAAAGTTTTATTTGAGCTTCGATTTGCTTTATCAAAAGAAGATTTAAAAATAAATGGGATATTAAGTGCTGAAGTTATTTCTTTTAACTGCCCTGCGACATCTAATGTCATTCCTTCAGATTCAATGACACAAGGTCCTGCAATTAAAAATAATGGGTGATTTAATCCAACATTAAAGTTGCATAATTTCATGATGCACTTCCTTTAGATTGTTTATGTTTCAGAGCGGCTTGAATATAGGCTTTAAATAATGGATGGCCTGTTCTCGGATTCGACGTAAATTCTGGGTGGAATTGACAACCAATAAACCACGGATGTTGATCTTGAGGTAATTCAATGATTTCACAGAGTTGCTCGAAAGGTGTTCTTGCAGAAACTGTAAGACCTGCTTTAATTAATTGATCGACGTAATGGTTATTAACTTCATAGCGATGACGATGACGTTCATTGACTTCTACACCATAAATTTTATGGGCTAATGTGCCTGATTCGATAGGGCACTTCTGTGCGCCCAGCCTCATCGTTCCACCCAAATCTGAAAAGTCATCTCTTTTTTCAATAGCACCTTCTGAAGATTTCCATTCAGTAATTAATCCAATCACTTGATGCTCAGCAGTCTCATCGAATTCGGAGCTATTTGCATTTTTAAGCATTGCTTTATGTCTTGCAAATTCCACGACGGCGAGTTGCATTCCTAAACATATACCTAAGTATGGAATTTTATTTTCGCGTGCAAATTGAATTGCTTTAATTTTACCCTCTGTTCCGCGCTTACCAAAACCACCAGGAACTAAAATAGCATCCATTTGAGTTAATGCATTCGTCCCACTCTTTTCAATTTCTTCTGAATCAAGATAATGAATTTTAATTTTCGAAGATGTATGGATGCCTGCATGAATTAATGCTTCTGATAGCGACTTATAAGACTCAGTAAGATCCACATATTTACCCACAAATGCGATATCAATATGATGCTTCGTATGTTTGAGCGCATCAGTAATTTTTTCCCAACTTGATAAATCAGCTGGTTTTGCAAGAATATTTAATTTATGGCATACGATTTCATCGATCATTTGTTGATGCAATAAACTTGGAATTTTGTAAATAGAATCAGAATCGACTGATGAGATCACCGCATCAGGTGGCACATTGGTGAATAGAGCTATTTTTTTTCTCTCATCATCAGGAATAGCACGATCTGCTCTACAAATTAAAATATCAGGTTGAATACCGATCTCTCTTAATTCTTTGACGGAGTGTTGAGTCGGCTTTGTTTTTAATTCACCAGCAGTTGAAATATAAGGAAGTAATGTGAGATGTATATAGCAAGCATTTTCGCGGCCTTCTTCAAATCCAATTTGACGAATAGCCTCTAAAAAAGGAAGTGACTCGATATCGCCGACTGTCCCGCCTACTTCTACGATTGCAACATCAGCACCATTAGCACCATTCTTAATGTGCAATTTAATTTCATCTGTAATATGAGGGATGACTTGAACAGTTTTACCGAGATATTCTCCACGACGCTCTTTACGAATAACGCTGTCATAAATTTGACCCGTCGTGAAATTATTTTTCTTGCCCATGCGTGCTGAAATAAAACGCTCGTAATGACCAAGATCCAGATCGGTCTCTGCCCCATCGTCTGTGACAAAAACTTCACCATGCTGAAAAGGGCTCATGGTGCCTGGGTCGACATTAATATAAGGATCTAGTTTGAGCATCGTCACTTTGATGCCACGTGACTCTAAAATTGCGCCTAGACTAGCGGCTGCGATACCTTTCCCCAAGGAAGAAACGACACCGCCAGTAACAAACACATATTTGGTCATGGAAAGGCTTTTAAATAATTGCTGACGGGAGTCTATTTTACTTTAAAGCCATGTGTCTCACAATTGAAGTTTGAGGTTTCTCAAAGAGAGAAAGGGATTTCAAAGGTTTGATGTGAAAATAGGCTTTCTTTTAATGGATAAAACAAAAAAACTGTCAACCCGTTTTGATAAAAATACATCTCCACAAAATCTGTGGATAACTTTGTGGATAAAGTTGATATAAATTTATAACTCTTGAATTTATAAGCGTTTTTTTAATTCGCTTATTTTTTGAGCGGAATAAAAAATGTTTAAAATCAATGAGTTATCTTATGTGTCTAATTCCATTGATATTTTTAGCCTAGCTTAATGTAAGTTCTCAGAAGATGTGCATAACTGCACTATTTTGGGGAGTGCATCCAGTGTATTTTGATGTGATATCTCAATCACTGAAGCGAGATCCATGCCTCGTAATTCTGCAAAATAAGCTGCAATACGGGGTAATTCTCCTGGTACATTTCGCCCTTCATGTCCCAGCCAAGACGGAGGAATATCTGGCGCATCCGTTTCTAATACAATAGACTCAATCGGTAATATTTTAGCTAACGTCTGTATATGTGTCGCTCTAGAATAAGTCATGGCGCCACCAAAGCCTAATTTAAATCCTAACTCAATCAACATTTGTGCTTGTTGAAGACTACCGTTAAAAGCGTGCGCAATGCCCCCTTTTACTGGGTAGCGCCTTAAATTTTTAAGCACATCATCAATCGCTTGTCTTACATGCATAATCACAGGTAAATCAAAATCATTCGCTAACTTTAATTGAGACACAAAGACTTCTTCCTGAAGTGATTGATTCTCTTTCGTAACAAAAAAATCTAAACCAATCTCACCTACTGCAATTGGTTCGTATGTTTTTAAATAAGATTGCAATATCTCCAAATCATCTTTCTTCATATCACCGATATACATAGGATGAAATCCGAGCGCATAAAAACAATTAGGAAATTTCTTTGATAGCTCAATCACATCATCGAAACTTTTTCGATTTACAGCAGGAATAATAATTTTTTCAACGCCTTGTTCAAGCGCATCTTTAATAATAAGCTCTTGTTCATGAAGAAACTCTAATGCATCGAGATGACAGTGACTATCGATAAGCGTCATAGCAAATTATTTAATTTTGAATCGCATTCTTAAATCTTGTCCGATCCAGCGATGATCGATCACAGTCGTCGTAATTTTATTTTCTAAATTTTCATAAACAGGCATCATGAACATCCCTTTTGCTTCAGAACCTAAAATTACTGGCGCATAATAAATAATTAATTCATCAATGAGATTGGCTTTTAAAAATGCGCCATTCAAACCTTCACCTGCTTCAATCCATACATCATTGATTTCTCGCACTGCGAGCGTTTTAAGAAGTGCGGCCAAGTCTACTTTATCGTTATTATTTAATTGAATACATTCAATACCTAAAGATTTTAATTGCGCTAATCTTTTATGTTTATCATTTGCATAAACAATGAGCAAAGGTTTTTCACGGAGTATATTTGCATCTAATGCAATTTTTAAATCTGAATCTACAACGACTCGAAGAGGTTGACGTGCATTTTCATAAAGCCTTACAGAGAGTTTTGGATTGTCATGCATGACCGTACCAATACCTGTAATGATGGCACAAGAAGAAGCTCGCCAATGCTGCACATCTTGTCTTGCCTCATCGCCTGTAATCCATTGGCTCTTGCCATTATTTAATGCAGTCTTTCCATCCAAGGAAACTGCAAGCTTAGCTCTCACAAAAGGTAATTTTTTTGACATGCGGGAAATAAATCCAGCATTAAGTAATTGAGCTTGGGCTTCCATGACACCCACTTCAGTTTCAATATGTGCATCTTTTAATGCTTGAATACCCTTGCCTGAAACTAATGGATTAGGATCTTGCATCGCAATGAAAACTTTTTTGACCTTCGCTTGAATTAAAGCATCGACACAAGGGGGTGTTTTACCAAAGTGATTACAAGGCTCCAAGGTGACATATACATCACTCCCTTCCGCTTGATTTGCTGCTTCTTCTAATGCCATGACTTCAGCATGCGGTCCGCCTGATTTGATATGATAACCGCGACCCAGAATGACATTGTTTTTAACGATGACACACCCTACTCTTGGATTAGGTGATGTTGTGAATAAAGCTTTTTCTGCAAGCCTCAAAGCTTCACTCATGAAAAATTGAGGGGAATGTGAGTTCATTTAATCAAGGTCGCGGATAACGTCATGAAAGTCTTCAACGTCTGAAAAACTTCTATACACAGATGCAAAACGAATGTAAGCCACCTTATCCATTTTTTTTAATTCATGCATGACGTTTTCGCCTAACTCTCTTGCGGTGATTTCCTTCTCGCCATAAGCTAAAACTTTTTGAATAATACGTTCAATGGCTTGCTCTATATATTCAACAGGCACCGGGCGCTTATGAAGCGCGCGACTCAATGATAGATGAAGTTTATTTCGACTAAAATCCTCTCGCTTACCATTTTGTTTGACGACTTGAGGAAGTGTTAATTCGACTGACTCATATGTTGTAAATCGTTTGTCACATTTAGAGCATCGGCGGCGTCGACGAATTGAATTACCTTCATCGTTCACTCTAGAGTCAACGACTTGGGTATCCTCAGTTCCGCAAAATGGGCATCTCACTTGAAGTTTTTAAATCTTAGTTTAAGCCCCATAAACTGGGAATTGAGCTGTAAGGGCAACCACTTTAGCTTTGGTTTCATGAATTACTTTTTCGTCGTAAGGATTGTCAAGAATATCAGCAATCATTTGTGCCACCATATCTGATTCTTTTTCTTTGAAGCCACGTGTAGTAATTGCCGGTGATCCAATACGAATACCTGAAGTCACAAAGGGACTTTCTGGATCGTTAGGAATTGAATTTTTATTGACTGTAATATGAGCTTTGCCTAAAAGTACATCAGCTAATTTTCCTGTTAAACCCTTAGGTCTTAAGTCCACTAAAAATACATGCGACTCTGTACGGCCAGAAATAATACGCACACCGCGCTTACTTAATGATTCGGCCATTGTTTGGGCATTTTTAATTACTTGCGTTTGGTAAATTTTAAATTCTGGTTTTAATGCCTCTAAGAAAGCAACAGCTTTACCTGCAATCACATGCATTAAAGGCCCACCTTGAATCCCTGGGAATACATAACTATTAATACTTTTTTCAAATTCAGCTTTAGCTAAAATAATACCGCCACGAGGGCCTCTTAAAGTTTTATGTGTTGTGGATGTTACAAAGTCTGCAAAAGGCACTGGGCTTGGATAAACGCCTGCAGCAATTAATCCTGAATAGTGAGCCATGTCTACCATAAAATAAGCCCCTACTTTTTTAGCGATCTGCGACATACGCTCCCAATCAATACGTAATGCATAAGCAGAAGCACCGCCGATAACCAATTTAGGCTTCGATTCGATTGCAAGTTTTTCCATCTCGTCATAATCAATCTCTTCTTTAGCATTGAGGCCGTAAGGGACGATATTGAAAAGTTTGCCTGATAAGTTTGCAGGGGATCCATGCGTTAAATGTCCACCATCTCCTAGACTCATACCCATCACAGTATCGCCAGGTTTGAGGATTGAGAAGTAAACGGCTTGATTAGCTTGACTGCCAGAATGAGGCTGCACATTCACATATTCAGCTCCATACAATTTCTTTAGGCGATCGATCGCGATTTGTTCAACGTTATCTACAAATTCACAACCGCCATAGAAGCGCTTACCAATGTATCCTTCTGCGTATTTATTTGTGAGTTGAGAGCCTTGAGCCTCCATCACGGCAGGGCTTGTATAGTTTTCAGAAGCAATCAGCTCAATATGGTCTTCTTGACGCTTCACTTCCTGGGTGACTTGAAGTGCAATTTCTGGGTCCACCATACTTAATTTTTGAGCTTTACTAAACATGTCTATATTTCCGCTATGTATTTAAAATGATTAGAGATTTTGATCTCTAAAAGTTAATATTTTATCATGGGTCTGACCGATCTTTCTTAATGAAGTTCTATCATAGACAAAATCTAAAAGTTATAATCTTTCAAACATATTTAAAAGGAAAGCGTGTATGCATTGGACAGATAGCCAAAGGATTGCTGAAGCCCTTTTTGATAAATATCCTGATATAGACCCTAAGACAATTCGATTTACTGATTTATACCAATGGATACTAGATCTCGAAGGCTTTCAGGATGACCCTAATAAATGTGGGGAAAAAATACTAGAAGCTATTCAGCTCGCATGGATTGAAGAAGCCAAATAAATTATGGCGTCACTTCCTAAAGAGATTTTTAAAGCCTACGATATACGCGGCATTGTTGGCAAAACACTTACCGTAGCATTTGTAGAAATCATAGGACGCGCGATTGGTAGTGAGGCGCTTGATCGCAAACAAAAAGACATCTGTATTGGTTTTGATGGGAGACTGTCAGGCCCTGAACTATCCCGCGCGCTTATTCAAGGCATACTTAAAACTGGTATTAATGTGATTAACCTAGGTATGGTAACTACACCCATGGTGTATTTCTCTACATTCTTTCTCAAAACTCAATCGGGTGTAATGGTCACGGGTAGTCATAATCCACCTGATTACAACGGTTTAAAAATGGTCTTAGGTGGCGATACGCTATCCACCGAATCGATACAAAAACTATATACCCGTATTGAAGAAGAAGTCTTTCATAAAGGTCAAGGGGTAGAAAAAAAATATGATATTGCGAATGATTATATTGACGCCATTAAAAACCATATCCATTTAAAGCGTCCCATGAAAATTGTCATTGATTGTGGCAATGGCGTAGCAGGTGCTTACGCTAAAAAAGTTTATGAAAGTATTGGGTGCACGGTAGAGGAATTATTTTGTGATGTCGATGGCACATTCCCAAATCATCACCCCGACCCTTCTGAGCCGCATAACTTAAATGATGTGATAGCTCACCTTAAGAAAAGTGATGCTGAATTAGGTTTTGCATTTGATGGTGATGCAGATCGTTTAGGTGTGGTGACAAAAGATGGTCAAATTATTTACCCGGACCGACAGCTCCTATTATTTGCAGAAGATGTATTAAGCCGAAATCCTAATGCCACTATTATCTTTGATGTGAAATCGACACGTAATTTATTTCAATGGATTAAAGATAAAGGCGGTAAACCCTTGATGTGGAAAACAGGTCATTCACTTATCAAAGCTAAAATGAAAGAAGAAAATGCGGCGCTCGCTGGAGAAATGAGTGGGCATACTTTTTTTAAAGAACGTTGGTATGGTTTTGATGATGGCATTTATGCAGGTGTTCGTCTCTTAGAGATATTGAGTCGCTTTGATAATCCATCTGAAATTTTAAATAACCTGCCCAATAGTATTAGCACGCCTGAACTTCAAATTAAAATGAAGGAAGGTGAGCCTCACGCGTTAATTAAAAAATTGCAAATAGAAGCACAATTTGATAATGCCCTAGAAATTATTAAAGTCGATGGATTGCGTGTTGAATATCAAGATGGCTTTGGCTTGATGCGTGCATCCAATACAACACCTGTAATTGTTTTGAGGTTTGAAGCTGAAAATAAAATTGCGCTTGAAAGAATTCAGGATTCCTTCAGAAGTGTTTTATCTAACGCTAGTCCCGAATCTCATTTACCATTTTAAAGATTTAGGTAAGTAGTAATTTAAATCCAGCAATCACTAAAACAATTGCTAATGTTTTTTTAATAGTATTAGCCGTATAAAACTTTATACCAAGTGTTGTACCAATAAGCGCCCCGATAAGAGCTGCTGTTATAAATAAAGGCAATTGATTAGGTAAGTTCTGTACGGAAGAATAATTTCCTAATAAGCCAAAACTTGAATTGATTAAAATAAAAAGCGCTGTAATACCTGAAGTTGTTTTAGTTGAACTCCATCCTAAAAATAATATCAGTGGGGATAAAAATATACCTCCGCCTGTTCCAGTCAATCCTGCTAAAAATCCAATGAAAGAACCGATAATAAATGCCAAGAGGAATGGTGGCTTCTTAAGTTTTTTGTCAATTTTATTAGAAAGATTCGTAACGAGAGAAATGGCTGATAACAAAAGAATAATACCAACAATAGATTTGTAGATATGGCTAGGTGCATTGATGTAACCCCCTAAAAAAGCAAAGGGTATGGCGCCTAATGCGATCGGAAATAAAACTTTAAAATCAAAAAAACCTTTTCGTATAAAACGCCAGCTCGTAAATGAGGCGATAAAAATATTCATCACCAATGCGGTGGGTTTAATCACAGCACTTGGAATATTAAATAAGGTCATGATGGCAATATAGATTGAAGCTCCTGCATGCCCCACTGATGTGTAGAGAACTGCGCCTAATAATAAACATAAGCTAATCGCTAGGTCGGCTAATTCAAAATGCATTACATTACCTTTGTTATTCAGTCAAAATTTTTTAAGTAGTTAATTATAAAGCGTTTAATCGATTTATCAGGGTAAAATACCCAACTATGCAAAACGCGACTCTTTTATCACCTCGTGCGATCAATAAATATCGTCCTTATTGGGCGAAACGATTTGGCACGGCCCCTATGCTCCCTATGACCCGAGATGAAATGGAGGTATTAGGTTGGGATAGCTGCGACATTATTTTGGTAACAGGCGACGCTTATATTGATCACCCTAGCTTTGGTATGGCTTTAATTGGACGATTACTCGAAGACCAGGGCTTTCGTGTAGGGATAATCTCTCAGCCTGATTGGTCGAGCGCAGAGCCTTTTAAAGCACTAGGTAAGCCTAATCTCTATTTCGGTATCACCGCTGGCAATATGGATAGCATGGTCAATCGATATACGGCAGATCGAAAAATTCGCTCAGATGATGCTTATACCCCTGGAGCTATCGCTGGCAAACGACCTGATCGAGCAGTGCTTGTTTATTCACAGCGTTGTCGTGAAGCTTTTGCAAACGTGCCATTAGTGATTGGAAGTATTGAAGCCAGCCTTCGTCGTATTGCACATTATGATTATTGGTCTGACAAAGTGCGCCGCTCGGTACTTGTAGATTCCAAAGCAGATATCTTGTTATTCGGTAATGCCGAACGAGCCCTCATTGAGCTCACTCATCGCATCGCTGATGGGGAAAAAATAGAAGATATTCAAGATATTCGAGGCACTGCATTCTTACGTAAAAAAATTCCTGAGGGATGGGAGGAAGTTGCATCCACACATCTTGATCGTCCAGGAAAAATTGAAGCCGCTATTGATCCTTATGAAATGAAAATGGGTGCAGGTAGTGATTGTGAAACCAATGCTAAATCGAACGAAGAAAAATTACCTGACGGCATGCAAGTCATTAAAATGGTTCGAAAACCAAAAGCTGATCGAAATAAGCAAGTCGTTCGCTTACCAAGCTTTGAGGAAGTTATTGATAATCCTGTGTTGTATGCACATGCATCTCGAGTACTTCATTTAGAAGCTAATCCAGGGAATGCACGAGCACTCATTCAAAAACATGGAGATAGAGAAGTTTGGCTGAACGCCCCTCCCATTCCTCTTACGACAAAAGAAATGGATTATGTTTACGGGATGCCTTATGCAAGAAAGCCTCACCCTTCATATGGTAACGCTAAAATTTCTGCATGGGAAATGATTCGCTTCTCCGTCAATATTATGCGTGGGTGTTTTGGTGGTTGTACATTCTGTTCTATTACAGAACATGAAGGGCGTATTATTCAAAGCCGCTCCGAAGAAAGTATCTTAAAAGAAGTTGAAGAAATTAGAGATAAAGTTGATGGCTTTACAGGTGTCATATCAGATCTTGGAGGGCCTACAGCCAACATGTATCGTATGGCTTGTAAATCAGAAAAAATTGAAGCTTCCTGTCGAAAACTTTCTTGCGTTTATCCGGGTATTTGTGAAAATTTAAATACTGATCACACCGCACTTATAGAACTTTATCGCAAAGCACGTAATACCAAAGGCATTAAAAAAGTACTGATTGGATCAGGACTTCGTTATGACTTGGCTGTGACTTCTCCCGAATATGTCAAAGAGCTTGTGCAACATCATGTGGGTGGTTATTTAAAAATTGCTCCCGAACACTCTGAAGAGAATGTGCTTTCTAAAATGATGAAACCTGGTATGGGTTCCTACAACAAATTTAAAGAAATGTTTGATCGATTTTCAAAAGAAGTTGGTAAAGAACAATATCTCATTCCTTATTTTATCGCAGCCCATCCGGGTGCCACAGATGAAGACATGATGAATTTAGCTTTATGGTTAAAGGAACACGATTTTAAACTAGATCAAGTACAAACTTTTACTCCAACCCCTATGGCAATGGCAACAGCTATGTACCATTCAGGTAAAAACCCATTACGTAAAGTGACTGATGATAGCGAAGAAGTCCCTATTCCCCGTGCAGGTGGCGTGCGTCGACTGCATAAAGCATTTATTCGCTATCACGATCCTAAAAATTGGCCCATGCTTCGTGAGGCATTAGAACGTATGGGGCGCAATGATTTAATCGGAGACAGTAAAAAACATCTTATTCCTGCAAGACAACCTTTATCCGAAAACCATTCAAGAAGAATGCATCAATTTGCTAGAAATAAAACTCCTGCTGCTAAAATATTTAAACGCGCACGCTAATCCTTAACCTTGTTAGATACCAAAAAGCCACTTTATAAAGTGGCTTTTTTTATTTTGGAGCTTTAATCAAGAGTTTTTTACGAATCAGATAAATTTTCTGATCTTAATCTTTCGATACGTTTATTTTCAAGAGCTCTTAAGCTTATAAAGGTTAATAAACCAATAGCAATCATCACAAAAACAAAGCAACCGTAAGCTAATGGCCATGGAATGCCATTTGTCATCATGCTAAATTCAGACATGCCGCCAATGCCTGCAATAATATTCACTGGCATAAAGACCACACTAATAATAGTCAACCGTTTCAAATCAATATTTTGATTTACATTCAAGAAGCCGACTGTAGCGTCCATTTGGAAATTAATCTTATTAAATAAAAACGATGTATGGCCATCTAATGAATCGATGTCACGTAAAATTTCTTTCACATCTTCATGCTGACTCACTGATAATAATTTTGAGCGCATTAAAAACGACAAAGCGTTTCTCGTATCCATCACATTGCGTCTTATTTTACCGTTAAGATCTTCTTCAATCGCGATGTCAGAAAGTATTGTCGCAGCCTGACTATTAGTCATGTATGACTTAACGACTTGCTTGCCCACTTTTTCTAATCTGGAATATATATCCTCAAGCGCATTTGCTGAATATTCAACATCAGCTGCATATAAGTCTAATAACACGTCTTTCGCTTGCGATACATAACCTGCTTCTGCGCGCGCTCTTAAACGTTGCAGTCTAAATACAGGCAACTCTTTATTTCTAACTGTAAATAATATTTTGTCTTTAAGGATAAAGGCGACAGTCACGTTCTTAGATTCTTTAGTGGTATCGAGTAAGAAGTTTGAATGAAGATGAATCTCACCATTATCTTCGATATAAAAGCGTGCACTGGTCTCTAAATCCGTAAGCTCGTTTGGATTGGGGATATGTGCACCAAAAATCTCTCTTGCCCATTCGAGCTGTTCAATTTCAGGTGTGACAAGATCTACCCAAATAGGCTTAGCCTTTTCAAGATCTTTTCTGCTATATATAGGGATTTGGCGTAAACGACCTTTAAATAAGTCAAAAACACGAATCACTGTGATTTGTTCTTTATTAGGAGTTTCGTCGGACACAAGATCCATACGAATGTCATCAGAAACTTCAAGAAGCACATCATCACGGCGGCTTGACTCGATATGGTTCCAAACAACAATACGTTCTTGCTCTAATAGACCCTCAAGAATTCTTGCGATTTCAATAATCTCAAGCTTTGCAATAAGCTTTTCTAATTCAATTGAGTTTTGTTTTTGTACCAAAGATTCAACAATATCTTGGCGAGACATGCCTTGTCTGTGAATCAGATTCCCGACCAAATTTTGCTTAGCTAGCAGATTTTTGACGGTGGATAATTTCTTATCAATGTTATTTTTTTCTGACATGATAATTGCCTCTAATTCAGATTAAGCTTTAGGTTTTTCGCAATTGTAAAGTAATAGCTATCAAATTGAAACCTTAATGGTCAATTCTATTTTTTCTTGAAGCGATAAATAAGCAAAATAGAAAGGAGTAAGATATTTGGATACCATATATACCAGTGTGACCATGGTATACCGTCTACTTTATATTCTGAAATTGGCCAAAAAATTGGGGTGGCAAAGAAAGCTTTTGAGTGAAAAGGAAAATCTAAAACGATATGGAATGGCCAAGCGAGCATAGCCATACCTAATGGCCTATTAAATCGGTAGACAGCATAGATGATTGGTAAACATATAATAAAACTATGGCCTATTGAGTAGGTCAAAAAAAGCCAATCTGGAATAGACTCTAATGATGGTGTGCCAAAAAGCCAATTGCCTGTCATGAGATTGATTAACATAAATAGACCAAATGAAATGAGGTCTGGCATAGCCCCAAAAAAAATAGCTGTCCAAGGGTAGCGTTTATAGCCAAACAACCCATACCCCCATAGGGCGTGACTTAAGGTATCCATGAGATCGAACCTGAATATACTAGGACATGTTTCATTTAATTAATTATATGGCAGAAATAGCTTATAAATTGCTTGAAAAAGATATGAATAGGTAGAGAATAATAGGCATGCTTAAAATTATCTTCACAATTTTTATTAGCTTAATTGCAAATGAAACTTTTGCTGTATGCAGCAGTGTTGCAATTGACGACAATAGCCGCATTATTTCTTTAGCAAAAGATTTTGCGGATCAAGCTGATTTTGAATTTAAAAAAGCGAACACTTTAAGGGGGTGTGAGCTTTTACATGTAAGTCGATCTTTCATTAGTCAATCAGATAATCAAAAGCTGAGTAATCAAATTTCAAATCTATACGATAAAAGATGCAGCAAAATAACTATTCAAAATATTTAATTATCAAACGTTAATCAACTTGGCTCTATTATTTTTAAATATCAATCTTTTGTTATAGTCTTTACTGATTTTCTTGAATTGTAATCTCAATCCCTAGCTCATTTGCATAGCGCTTAATAATAATTTTCCTAATTTCAGCTGCTTGAAGAATTTCATAATTATTACTTTCAATTGCTTCAAGCTGTCTCGAATTGGCGCATATAGCAATCGCAAGTTCATCAAGCGTTTTGTGTTGTTTGAGTCGACTTTTTTTTAATATCTCACCGTTAAAATTTATTTTTGTAGGCATCTTCATATGCCTGATTTTATATGTTTCCTTAAGGTTTATCTATATGTTATGGTCGACAAAACCTTTAAGTATCAAGTGGGATGGGGAATTTTGCTATTCAACTAATAAAAAACCCACATTAATTTCTTAATATGGGTTTCCAGGGAGTTTCAATAATGCCTGTCAATTATAGATAGAATTAAAGTAATAGCTAGACAAACTTAACCTTAATTTACCTTTTATTGATTTTTATGAACTTTTTTTAAATAAATAAGACAAATAGCCACTTAATTTATACGGATACTCCATGAAAGCTCTTATTTTCCTACTTTTAGCCATAAACACCCAGCTATGGGCGGCTAATGACAATAATATAGATATAAAAAAGCTCGAAAATCAAAAAGCTTTTATTGGGCAAATCAACCAATGCATGAACTCTGACCAACTAGATCAATTTATCAAAAAAGCAATTCAAAAGACTTCTGACCAAGTAGAAAGATCAAAATATGCAGCCATTCTTGAAGAGTTAATTAAATATAACCCCTCCTGCTTTCTCGCGGGTATTAACAAACTAGACAATCAAAATTGCAAGCAAATTGAAGAGTTATATCTGAATGAGCCTCATTTTTATCCGCGTGAGGACCTCAGAGCTTCACTTAAACAAACAAGGGACTTCTCTAGAAGCTGCTTAGCAAGTTAAGGTAATATTTCTATATGCTAGTTCTTAAAAAATTTAAGGTCCTCTTCTTCTTAAGCATCCTGCTTTTTTGCTTTCCGTCTTATGCAAATGAATCAATAGAAAAACCGCTAACTGGAAAATATACTGAAAAGTATCACAATGGAAATACAAAATATGAAGTTAATTACATTAAAGGAAAAAAAGAAGGTCTAGAAATTTTCTGGTATATCAGTGGCGGGAAATATATTCAAACAACTTATAAAAATGATAAAGAAGATGGAATTTGGAATCAGTGGTTCGAAAATGGCCAACTAAAATTAGAAGTCCATTATAAAGATGGCAGAGAAGATGGGTTATTTACGCTTTTCTATGATAATGGAAATAAACGATCTGAATCTAATTTTGTAAGGGGCGAAAAAGTTGGGTACGAAACTTACTGGGAAAGAAATGGCGACGTGAAATCTAAAACACTATATAAGGATAATAAGCCTGTTAATTAGAAGTCAAATCTAAGCGTCAAAAATTGAAGTTAATCAAAAGTCTTTAAAAGTGAACGATTGATTGACGGTAAGAGCATATGGGAAATTGTAAGGGCCATTAAGACAGAAAAGATGATACTTAAGTATTTAATTTGCAAACTCTCAAAAAGAATAAAGTAGGAAAAAAAAGTAACTGGCAAAGTAAAAATAATTAGAAATAGAAAGTCCCTTAAAGATTTAATTCCAATGTTAATTAATGCTCTAAGGCCATGCAAGAAACAGAAATAAAAAGTAAACCAATAAAGTGGATTCAAAAAACTAGCCATCATTATGGTAGTTAAAAACTCTAAGACAAGAAAGAATTTATCTTTTTTGGTAATACCCTTAGTAATCCCAACAAAAAATAAGAAGCTACCTATAAACCCAAATGTAATTAATCTAAGGCTAGAAAATACTGCTATATTTAGATTAAAGTTTACTAAAGTATCAAAAATTAATTTAACATCATTTTCAAAAAAAATGACAGGTAGTAATGTCATAACAAAACCCCATGAAATCTTCATACTTTGACTAGCTTGGCTTAAGTATGAAAGATCACTTTGACCAAAGTGAATAATTGACATCAAAAGTAAAATAATTAATCCTAATATGGGACTTTGAAACCATAGAAGTAAACCCAAAAACACAATCAACAAATAAATTAAAAAAGCTATGACTTTAATCTTAATTTTTGTAAAGGTTTTCCAGATAATGATGGAGTCAGCTGCGCCATGTGAAACACCAAATGACATGATAATTAAGAATAAGATCGCTATCGATGGATCAACGTCAGTAATCTTAAAAAATGCATTTCGTTGAGTAACAAGTATTACAAAAAAACTTAATATCAAATAAAAGAACTGATGAATTCTGACTTTATTTAACATATAGGTTTATTAACCCTCTAAGCATTACTAATTTAGGTAATTTCAAAATAATAACTAAATAATCAATTAGTCTTGATTGCTCGGATAAAAATCTTATAACAGATGAAATAGGAACTTTTGTAAAAAAAATTCTAAATATTTCAGGAGCTTCTTGAGGGTTAGATCTTAAAACGGAGAGAAAAATTTTATCTAACCAATTTGTAAGATAATTTTCTTTATGATTAATCATTTCATAGGAAAATTCACTTTTTGTTTCAATTTGGTTGGCCCAGAGGGCGATTCGAGTGAAGGCATATCCTGAAGCGGGCCGAGAGGCTCCAGCAAAGTTGCCAATTTTATAATATTGGTTTTCCATTTTTAAATTAGTATAAGGCGACATTGGAAGAACCGCTTTCTCAGTTCTTGTTATTTCTTTTATGTCAAACTTCTTTAAGGTAAGCTTGTGAAGCTTTTCTACTTGCTTAAAATTGATATCATAAGAAAAAAAAGTTGTTTCGACCAATGCTTTAGTTTTTGAGAACGGAAGAATATAAGTAAAAATTACATTTTTTTTAGAGTTATAAAAATCCATCAATGTAACAACGTTTTCATCAAATACTTTTTTAGTCGAAATAATCTCAGAGCCTACAAAAACTTGTTTCAATGACGGGTATTTATCATCAAATTTTTTATTTGGTCTGCTATCTATAATATTTTTGAGTAATATTTTTTTACCCTTAACTTCGATTTCCCAATCATCTTGATTTTTTTTTACATGTTTGATTGAACATCCCCGCTCTACTTTAATCCCCTTTTCAGCCAGTCTTTTGTAAAGCTCACTAAGAACTGATTCTGAGCCATAACATGCATACCTATAATCACCTAGATCAATCTTATAAGACTCACCCTTAACCTTGATTTCTATTTGTGACCATTCTTTTTTTAGTTTTACACTAAATGTTTTTTTGATATCAAATAATCCCGGTCCTGACCAAAAGCTATATGTTTTATCATTTTTTGTGCTCATTTCTTTTTCAAATAAAATGAAATTTTTAATTTTTTTACTTAGAAGCGAGTTCCCCAGAGTTAATCCAGATAAACCAGCACCAATAATTCCAACATCAAACTTTTGCTTCATATATTAAAAGTGGCCATCTGGAAGAGTGAATATAAATTTATGCAGTTTCTTATTATGAGGTTTTAGGTTACCTTTAAAAGTAATTAAGAATTTAGTAATAATTTTCAATGTAATCAATAGCTTAGAAAAATTATTTACATAACACCTTTTTTCTTTATGTTGATAGTGGGTATGAATTAATTGATGCCCAATTTGCTGGTAGAGAGCTGATGCTAATTTAACAGCGAGAGCTGCCCCCCGAGGGAGGTGATGAATTGCTTGGCTAGCGCTAGCAAAGTAAATATTAGCTAAATGAATAATTTTTTTTCTGGCCAAATCTATTTGGGCAGCTGTCTCCTTTGTTGAGTTAGCTATCTCTTTAGGTGTGTACTTACCAATAAGGCTTTCAGGTAAATAAATTCTATTACGTAAACTATCTTCATAAATATCTCTAGAAATATTAATCAATTGCATTGCGATACCCAAATCTATTGCAAAATAACGCATTTTTTTATCTTTGACGCCAAAAATGTCACACACCATTAATCCCACGGTACCTGCTACCTGATAACAATAAATAATTAGGGCCTTATCTGATTTGAGTGAGGTAAATTTAATATCTGATATTTGTCCATTTAAAAACATTTTTACAAGCTTTTGGTTCGGCCAATTTTTCTTAGGAATATTATTTAATACACTAATGACTGGGTGCGGACTTCCTTTATTCCACGCATTCATAAATATAAGAAGCTTTTTTTTTGCAATACTTAAGTTTTTAGCATCATCAACCATGTCATCTATTTTTCGACAAAAGCTATAAATAGAATAAATTGCTTGCATTTTAGTGTTATCAAGAAAAAAAGAAGCCCAGTAAAAAGTTTTACCGTACTTACGCATCAACAAATTATTTTTCATGCTATGGAATCAGTTTATCTATTACTTTCGCTGAATTCAGAACACCTGGGACGCCAGCACCTGGGTGAGTCCCAGCGCCTACATAAAAAAGGTTCTGATATAAATCATCTTTGTTATGCGTCCTAAACCAAGCTGATTGTCTGAATAACGGCGCTATAGAAAATCCTGAGCCAAATGGTGTGTTGTAGTCTTGTAAAAATTCTTCAGGGGTCATTACAAATGATTCACAAATATTTTCACTAAGTTTTGGCATCATCGTTTTTTCTAATGCCTTAATAACGGATTGTGCAAATTTTGGCGCCTCATCTTTCCAGCTAATATTTCCTTTTAAATTTGGCACAGGAACTAGTGCATAAAAACTATCACAGCCTATAGGTGCAAAATCAGGGTCAGTTGCTGTTGGCCTATGAAGATAAATTGAGAAATCCTCAGATAATTTATAGTGGTCAAAGATGTCGCTTAGTAATTCTTTGTATCGAGGTCCCATCCAAATGGTATGGTGAGCAATGTCTTCGTATTTAACTTTTGTTCCAAAGAAAAGAACAAATAAACCCATTGAGTGCTTTGCTGTTTTTTGAACAAATTTATTATGAAACGAAATTTTCTTGCGGCCTATTAAATTATTGTTTGTATAAATAGGATCTGCATTTGTAATCAAATAGTCAGTTTTATAAAACTTACCTTCTTCAGTTTCAATACCTTCAACCATTTTGTCATTGATAATAATTTTCTTAATTTCACTATTTAAAAATATATTTATGCCTTTACGCTCCATCAGATTCTTTAATTGGAGAATGATTTCACCAGTTCCTCCTTTTGCAAAGAAAACACCCCATTTTTTCTCAAGTGCATGAATAAGAGCATAAATTGAAGTTGTATTAAAAGGATTGCCTCCAACAAGCAATGGCTGAATCGAAAATGCTTGCCTTAAATTTGGATGTTTTAGATAGCTTGAAACAAACTGATAAACTGATTGATAGCCTTTTAACTTAATAATATCGGGGGTATATCGAATTAAACTGCTTAGTTTATGAAAAGGCTGGTCAGCAAGCTTGAGGTAGCCTAATTCAAATATTTTTTCAGCATGCTGAAGCATTTTAAGATAACCGTTTACATCTCTAGGCTCAACGGCTTTTATTTGCTCTAATAGCTGATCTTGATCTGGGCCATAATTAAAAAATGTTCCATCATGAAATCTAAACCGATACCAGGGATCTAAAGGAATAAATTTAATATAATCATCAATTTCTTCATCAAAAATTTCAAATAATTCCCTAAAAAGATAGGGCGCAGTGATTACTGTAGGTCCCGCGTCATAAACAAAACCATTTTGATTAAACTGCCTGGCTCTGCCACCGATTTGATCAAGTTTCTCATGTAAATCGACTTCATAGCCCTTCGCTCTCATTCGCAAGGCTGAAGCGATACCTCCAAAACCACTTCCAATTACAATTATTTTTTTATTTTTCATGAATAAATTGGCTTGCTTTTTTATCTATCTCTTCACAAAGAGAATAAATGATAGGCTTTATGGCTATTGGCATAAGGTGTAAAGAATTTTTAATATTTTCGTGTATCAATTGAATCTTATCCATTAAATCATCTTTAATATTTGAAGAAAGTAAAAATTGTTTAAATGCACCTTTATTTTTTTTCAGAAAATTAATCTCATCTTTAGAAGACTTTTCTTGAATTAAAACTACCAATGCATTCATTCTTTCAAACTTAATATCTGTGGGAATTTCGTTAGGTTGATTTGATAATATATTTTCTAAGTCGTTCACAATTTGATAAGCAAGGCCTATTTCGTCTGTCATTTTTCTCAAATTAATATAATAAGGCTCATCTAGCTCGGCACATCTAAACATTCCCATCATGGGCAAACAAATGAGTGGTGATGTTTTTGCCGTCGCAAGATCTTTATAGTCTTCCCAGCCCAAAACTAAGAAGTTTGTGTTGACATCCCCTGACTGGCCAAAAACAATTTCTTTAACAGTACTTGAAAGCAGCCCTAGCAAGATATTTTGATGCCAGCCCTGCTCAACTTCAGTGATTTTTTTAAAGGACTCTGCTATTAAATAGTCACCAGTGCATATAGCAGCTGGTATACCAAAATTTTTCCATACACTTACTTTACCCCTTCTAATTTCATCGCTATCACAAATATCGTCGTGCAGAAGTGAAGCGCTATGAATTAACTCGCAAACAACTGCCCAAATAATTGCTGTATGTTTTGAAAGTCCTAACGCTTCCCCGGTAGAAAGTGCCAAGTGAGAGCGAATTAATTTTCCGTCTGATCTTCCATGCCAATTAAGCCATAGAGATAAATTTTTTTCATTCACCTCAAAAGACTTGGCTAGATGTTTTTTAACGCTTTCTAGTGAATCGCTTTCATATGAAATCATAATGAGTCTTATTTAAAAGAATATATGTAGAAAATATATCTGTTTGTCAAAGACTTAACTAAGCGCCAATTTCTGACTTTCTTTGCGCAATAATATAAATCAAAATACCAAAAACCGATTTGGCAACTATATCAACAAAAGTGAAGCCAACCTGGATACTCACGAAGGCGGAAAGGCCAAATAAAGGCAGGATATAAACAAGCGGATAAAATGACCATGACAGGATAATAAGTAATCTTGTTTTTTTAAATAATGGCTGAACAACTAAAGGTTGAGTTTTAATTGATATACCCACCCCTTTAATCATTTCATACAATATATAAGAAAATGGAATCATTGCTAAAATCCACCAAATAACCTTAGCAAATCCAATTGCAAGGGTTTCCCCAGGGTAACCTAATAAAACCATAATCGCGGATGCTAGGGTTAACCCTAACCCTTTTTTATAGGTTTCTGCATGAGGCAATCTTAAGACTAAAACAAATTCTAGAAGCAAAAGAGGGACAGTTAATAACCAATCAACATATCGATATGCATTATTAAATTGCATACCACTTTGTATGACTAAACCATCTTTCAATACATAAGCACTATTGAAGCTCTCAAAGATTCTTAAGTAATGATAGGTTGTAATTAAACAAACAAGGCCTGAAAGCGTTAATGCAGTTTTGTATGCGGGAGAAACTTGTGATCTTTGAAGAAGGAAAAATACAGCTGAGGCACCAAAGGCAGCGATTGCAAAAGAGATCGCGTTATAAACTAGATTAAACTCATCTATACTCATGAGGTAAGTGTATCGATTTTATTATCTTAAGCTATTGATATTATTAAATTTAATTAGTAAAAATAAAAAAACTGTGCAGCCTACGCTGCACAGTTTTTAAAAAAATTACATACTTATTTTGATTCTGATACCGCTACAGACCAAATAATTACACCGAAAGCAATTTTATTTAAAACGTCAGCTAAGTTATAGATGATGTTTAAAGATGCCATGCTGCTCGCAGGATCTGAACCAGTTAAATAACCAAAGTAATAACCTAATGGATAAATTGCCCAACCAAATGTAACAATTAATCGCATTGTATTGAAAGCTTTTTGCACAGATGCTGGGGCTTTATTTGCACTGATTTTACTTGCTTCACCAGCGAAAATTTCGTAAAGAATATAAAACCATCCAAGCATACCAACAATAAATGATGTCATAACATCGGCATAACCAGCCTCACCGACATAACCTCCAACAAGCATTACTAATGTACCAATTACAAGCCTCCAGAAGACGCCAGTGGAAACTTTAGTAATGGCTGAGAGAATTAAATAAAACTCAATCATTAATAGAGGCACTGTAATGAGCCAATCAATATATCTATACACTGTTGGTGTTGAACCTGTCGCAACCCAAACGTCACGCATATAGAA
>BJGS01000010.1 GCA_014190615.1 Methylophilaceae bacterium
GAAAAAGGTATTAAGCTAGAAGCCGACTATTATGTGGTTGCTTCAGGCGCTTGGAGTTCATTTGTATTAAATGAAATTGACGCGCCCAAGATTAAACCTATCAGAGGACAGCTCATTCAATACCCGGCAATACAAGAAAAAATATCAAACATACTTTAAAAAGATGATTTTTATCTAGTGCAAAGACAAGATGGTGTTGTTCTTGCAGGTAGCACCTCAGAAGATGTTGGTTTTGATAAAGGAGTTACGGAGTCTGCACGACACTCACTTCAAAACAAAGCTGAAGAATTGATGCCCATGTTAAAAAAATATAATATTCAAAATCAATGGAGCGGATTAAGACCTGGCTCTCAAGGCAATATCCCTATGATTGAGAAACATCCCAAGTACAATAATGTATACTTAAATACAGGTCATTATCGTTATGGATTGACGATGGCTCCAAGAGCAGCAGCAATTGTTACTGATTTAATAACCTCACATGGATAAGCACTATGCGCTTGAATATTCTTATAACTTTTTTTCTTTTTTTAATAAGTCATACAGCTATGGCAATTGAAGAGCCAGCATATGTGAGCATTGAAAAAAAAGATGCCTTTGAAATTAGAGAGTATCAGCCTAAATTAATTGCACAAGTTTTAGTCAATGGCACATTTGATAGCGCCTCTAGTAAAGGATTTCGTTTATTAGCTGATTTTATTTTTGGAAACAACAAGACCAATGATGGGGCAAAAAAGATTGAAATGACAGCTCCGGTAGTCAGTCGTGATGCTTCGGAAAAAATTGAAATGACTGCGCCGGTTTTGTCAGAAGAAGTTGAAAAAGGTTGGTATATTAGTTTCAATATGCCCAAGCAATTTACAAAAGAAACGCTTCCTATTCCAAATAATTCAGAAGTAAAAATTATAGAGATGCCTGCAGAAAAATATGCTGTGATTACATTTTCAGGTTTAGTGCGTGAAAAGAAATACGCTGAAATGTTAAATCTACTTCATATAGAAATGAAGACTAGAAATTTAGAACCAAAAGGTCCGGTAATACTTGCACGTTATAACCCACCTTGGACATTGCCGTTCTTGAGAAGAAATGAATTGATGTTTAGATTTGAATAATTAATTGTATTGACTGTTCGAAATAGTAATGTTTGTTTTACCAATCCTGAAGATTATTAAGACATTTGCGTCTCAAAGGACAGAAAAAGGACAGCGCTATTATTTCTTTGCTTTAACACCCTTTTTAGGTTTATCCTTAATCTCTCGTTTATAAAGCCCAGAGCGTCCCCCAGACTTTTCCACTAAGTGGATATTTGAGATGACCATCGTACGGTCTACTGCTTTCACCATATCATAAATGGTGAGAAGGGAAATACTGACCGCTGATAGGGCTTCCATTTCAAGACCTGTTTGTGCAAAGCACTCACAAGATGATTGACATGTAATAGTATTATTTTTTTTATTAATAATAAAATTGATATCAATCTTAGTGAGGCTTATAGAGTGACAAAGCGGAATCAGTTCCCAAGTTTTTTTCGCCGCTTGAATGCCAGCAATTCTAGCGGTATTAAGAACATCGCCTTTTTTAATCATATTATTTTGAATTAATTTTAAAGTCTCTTTATTTAATTGAATTGAACCTTCAGCGGTGGCTTTTCTATGGGAGATAGCTTTATCGGTAATATCGACAAGCTGTGCATCACCTTTTTGATTTATATGGGTTAGTTTTTTCATAAATTTAATTAGCCTGCCTTCACAAACTTAGATGTAAGTGATTATTAATCTAGGTATCATACCAATGATGAAATTTAAAATTACATTGATAGCGAGTTTTTTTTGTTGCTTATCCGCCTTTGCTGATGAATTACCTGATTTAGGCGACTCATCTCAACTCATTATATCTGCAAAAGAAGAGCAAGCTATTGCAAGAGAGATTTTGAAGGAAGTCGCAGTTAGCCCTGAAATTGTTCAAGATGTTGAGGTTATCGATTATCTAAAAAATTTAGGCGATAGATTGGTTGCATATAGCCCTAATAAAAGACAGCAGTTTAATTTTTTTGTTGTTAATGAGTCCTCAATTAATGCATTTGCAATGATCGGAGGCGTAATTGGGGTGCATACAGGACTTATTCTAGCTTCCAATAATGAATCAGAGGTTGCGAGCGTATTAGGCCATGAAATTGCTCACGTGACGCAGAGACATCTGCCACGAATGATTGCTCAGCAGAAGAACGATTCAATTAGAACTGTATTGGGGATTGCTCTAGCACTTCTTGTGGCAAGAGCTAATCCTCAGTTATCAGCAGGAACTATGACAGCTGCTTCAGCTATGGGCGTTCAAAAACAATTAGATTACACAAGAGACCATGAAAAAGAAGCGGACCGAGTAGGTTTTCAGATTTTGACAGATGCAGGTTTCGATGGCCGATCAATGGTTTCATTTTTTAATACCCTTCAAAGGGGCTCTCGCTTTTCAGAAGGGGCAGCACCTAGCTTCTTAAGAACACACCCCATCACAGCTGATCGTATTAGCGATATTTCAAACAGAGTTAAGGAAAGTCGCTATAAACAAATACCTGACAATCCTGACTTTATGTTTATCAAATCAAAATTGAGAGCAACGAATAGTACGCCTCAATCTGCAGTGGAAACATTTGAGGGCAGCCTCAAAGATAAGCGTTATATCAATGAAGGTGCGGAGCGATATGGTCTTGCAATAGCCTATATGAGAAAAAATGATTTTATAAAAGCACGTCAAGAGATTGATTGGTTAAAGGTAAATGTTAAAAAAAACGCTCTTATAGAAACGCTCGCATGTAAATTTGAAGTATCCACAAATCAACCAATACAGGCGCTCAATCTTTATTTAAAAGCCCTTAATATTTATCCTAATTATCGAGCTTTAATTTACGGATTAGCAGAGCATTATCTAATGACCAGCGAGCCAGAAAAGGCTATTAAACTTATTAATGACAAATTAAATATTTATCCAGATGATAGTTATTTTTATGAATTACTTTCTAAAGCATATGCAAAAGAAGGTAAGGAGCTTTTGCAATACCAAGCTCAATCAGAAGCTTATTATCGTAAATTTAATTTACCTAGAGCAATAGAGCAGATGGAGTTTGCTGTTAAATCTAAAGATGGTAATTTTTATCAAAAATCGATTGTGGAATCTCGTTTGAAACAGTTGAAATTTGAGAATAGTCTCGAAGACATCAAAGATAAAAAATAAAAAATCACATTTTCTAACGCTAACTAGCTTAGTATTCGATGCTTTATTATGATAAGTAATATTTATCATAAATATAATAACAATTGATTGTACATATTAAAGTGACTTACCTATAATGATCCTTTTTTAACCAACCAAAGAAGGAAAAGACGATGTCTTCATTAGTTAATACTGAAGTAAAACCGTTTAAAGCAACAGCGTTTCACAATGGCAAGTTTATTGATGTTACAGAAGCAAATCTTAAGGGTAAGTGGTCAGTGGTGATTTTTATGCCAGCGGCTTTTACTTTTAACTGCCCAACAGAAGTTGAAGATGCTGCTGATCACTATGCAGAATTTCAAAAAGTAGGTGCGGAAGTTTATATCGTAACAACAGACACGCATTTTTCACATAAAGTTTGGCATGAAACATCGCCGGCAGTAAGTAAGGCTAAGTTTCCATTAATAGGTGATCCTACTCATCAATTAACACGTGCTTTCGAAGTGCATATTGATGAAGAAGGTCTAGCTTTACGTGGTACTTTTATTATCAATCCAAAGGGCGAAATTAAAACCATGGAAGTGCATGACAATGCGATAGCTCGTGATGTTAAAGAAACATTACGTAAGCTCAAAGCCGCACAATATGTGGCTAATAATCCAGGCCAAGTATGTCCAGCTAAATGGCAAGAAGGTTCTAAAACAATAGCTCCATCACTCGATCTCGTAGGTAAGATCTAACTCCAAAATATGAACCCCAGGCCTTAAAGGCCTGGGTCTTTCATAAACACTTTTAGGTAAATCAATGGCGCTAGATATAACAATTAAAAATCAATTACAAGATTACATGGCTAGACTTGTCTATCCAATTAAGCTTCTGGCAAATGTTGACGAGGCCGCTTCATCTCAAGAGATGTTAGAGATGTTAGAGGAAGTTGCTTCTTTGTCTGAAAAAATAACCTTAAATAGGGAAATAGATACTTCCAAAAGAATTCCATCTTTTGAAGTTAATCGAGATACGGATACTACGGGTATTACATTCGCAGGCATTCCTTCAGGACATGAATTTACGTCATTTGTGTTGGCCTTACTTCAGGCTGGAGGACATCCATTAAAGATAGATGCTGAAAAAATAGAGCAAATTAAAAATATTCAAGGTAAGTTTCATTTTGAAACTTATATTTCATTGAGTTGCCATAATTGTCCTGATGTTGTTCAGGCGTTAAATGCAATGTCTATTATTAATCCTAATATTTCTCACGTCATGATTGATGGCGCATTATTTCAAAAAGAAGTAGAAGAAAAACAAATTATGGCTGTACCCACCATCTTTCTTAATGGTCAATCTTTTGGTCAGGGAAGAATGGAGCTTGATGAGATTGTAAACAAGATCGACGCAAGCGCTAGCTTAAAAGAAGCTGAAAAAATTTCCAAAAAAGAAACTTACGATATTTTAATTATCGGCGGTGGCCCAGCAGGCTCGTCAGCAGCTATATATAGCGCGCGAAAAGGCATACGAACAGGCATTGTGGCTGAGCGCTTTGGCGGCCAAGTTATGGATACTTTAGGCATAGAAAATTTTATCTCAGTGAAAGCCACAGAAGGACCAAAGTTAGTCACAGCTCTTGAAGAGCATGTGAAGGAATATGAAGTTGATATTATGAATTTACAACGCGCAAAGAGTATTCAAAAAAACGATGAAAATGCTTTGTTTGAAGTGGAGTTAGAAAATGGCGGAAAGCTTAAAAGCAAATCAGTCATCGTTGCAACAGGAGCAAGATGGAAGGAATTAAATATTCCTGGCGAAAAAGAATTCAAAGGTAAGGGTGTAGCTTATTGCCCACATTGTGATGGACCTTTATTTAAAGGAAAGCACGTTGCAGTAATAGGCGGAGGAAACTCTGGTGTTGAGGCTGCTATTGATCTTGCAAATATTGTAGGCCATGTCACGCTTTTTGAATTTGCCCCAGAACTTAAAGCTGACGATATCTTACAAAAGAGACTCTATAGCTTGTCAAATGTAGATGTCGTATTAAATGCACAAACATTAGAAGTGCTTGGCGCTGACAAAGTGAATAGTATGATTTATCTTGATCGAAAAACAAACGAAAAGAAAACGATTTCGCTTGAGGGTATTTTTATTCAAATTGGATTATTACCAAACACTGATTTTGTAAAAAACACTGTAGATCTTTCCAAGTTTGGGGAAATTATTATTGACGGCCATGGCCAATCTTCTTTGCCAGGGCTATTTGCAGCTGGGGATGTCACTACTGTGCCTTATAAGCAAATTATTATTGCCTTGGGCGAAGGCGCTAAGGCTTCTCTAGGAGCTTTTGATTACCTGATTCGCCAATAAATTAAATTTTATTGGCTGCAATAATTTCTTTAAGTAGTGGCAGCGTAATAGGCCTTTTGTAGCTTAAAGACCATTGATCTAAATCTTCCAAAATAGAAAATAAATTGGGCATATCTCTTTTTAGATACTTTAAGCAATAGTCAATAATATCCATGTTAAGTTTCATGCCTCTTTCATCAGCGTGCTTAAGAAGGGCTAACTTTTTTTCTTCATCTGAAAGAGCTATGACTTCGTAAGTCACCCCCCAAGCAAGTCTTGTTGCTAAATCATCCCTTAATTTCATCTGGAGCGGAGAATAAAGACCTGTCACCAGCATATTCTGATGAGATTCTTTGCATCGATTATATGTGTTGAATAATTCGATTTGACCTAAGTCATCAAGTAAATGAACGTCATCATGAATGACAAATCCATGATCATAAGCAATATGAGCTAAATGCGATTTGCCTGATCCTTCGTTACCCCAAAGATATATGAATTGAATAGGCAAGTTATGAGAGATGATTTGCTTTAACGTATGAGTTACCTCGATATTGTGACCAACTACAAAATTTTCAAAAGATTGTTTTGGGGTTGGAGATAGGGCTAATAGCATCTGTTTCATATCTATGGGGGAAAGCTTAATTTAGGTAAAGATAGGCTTAATTATGCACATCTTTAAAATATATTTCGGTTAAAATTTCAATTATAACGACTAACCTAAATGTTTAATGAAAGAGAGTTAATCTTTTGAATAAAGATGACACAAGAAAAGATAGTCAATCCATCACCTATAGAGATGCAGGCGTAGACATTGAAGCTGGAGATGCACTTGTTGAAAAAATTAAGCCTTTTGCAAAAAAAACTATGCGAGCAGAGGTTTTGGGGGGTATTGGAGGTTTTGGGTCTTTATTTGAGGTACCTAAAAAATATAAAGAACCCGTTCTTGTTTCAGGCACAGACGGAGTAGGCACAAAACTTAAATTAGCTTTCGAATTAAATAAACATGACACGGTAGGTATTGATTTGGTTGCCATGAGCGTCAACGACATATTAGTTCAGGGGGCTGAGCCTTTATTCTTCCTTGATTATTTTGCATGTGGAAAACTAGACGTAGAAATAGCATCTCAAGTTATTAAAGGTATTGCGGAGGGGTGCGCCCAATCGGGATGCGCTCTCGTAGGCGGAGAAACGGCAGAGATGCCAGGTATGTACCCTGAAGGTGAGTACGATTTAGCTGGATTTGCAGTTGGAGTTGTAGAAAAAAGCGAAATCATTAATGGTAAAACAATTCAATCTGGCGACGCAGTCATTGGACTTGCTTCTAGTGGAGCCCATTCAAATGGGTATTCTTTGATTAGAAAAATTATCAGCAATGAAAAAGCTGATTTCCTAGGACCTTTTGATGGAAAAACTCTAAAAGATATCGTCATGGAGCCCACTAAGCTCTACGTAAAATCTATTCTCAAGCTTAAAGAAACAATCAAAATTAAAGGTATGGCGCATATCACGGGGGGCGGTATTACAGAAAATATTCCGCGCATTTTAGAGCCAAATTTAATGGCAGAAATTCAATCTTCAAGCTGGCCACTGCCCAAACTTTTTCAATGGTTACAAGATAAAGGGAATATCTCTAATTCAGAGCTTTATCGAACATTTAATTGTGGCATTGGTATGGCTATCGTGATTGATAAAAAAGATGTTGCAAATGCAAAGCAAATCTTACAAGAATCAAACGAAACTGTTTATGAGATAGGTATCATTAGAAAACGTGAAGCTAATGAACATCCTACTATGGTGATTTAAACTAAATATGAAAAGATCATTGCCATTCAAACAATGGCTCATATTTTTCTTATTTTTGTTTAGTTCGTTAGCTTATTCAAAAGAACTCCCCAGTATTTTAGAGTTGAAATACGAGCTCACCCAGAATGGAGAATTATTAGGCACAGTCATTGAAAGATTTTTGATCGATGAGAAGGGAAAGTATCATATTGAAAGCGCTACTAAAGGCATTGGACTCTATGCTTTATTCGGAGATCGCGTTTTGACGAGTGAAGGAAGCATCACTTCTGAAGGTTTGAAGCCAAAGCACTTTGAGCTTCACCAGGGAAGTAATACGAGCAAAGATGCAATTGTTGATTTTGATTGGGATAATCAAATATTAATAACTCGTTATAAGGGCAGTGAAACAAAAGAAAACATAGAAAATAAAACCCAAGATTTAATTAGTTATTTATATCAATTTAATTATGAGAATTTTGATGAATCTATGATTGAATTTGCAGCGGCTACAGGAAAAAAATATAAAAAATATCAATTTAAAATTACAGATAAAAAAGTAGTGCTTTCATCAGCTGATATGAATTTTGAGACTTATTTAGTTCAAAGTTTGGCTGAAAAAGATGGAAAGCCGGAAACTCAAATATGGCTTAATAATAAGCTTTATAAACTGCCTATTCGAATTCGTTACCAAGAAAAAAATGGTGCAACACTCGAGCAAAATTTGGTACAGACAAATATAGATCTCAATGGACTTTAATCGCATAAAAAAATTACTGAAAAGTAACCATGTAAAATTCTTGTTAGCTGTTTTTTTTTCCATCTTAATTCATCTTTTCTTATTGGGCGGTATTGATGTATACAACCCATTTTTTTTAAAAAATTCTGATAGCCTTAATATTATTATTGAAAGCCATCTCGAGAGCCCAATCGAAGATAAAGAACTATTGAACCAAAAAAAATTACCCGCACCCAAAAAAGAAATTAAGAAAAATAAGCAATTAGATAATAATTCGAGCGAAAGAAAAGATAATTCAAAAAATGATCTAAATCAGAATTCTGAAAATAATGATTTAAATCAAATTTCACAAAGTAGTGAAAAAAAAGAAATTCAATATAAAAAAATAGTTATTGATTATGACGTAAGAAGAAGTTTAGATGGCTCCCCAGTGGGAGCTGCAAAAACAACATATTTACTAGAGAAGGACACTCATTACAGTATTAGAAATGAAATTGAGGCAAAAGGATTTGTGTCTCTTTTTTATTGGAATAAATTAGTACAGACAAGCGATGGGTTAGTCACGCCAGAGGGTTTAAAGCCAATAAATTTTCATTATCAATTTGGCAGCAAAATAGATAATCTTGCAGTCTTCGATTGGGAATCTAAAAAAATAACTATCACAGTCAATGGCAGCAAGAATGAAGTTGAAATGCAAGAGGGCTCACAAGATACGTTAAGTGTAATGTTTCAATTTATGTTTGAGCCCCCTTTAACAAAAATGAAACTTTATGTTACTAATGGGAAGAATTATAAGGCATATGATTATGCTTATGTTGGAGATGAAATTATTGAGACGGAAGTTGATAAGATAGAAACTATGCATATAGCAAAATTTAATTACACTAACGAAGAAAGAATTGATCTGTGGCTGGCAAAAGATTATAGATTTATTCCGATAAAGATAAGAAAAACAGAAAAAGATGGAAGTATCTTAGATCAATCCGCTAAAAAAATAGAAATTGAAAGTCTAGGCTCATAAATATGTTAAATCTTAATTTGATACAGCACTGCGCAAATATTTTGGGCGAAATATTAGATTTTCACGGGCCCGCAGATATGAAATTGAGCAATTATTATAGGGAGCATGGCGAACTTGGACAAAAAGATAGGGGAGAAATCGCTGAATGTATTTATGGCATCATCAGGAGACTCAGATTTTTAAAGAAAATAAATGAAGACGATGGTAATTATAAAAAGCTGGTGATTGCATGGCTAATCAAAACTGAAGGTAGAAGCATCCGCGAACTTGAGCACGGACTAAGTAAAGATGAAATTGAGTGGGCTAAATCACTAAAATCAAGGGACACTGAGAGCTATACCTGGCCTGAGAAGTTAAGCTTACCAGACTGGCTTTGGGATTTATTAGTTGAACAATATGGCTTAGATGAAGCAATAGATCTAGGAAGAAGTTTCCTTGAGCCAGCTAAATTAGATATCAGAATTAATACTGTAAAAATTAGTCGAGAAGAACTTATTGAATTACTTGCTAAAGAAATAAAGGATATTGAAGTGATGGCATATTCACCATCTGGAATAAGAATTCCAAGGGGTACATCATTAAGTAAAAATCCATTATTCGTAGAAGGGAAAATTGAGGTTCAAGATGAAAGCAGTCAAATATTAAGTTTTATAGTAGATGCTAAAAGGGGAATGATGGTTGCAGATTTTTGCGCTGGGGCAGGAGGCAAAAGTTTAGCGGTAGGCGCCATTATGAAAAATACTGGACGAATATATGCTTATGATATTTCAGAAAAAAGAATTATTAACCTAGGCAAGCGATTAAAAAAATCTGGACTATCTAACTTATTTGCACAAAAAATTAAAAATGAAAAAGATGCAAAGTTAAAAAAATTACATGGAAAATTTGACCGGGTCCTTGCTGATGTTCCTTGCAGCGGAACCGGAACATTTAGAAGAAATCCAGATTTAAAATGGAAAAATTCTATTCAGGACTTAGATGAGCTTAATATAAAACAGTTGGCTATTCTAGAAGAGGCAAAAAAATTGGTAAAAAAAGAAGGCCGATTAATTTACTCAACTTGTAGTCTTTTAAAGAGAGAAAATGAATCTGTTGTTGAAAGTTTTTTAGATAGCAACAAAAATTTTAGAGCCGTATCTGTGGATGAGATATTAATAAAGAATCAATTACCTCTTTCTACAGGCATTTTTTTAAAATTGACCCCACATCGCCAAAAAACAGATGGTTTCTTTGCTGCAGTGTTTGAGCGTATAGCATAAGAAAATGAAAAATAAAGCAAACTATCATATTTTAGTAGGGGTCTTGGCCGGCTTATTAATCGGTCTTTATATTAAATTCAATCCCCTAGCTAACGGCAGTGATTCAATCTTATATATAGCTGAGCTTGTGGCAGATATATTTGTATCTTCTTTAAAAATGATATTGATCCCAGTAATATTCTTTTCAATCTCAGTGGGCATAGCAAATTTAAGCTCACATAAGCAATCATCGAAAATTTGGGTATTAACTTTTTTGTTCTTTTTCATTTCTATGGCCCTTGCAATTATCTTAGGGTTAGGATCAATGAATCTATTTCAGCCTGGCCGAGGCATGTCCTTATCTATCTTTAGTGAGCAATTAAATAATTTTCATCAAGCCTCTATAAATCTAAATTTATTTACCAAGCAATTTTTTGGCAGTTTTTTTGTTAATCCATTGAAAGCAATGGCTGAGGGAAATATTTTAGGAGTAATTACATTTTCAATGCTGGTAGGTTTTGCAATTGCCAGAGGAGGGAAAGAATTTGTTGAAGTAAAAAAAATACTTAATGGTCTATTAGGCGTCACCATGAAAATAGTTTCTTGGATTGTGCACTTTTCTCCATATGGGGTATCAGCCTTGATTATTAAACTAGTCACTCAACAATCGCCTGATTTGTTCTTAACCCTGTCAAAATTTATTATGGTCATTATTGGGATGACACTTTTTCATGGAATAGTAGTTTTACCTTTGTTACTTTATTTTTTTACAAAAATTAATCTAGTTGCGCTTTGGCAAGGAGCTCGAGAAGCGATGGTGACTGCTTTTGCAACGAGCTCAAGCAGCGCAACTATTCCAGTTACTTTGAGTGCGGTTGAGAAAAATTTAAAAGTTAAACCTGATATTGCTAGATTTGTTATACCCATAGGAGCAACAATGAATATGGATGGCACAGCACTTTATGAAGCTTCTGCTGCCTTGTTTGTTGCAAATCTTTCTGGCATTGATTTAGAAATAGGTCAGCAACTTATCATTTTTTGTACCGCAATGATAGGAGCAATCGGCGCTCCAGGGATTCCAAGCGCAGGCATGGTCACAATGGCGATGGTATTGCAATCCGTTGGACTTCCCTTAGAAGCGCTTGCTATTTTATTGCCGATTGATCGATTACTTGATACATTTAGAACCGCAGTAAATGTAGAAGGAGATATTGTCGTAAGTTTAATTGTACAAAAATTAATTCGTAATAATTAATGTTTATACATTAAGTCTTTAAAGATAGATTTAATTTTGTCCCATTCAAAATAAGGGCCCGGATCAGTCTTTCTAGATGGTGCAATATCAGAATGTCCTGCAATCCCTTTGATAGGATAATGATAGACAATACTTTGAATCAATTCTTGCAAGCACCTGTATTGCTCAGACTCGAAAGCATCATTGTCGCTCCCCTCTAGTTCAATACCAATTGAAAAATCATTGCAATTATTCTCTTTGTTCCAGGAAGATTCCCCAGCATGCCAGGCTCGATCTAAGCATGATACAAATTGAATAAGCGATCCGTTTCTTCTAATTAAAAAATGTGAGGATACTTTAAGATTTGAAATAGATTCAAAGTATGCATGTTTATCAGGATTCAGTTTGTTTGTAAATAAATCAATAATATTATCCCCTCCATAAATTCCAGGTGGGAGACTGATGTTATGAATTACAATTAAACTAATATTTGACTTGTTCGGTCGATTGTCAAAGTTTGGCGATAATATAACCTGCGCTTTATTTGCAAATCCAGAACTGTCTATTAATATAGAATTAAACATCGTCAATTTAAGTAATATTTATAGTTAAAGGATTGAAATGATTTTTTTAAATTTATGTTTCATGTTAATAGTTATTTTAGTCTCAGCAGAGATATTTACCAATGCACTTGAGCATTTAGGAGAAAAATTAAAAATATCAGAGGGGGTGACGGGGTCAATTTTTGCTGCTATTGGAACAGCCCTTCCTGAAACATTAGTGCCATTGTTGGCTTTAATGTCTAATCATGAGAATCAGACAATTAATGAAGAAGTGGGCGTTGGCGCTATTTTAGGAGCACCTTTGATGCTCTCAACATTAACTTTATTTCTAATGGCATTCTCAGTTTTAAAACATCGCGGTCTCCAAGGCCATTTAAAGCCAGAAAAAACTGGACTTATAAGAGACTTAGATTTTTTTATTATTTCATTCCTATTCGCAGGTGCGGCCTTATTCATTCCACATTCATCAGCACTGGCTAGGGATTTAATTGGATTTATTATGATTTTTTCATATTTTATTTATTTACTATTAACTATTCGCGCCTCTAAGAAACTTGTAGAAGTCGGCCATGCCACAGAGGCTTCAAGCCCAATGTTTTTAGAAAAGATCGGGCTTCCTAACAACTATATGATTATCTCTCTTCAGTTATTGCTCGGATTAATACTTTTAATTTACGGGGCGAAAGGATTTATTGTCGGAATTGAAGAAGCTTCCTCTTTAATAGGTATTTCGACATTAATTTTATCGATGCTAATTATTCCGATTGCAACTGAATTGCCTGAAAAAATAAATAGTATTTTATGGATTAGAAAAGGTAAAGATACGCTTGCATTTGGAAATGTAACAGGAGCAATGGTTTTTCAAGGCACTCTTCTTCCTGCAATAGGGATTATCTTGACTCCATGGGCGCCAAGAAAAGAAATTTATTTAAGTATTTTAATTACATTGATTGCGGCTATATGGATTCGATTTTTGATACAGAGATCTAATATCAAGGTATGGCATTTAGGTATCAATGGTGCTCTCTACCTAACATATCTATTTTTCACACTTCATTAATTTATTTTTTTATTTGTGAACAAACAACTTCCACCACTTTTACGTCTTTATGGTTCATTGATATATGAATTATTTGCGCTTGTGCCTCTATGGATGGTGGCAGGCTTTTTTTTCATATTTTTCTTTGATGGATTTTTTGGAGAATATCAAAGGTTGATATTCCAGATTTATTTATGGCTTATCTCAGGGGTTTATCTCACATATTGCTGGACAACCTCTGGCCAAACTTTAGCTATGAGGGCGTGGAAATTGAAAATAATATCTTCACGAGGACACCTAACGAACAAATTAGCATGGATACGTTATGTTTTTGTAACCTTCAGCGCTTTGGCAGGGGCCATCGGTTTTATATGGGCGCTCGCTAATAAAAAACATATATATCTTCATGATCAAATTTTGAATAATTACTTTATTGATGTTCGGTTCTATAAATCATCATTACACCAATTGAAAAGAAAATCAGTGTAGGGATCACTGCACATGAGAGAGGCTGCCAGTCATTAAGAAGCCCGATATATCTAAAAGATGAATTCATGATTTGATAAAAAATACCGATTAAAATACCTAAGAAAATTTTTACATTTTTACCACCTGAACGCTCTTGAAAAAATCCAAATGGAATCGCAAATAGAACCATTGCTATTGAAGCTAATGGATAAATTAATTTTTCCCATAAAGCTACTTCGTACCGTGTAACTTTTTGTTTATTATTTTTTAAATATTTAATAAAATGAACTAGACTCATTGTTGACATTTTTTCTGGAGATACGAGCAAAACATTCATCATCTCAGGTTTAATAAGTGATTGCCAATTTGCACTTTTAAGTGAGCTTGTTGAAATCTTTCCTTGATCAAAAATTGTTTGATTGATGTCATCAAGCTTCCATTCAGAACCTTTAAAACTTCCTTTTTTTGCATTAGTGATTGTTCTTAAATGAAAGGTTTTATCAAATTCATATATATGAATATCAGATAAGCTTGAATCAGGTAAGACATGTTCTACATTGATAAAGCTATTACTATCTTTTATCCATAAGCCGGATTTGAATTCCTGCGTGACAATTTTATCTTTGGCTGTAATTTTTATCTCTTGCGCTCTTTTTTCTGTAATAGGTGTCACAAGATCCCCTACGGCAAATGTAAACAGAGTGAAAAATAGCCCTGTAAAAGAGAGCGTAAATGCTATGTGCTTAATTGAGTAGCCGCTTGAGCGGATAACAGTAAGCTCAGAATTCTCTGATAGCTGGCCCATGGCATACATAGATCCAATCAGAACGGCTATAGGAACGATTTCATAAACATGCCCTGGAATACTTAGGGCAACATAACTAAAGACGGTAAGTAAGTTATATGCCCCCTTACCTAAATCATTCATTTCTTGAATGAAATCAAAGAATGTAAATATACCAATAAGCCCGATCATGATCCAGAAAATAGGTATCGCAACTTCTAAATTAAGGTATCGATTTAAAATTTTCATTTACTATTAACAATACCTTTTAGACTAAATAATGGCTGATTCATGGATCGCCTATAAGTAAGATAAATAGCTACTAGTAAAAAAATAAGATGAATTGGCCAAAAACCAATTCCCACACTTACTTTTTTAAGCATGATGAATGTATTCATAATAGCCAGAAGATTGTTGTAGATGATAAAAATTAGTACAGCAAAAATAATATTTAAAGATCTTCCTGCACGAGGATTTGTAAAACTAAGGGGTATAGCTAAAAAAACCAAAAGAATACATGCGATGGGGGATGCAATTCGCCATTGAAATTCTAAGCGATCTTCCAATGCATTGGATTTCATTATGTCAGAAAGTTTTTTGCTATCAATACTTTCCGTATAAGGCTCAACTGACTGCTGAGCAGTTAATATTCCGTATTGGTCAAATTCTGTTGTGGAGAATTCTTTTGTATTTGGCACACCTTCATATCTCCGGCCTTTTTGGAGGATTACATAATTATCACCTTTACTTGAAATCTCACGGTGACCATTATTGGCAATCACAACACCTAGTTTGTTATGCTGTTTTGTTTGCACAAATATGTTCTTTACAGCACTCCCTAACTCATCAAAACTTTCAACATAAAATACACGGTCAGAACTTTTTGATTCTTTAAATGTCCCTGGATTAAGCGTCGATAACTCATCTCGACTTTTTAATTGGCTCTTGTATTGATCGGCTGTTCTTACTGCCCAGGGATTCAAAAAAAGAGAAAGAAAAGCAACCATAATGACAGCTGGCAAAGCAAATGAAGTGATTGGCTTAATAATTTTTGCAAGACTCATGCCCGAACTTAACCAGATAATCATTTCATGGTCTCGATACCATCTTGAAAGCGTAAGAAGAACAGCTAGAAAAATAGATAGAGATAATAAAAGTGGCGAATATTTGATAAGATTTAGACCCAGTATAGTTTTTATAGAGTCATTGGGGATATAGCCCTTAGTTGCAAATCTAAGATAAACTGTAATTCTTTGGGCCATAACTATACTTACCAGTATTAAAAGTGCCGTAATTGAATTTGTGAGCAGTTCTTTTTTTAACGAAGTTTTAAATAACATAGAGTGATTTTTTCCCGTTTTTAAAATTCGAGAATATTTAAGGAATATATATGAAATTTAGCATAAAAACAGATGCACTGGATAAACAACGTTCGGATGTATTAGTCATTGGAGTTTACGACTCGCTTAAAGTTGTATATGACAAATCCCTTTTAAGTGCGTCTTCAATCAGTCATATCTCTACTATTTTGAAACATGGGGATATGAGTGGGAAAACTGGTTCTTCACTTATTTTATATGGCATTCCTGGAATAAAAATTCCAAGAATACTTCTTATAGGTCTAGGTAAAGAAAAAGAGCTTGATGGGAATAAATATCGTTCAGCAATTAGAACCATGATGCAGACACTTAAAAAAATGGATGCTAAGACAGTGCTGTCTCATTTGCAAATTGTTGCAGTTCAAGAAGAAAATATTGCATGGAATATTGAGCATTTTGTTAATGAGGCGATGGATGCAAATTATGAATTTTCTGAGCTCAAAACAGTTAACAAAAAAACTAAGAAGGACTTTGAATTTTTTGTGACTGTAGATAAAAAAAATCAAAAAGTAGCTGAAAATGCATTAAAAAAATCTTTTGCACTTGCTAGAGGGATTGAATTTACAAAAACACTTGGCAATCTTCCACCTAATATTTGTACGCCAACGTATTTGGGCAAGAAGGCTCAAGAGCTTGGAAAAGATCATGGAATCAAAGTTGAAGTCTTAGATCAAAAACAAATTGAAAAGTTAAAAATGGGCTCTTTCCTTGGCGTTGCAAAAGGCAGTAGACAGCCCCCCAAATTTATTGTGCTTCAGCATAATAAAGGTAAAAAAACTCAAAAACCTATTGTTTTGGTAGGCAAGGGTATTACCTTTGATGCAGGTGGTATATCAATTAAGCCCGCAGGTGATATGGATGAAATGAAATATGACATGTGCGGAGCTGCAAGTGTCCTTGGCACTTTTAAGACAATTGGCTTATTAAATCTCCCTATGAATATTATTGGAATAATTCCAACGTGTGAAAATTTACCCGACGGTTTAGCATTAAAACCTGGGGATATTCTTACTAGTATGTCAGGGCAAACCATTGAAGTATTGAATACCGATGCTGAGGGAAGATTAATTTTATGTGATGCACTAACTTATGCGGAGAGGTTCAATCCAGAAGTGGTGATTGATATTGCAACTCTTACTGGTGCATGTGTCATTGCGCTGGGACATCATGCTTCAGGCTTATATAGTAATGACGATAAGCTAGCAAAAGATCTTGAGTCAGCAGGTCAAATATCTATGGATCGCGCATGGCATATGCCGTTATGGGAAGATTACCAATCTCAATTAGATAGTAATTTTGCAGACATGGCTAACATTGGCGGAAGAGCTGGAGGCAGCATTACAGCAGCTTGTTTCTTATCTAGGTTTGCAAAGAAATATAAATGGGCTCATTTAGATATTGCAGGAACTGCTTGGAAGTCTGGAAAAGCAAAAGGCGCTACAGGAAGGCCTGTTGGATTATTAATGCAATATATTTTAAGCAAACTACATTAAATTTTTATGACCTATATAGATTTTTATTTTAATGTTGAAAATAAACTAAATAAAATTTATGGAATTATAGAAAAAGAAATTTTTCGTAAAAGAAAAATATTTGTAGCAGTAAATGACCTAAGCAGTGCTGAAGCATTAAGTAATTTTCTTTATACTTATGCAGCCAGCTCATTTTTACCTCACACCATAGGTAGTTATGAAAAGAGCATACCTATTCATATTGACTGGGAGCATAAGGCTACTTCCGATGATTTTATTATTAATTTAAAGCTTGATGTTTCGCCACTTTTTTCAAGATATTTAAGGCTGATTGAGATTGTCTCAAATGAAGAAGAAGACAAAAAAATGGCTAGAGAGCGGCTTAAATTCTACCGTGATCGTGGTTATGAAATTCAGTTAATTGATGCTACAAAAGAAATGTAATTAGCTGATTAGTTCGTTATAACGAGAAGCATCCAAAAAAAGCTCTTTGTTAGTTAAATCATCCAAAGAGTATATTTTACAGATCCAATTTTCATAAGGCTGATCGTTAATTGCTTCCGGTGATTTTTGGATAATAGAATTAATCTCAGCAATCACACCGTTTAATGGACCAATTAAATCAGATGCAGTTTTGACAGACTCAATCACACCAAAAGCTACATTTCTTAAAATTTGGCTTTGTAATTCAGGTAATTCTACAAAAACGATATCACCTAAAAGATCTTGTGCGTAATGAGTAATACCAATTTCATAAATCGACTCACCAATAGATTTAATCCACAGGTGTTCAGCAGTATAAATAAGTGTATTAGGTATGTTCATAATAAAAAGGCCGACAGTAATTTTATTTTTAAATACATTAAGTTAATGACAAATATGATTTTTTTGTTTATTATCGCGTAAATTTAGAGTGAATAGGAGATTTCCGAGTGAGAGAACGTATTAGACTTTTTTTCATCCTAAGTATCACTTTCTTCCTTACATTGGCTGTAACCTCAGCTGAAGCAAATCAAACAAGATCTAAAAAACCCGCAAAATCTGAATTAGCTCGCATATCAGCAGCAGATAACAAAACAAACAAAGATGGCCTTTTAAGAGTGGCTTCTTCAAACGCTCTTATTGTGAATCAAAATACAGGCGAAGTTATTTACGCTAAAGATACGGATGCCCAAACTTCTATTGCATCTGTAACTAAGCTCATGACTGCTATGGTCACTTTAGATGCGAAACTTCCTATGGATGAAGAAATCATGATCACTAATGAGGATGTTGATACATTAAAAAATTCAAGCTCAAAATTACCCGTAGGGACGGTATTGCCTCGCTCAGAAATGCTTAAAATTGCTTTGATTGCTTCTGATAATCGTGCTGCCTCTGCGCTTGGCAGAAATTACCCAACAGGGAAAGCTGGCTTTGTAAATGCTATGAATATTAAAGCATTACAACTTGACATGATACGAAGTGAATTTGCAGATCCAACAGGGCTTAATAACCATAATATGTCTACTGCTGAAGATCTGGTTAAAATGGTAAAAGCTGCTTATCAATACCCAGAAATTCGTGAAATCACAACGACAGCTTCATATGAAGCATTTGTTAAAGGACATCGCGCACCGGTCAATTTTAATAATACAAATGGATTGGTCAGAAAGAGTGATTGGATTATTGGCCTATCAAAAACAGGCTTTATTCAGGAAGCCGGCAAATGCCTTGTAATGCAAGCTATGATTAGTGGGCAACCTATGATTATCGTGCTTCTTAAATCTTATGGAAGTGCGACTCGAATTGCAGATGCAAATAGAATTCGCAAATGGATTGAAAAAACATCTTCGGTTTCTTATTCGAATCAACTCAAACTATATAGTTAAATCTTTTTAGCTTTTGTTGTTTTCTTTTTTGCCGTAAGTTTTTTAGTAGCTACTTTTTTCACAGTTGTTTTTTTGGCAGCCTTCTTCTTGCCTTTACCTAAAGCTTCTTTGTTACTTATAAGCATTAAAGCTTCTTCCAAAGTAATTTTTTCTATATCTTGATCTTTTGGAAGAGTGACCTTGGTCGAACCTTTTTGAAGATATATACCATAGCGACCATTAAAAATTTCAACAGAAAGATTTTCCTCGGGATCGTTCCCCAAAGATCTTAAAGGTGCATTTTTGGCGATAGCTTCTGCAATAAGTTCAAGGCCTCGATCAAGGGTAACATCGAAGATCGATTCAGATCTTGGAATTGATTTGAATTTCCCATCGTAATTTACGTAAGGACCAAAACGACCAATATTAACAATAATTTTTTTCCCAGTTTCAGGATGAAGACCCAGCTCTTTAGGCAATGATAAAAGTTTTAATGCTATATCTTCATTTAAATCACTTAATGAAATTTCTTTAGGTACACTGACACGCTTGGGTTTCTTTTTACTATCTTCTTCTTGGACGCCAACTTGGAGATAGGGACCATAAGGTCCTACTAATAAAAGGACGTCTTTTCCGGTCTCATTATCTTTACATACAAGCACAGGTTCATTCGGAGTATTTGTATCACCATTTACATTTCTTGTGTAATCACAATCTGGATAGCCTGAGCATCCAATAAATTTACCTCGCCTTCCTAGTCTTGAGAACAAAGGCTTGCTGCATTTAGGACAGTCTTCATTGATTGCTTCTTGAGTAATTTCAGCTCGATCAATATTTGATTTTTCAATAATTGTTTTATTGAAGTCATCCCAAAAACTTTTAAGAAGCGGAACCCATTCTTTATTATTTTCAGCAATTTCATCTAAAGAGCTTTCAAGCCCAGCGGTAAAATCATAATCAACGTAACGCGTAAAATGTTCAGTAAGGAATTTATTAACAACTCGACCTACATCGGTAGGCATAAATCTTTTCTTATCAAGAATCACATATTCTCTATCCTGAAGAGTTGAAATAATACTTGCATAGGTAGATGGCCTTCCAATGCCGTACTCTTCTAGAGATTTTACTAAGCTAGCCTCTGAGTAACGAGGCAGTGGCTCAGTAAAATGCTGGTCACCATAAATTTTATCGACAGTTAAAATTTCTCCAGTTTCGAGAGGAGGAAGCTTAAGAGAATCTTCATCTTCATTGGAAGCGTCATCTAAACTTTCGGTATAAATAGCGATAAAACCTGGAAATATAAGTGTCTGTCCAGTTGCTCTAAATAAATTAGCCTCGGATCCAATAGCAAGATCAACACTCACAGCATCGAATTTTGCGGGTGTCATTTGACTTGCTAAGGAACGTTTCCAAATCATTTCATACAATTTAAATTGTTCGGGAGATAACTTGCCTATTAAGCTCTGAGGTGTTCGACTTATATCTGTAGGCCTAATCGCCTCGTGCGCTTCTTGAGCATTTTTTGATTTTGTTTTATAAAAAATGGGTGCATTGGGTAAGTAATCTGCATCAAAATTTGATTGAATATAGCCTCTAATTTGGTTCATTGCTTCATTTGAAAGCGTAAGTGAATCTGTTCTCATATAGCTAATTAAACCGACTGCACCACTTCCAATATCAACACCTTCATAAAGCTGTTGAGCAATTCTCATGGCTCGACTCGTCGTAAAGCCTAGCTTACGAACAGATTCTTGTTGGAGTGTTGAAGTGGTAAAAGGAGGGGCTGGATTTCGGGTTCTTTGTTTTTTTTCAACTCGCGTTACTTTTGTTTTGCCCGCACTTTCTAAAAGTAATTTACCAACAACAGTTTCGTGATTTTCTTTTGAGGTGATAGTAAATTGTTCTACTTTCTTATTGTCGAGCTGAATAAGTTTGGCTTGAAATTTATTCTTAGCTTTAATTGAATCTAAATGAATCGTCCAATACTCTTGACTGATAAATTTTTCAATTTCAATCTCTCGTTCAATAATAAGTCTCAGTGCAGGACTTTGAACTCTTCCAGCTGATAATCCTCTTCTAATTTTTTTCCATAAAAGAGGGGACAAGTTAAAGCCAACAAGATAATCAAGCGCTCGTCTAGCTTGCTGCGCATTAACAAGAGGCATCAAAATATCACGAGGATGCTCAATAGCGTATTCGATAGCAGATTTTGTTATTTCTTTAAAAATGACACGTTTAATTAATTTATCTTTAGTTAATTTTTTTTCATTGAGTATTTCTAAGATGTGCCATGAAATAGCTTCACCTTCGCGATCTGGATCGGTAGCTAGATAAACTTCATCAGATTTTTTTACCGCTCTCGCAATTTCATCAACATGCCTTGAGTTTCTTTCAATAATTGCATAGTTCATTTTGAAATTGTTATCTGTTTCGACAGCGCCTGTCTTAGGGATAAGATCACGAACGTGACCATAAGATGCTAAAACTTCAAATTTACTACCAAGATACTTTTTAAGGGTTTTGGCTTTAGATGGAGACTCAACAATTAAAAGTTTAGACATGAGATGCGTTCCTAGATCGGAAAATTGGATGAATAATAAATTTAAATCTTGATATGCACAAGGTATCTATACTAATTTAGTTAAATAAATTACGTTAATTAAATTTAAATATTGATTTCAGAAGTAATATTTGCTGTAAATGAAGGTATATGACTTAGGTCAGCATTAAGATTTCTAATTAAATCTTCTGTAAAGAGATGCTCTTCACCCTCTTCCTCATTAGACTGATTAAGATTTTCGAAATCGTACAATCTTCGGTCCCCTAAGTGAGAAAGTTCGACATTTGAAATCGCTCTATAGATATTATTAACTCTGCCTGGCTGATCTTTTTCCCATGCCATCAACATTTCTTTTATTTTTTTTCTTTGAAGATTTTCTTGGGAGCCACATAAATTGCAGGGAATAATAGGAAAATTCATTCGAGATGCATAGCTTGAGATTTCTTTTTCTGAGCAGTATGCTAGAGGCCTAATAACAATATTTTTACTGTCATTAGAAATAAGCTTAGGCGGCATAGCTTTCAATTTAGATCCAAAAAACATATTCAGAAAGAGCGTTTCAACAATATCGTCACGATGATGGCCCAAGGCAATTTTATTGATATTAAGTTCTTTTGCTGTTTTGTAAATAATGCCACGTCTTAAGCGCGAGCATAAAGAACATGTAGTTTTGCCACTTGGTATTTTTTCTTTAACAATTGAATAGGTATCTTCAGTCACTATTAAATGCTCGATATTTAAATTTTTTAAAAAATTAGGTAATACATCTGCAGGGAAGCCTGGCTGTTTTTGATCTAAATTCATTGCAATGATATCGAAATGAATGGGAGCTCTTTCTTTAAGAGCTAATAGAAACATCAATAATGAATAGGAGTCTTTTCCGCCGCTCATACAAACCATGACGCGATCATTGTTTTCAATCATATTAAAATCAGTGATCGCCTTTCCAGTTAAGCCTATAAGTTTATTTCTCAGCTTAAGAAAGTTATTGGTTGCATCAGAAGGCACATGAGTAATCATAGCGAGATAGATCTTCCTCCATCAACAGCTAGGATATGGCCTGTAATGAATGGGGCATCTAAAACTAAAAATTTAACTGCCATTGCGACATCTTCAGGCGAACCTATTTTTTTTAATAAAGTCTGAGAAATAACTCTTTGCTTATAGATTTCGTTAAATTCTTCGTTATTTTCAGGCCATAAGACAGGGCCTGGAGCAACAGCATTTACTCGGACATGTGGACTTAATTCTTGAGCTAATGATTTTGTAAGTGTGGTCAGGCCTGATTTAGCAATACTATAAATAATATAATTTTTCTTGGGCTTATCTATATGTGTATCGGTAATATTAATAATGCAACCTTTGGCTTTGATGAGTTCATCTGCTGCCAGTTGAGATAAAAATAAAGGCGCTTTTAGATTGCTTCCGATAAGATCATTCCAGTTCTTTTCATTCATCTTGCCTATTTCAGTAGGGTAATAACTAGAGGCATTATTAATTAAGATGTCTAATCTTCCGTATGTATTCATCGTTTCTTGAATCAAACTCGGTAATACATTTAGATTGAGCAGATCAGCTTGGATAATACTTGCCGAGTCTTTGCGAATTTCATTCAGTTCTTGTTGAAGGGTTTTCGCCTCTTCAGATGAATGGCGATAATGGATCATCAAATCGATACCAGATGCATGGAGCATTTTACAAATTGCCTGCCCAATTCTTTTGGCACCACCAGTAACCAAAGCGATTTTTCTATTAGATTTCATGGGTTTATGTATAAATGAGTTGGCTCTATTATAATCTAATACCTATGTCATCAATGCCTATAGCCCCAGAAAATGAACTTCGATTAAGTGATCGTTTAAAAACAAAAATTATTCAATCTATTGATGCTGCGGGGGGGTGGATTAGTTTTAATCGTTTTATGGAGTTCGCACTTTATGACGCTGATTTTGGTTATTACTCAGGCAGCTTAAGAAAGTTCGGAGAAGAAGGAGACTTCGTTACGGCATCAGAAATATCGATTTTTTTTGCTAAATCATTGTGTATTCAATTTAAAGAAATTTTTCAATCGCTCGATAAAAATATAATTGAAATTGGTGCTGGATCAGGTAAGTTTGCCCTTGAAGTTATTCAGTCTTTAGAGGCCGATAGCGAAAGTATTGATCATTACTTTATTCTAGAAATAAGCCAATTATTAAGAAAACAACAATACGATCTCCTAATAGAGCATTTACCTTCAAACTTATTTAACAAGGTGCAATGGATTAATGAAATCCCAAAAAAATATGAAGGCATTATTTTTTGTAATGAACTTTTAGATGCGTTCCCTATAGATTTGATCAAAAAAACTCTAGGCAATTATTTCCAAAAAGGTGTGGGTGTCGAAAATAGCGAGTTTATTTGGAAAGATAAATTAATAGATGACTTATCTGTTTATGACCAAGTTAACTTAGAAAGCCTTCCAGATAATTATCTTATAGAGCATTCAATACATATAAAAAACTGGATTAATCAAATCAACCAATCCTTCAGTAAAGGTATTTTACTAATTATTGATTATGGTTTTAATGATAAGGAATACTTTCATGATCAGAGGGCTCAAGGTACTTTAATGTGCCATTTTAAACATTATGCGCATGACAACCCCCTGATTCATCTGGGCATTCAAGATATTACAAGCCATGTAAATTTTAGTTATGTTGCAAGAGAGGCATCAAAATTAGGATTGCACATCAAAGGATTTATTTCTCAAGCGAATTTCCTTATTAATTGCGGCATATTAGATTTGCTGGAGAAAGTGAATATAGAAGATCGAGCTTTATATATGAAATCAGTATCAGAAATTCAAAAATTATTATCACCTGCAGAAATGGGTGATTTATTTAAAGTTATGGCTATTGAAAAAAATATTGATATAGATTTCATAGGACTTAAAAATAACAATAAAGTCACAAAATTATGAGTGAGCAAAATAAAGAGGATATTAAAAGGCGGCCTATTAGAAGCTATATTTTAAGGCAAGGCAGAATTACTGCAGCTCAAACAAAAGCGATTCAAGAAAACTTAAAAAAACATGCAATTGTTTTTGAAAATCAACTAGTCAATTTTAATGATGTATTTAAAAATAGTAGTAGAGAACTTATATTAGAGATTGGTTTTGGCATGGGAACTTCAACTGCTGAGATTGCAAAAGCCAATCCAAATAAAAATTATTTAGCGATCGAGGTTCATTCCCCAGGTGTTGGCAATTTAATAAAGTTAGTTCAAGAAAATCATATTTTTAATTTAAAAATTATTCAACATGATGCGGTAGAGGTTCTTAATGCAATGATCAAAAATGATTCCCTTGATGGAATACATATTTTCTTTCCCGATCCATGGCCTAAAAAAAGACATCATAAACGAAGGCTGATACAAGAAAATTTCCTAAAACTTATGGCGCAAAAAATTAAGCAATCAGGTTATTTGCATATTGCAACCGACTGGGAAGATTATGCGCTTTGGATTATTGATTTACTAGATAAGGAAACATTACTTCAAAAAACTTCAGAAGATTTCTTCGAAAAGCCCGATTATCGGCCTTTGACAAAGTATGAAAATCGCGGCATTAAATTAGGCTACAAGGTTTGGGATATGATCTACAGGCGTCTTTAGCCATTTTCCAATAATAATTTCAGCTTCATCAACGCCTTGCTTTTTTAAACTAGAAAAAAGTTGAACAGTACATGAAATCCCAAGAGCATTACCCCATTTTTCATTAATCTCTTTTTCTACAGCATGAAGTATTTTAAAAGACGCTTCGCGAGAGAGCTTATCTGCTTTAGTTAGTAAAATATGGATAGGTTTTTTGTTTAATGAAAACCACTCTATCATTTGCTGATCAAGAGGCATCAAGGGATGTCTGATATCCATAACCAAAACAAGCCCAAAAAGACAAGAACGTTCCGACAAATAAGTGGCTAAAGTTTTTTGCCAATGATCTTTGATGGCATGTGGCACTTTAGCGTACCCATAACCAGGTAAATCTACTAGAAAACGATTTTCCCCGAGGGAAAAGAAATTAATAAGTTGTGTTCGACCCGGTTGCTTACTCACGAAAGCAAGCCGATTATGATTGGCGAGCGTATTAATAGCACTTGATTTTCCTGCATTTGATCTTCCAGCAAAGGCAATCTCAATGCCAGTGGGCGCAGGTAAATCAGTTAAATGGTGAGCAGATATATAATATGATGCATTTTGAAAAATAGCCATGCGCTTTTCCTAACCTGTTCAATCCAATCAAAATGCTATCACGAGAATAGGATTTTAGATAAAATGAAGGCCTTGTAAATACTTTATATCTGGAGCTTTAGGCAATGAGTGGTCGAAATGCTTTTTTAATTCTGATTTTTTCATTTTTAATTTCAAATACTGCAATTTCCGCAACAATTGAGCATAAAGTCCCACCTCAATCAGTTACAAATGTATGCGCGGCTTGTCACGCAATTGATGGTAATAGCGCGATTACAGCCAATCCAAAATTAGCCGGACAACATCCTGAATACCTTTATAAACAGTTAACTAATTTTAAATCAGGCGAGCGCGCAAATGCAGTGATGTCTGGTATGGCGGGCATGTTATCAGAT
>BJGS01000011.1 GCA_014190615.1 Methylophilaceae bacterium
TGAATAGCGATCTCGTTGGAAAATTTATTAATATTGCGAGTAGAACTTCTGGATTCATACAAAAATATTTTGATGGCAAGCTTTATCTTGACGATCTAAAAACAGATCTGGAACATATTTCTATCACTCAAAAATGTAAAGATATAGAATGTGAAATTAAAATATGTTATGAGTCGAGAGAATATGGTCGAGCAGTAAGAGAAATTATGCGTGTAGCAGATATTACAAATGAATACGTCAATACAAAAGCACCTTGGACGTTAGCGAAGAATGAAGTGCAGCATAAAGAAGGTTCTGAGTTACATGTGATATGTAGTCGAAGTCTTGAAGCTTTTCGAAGACTTTCAATTTATCTAACCCCAGTATTACCAAAGCTGACTAAAGATATCGCTAAATTCTTCAATGAAAGTGAATTTAAATCCTTCGGAGATCTTAATAAAAAAGATATTAAGGTAAGTGAGTATCAACATATATTAACTAGAGTTGAAAAGAAAGATATCGATATGATGATTGAATCTAATAAAGAGTCGTTAGACAAAAATACTGAATCGACAAAAAAACCTGTGACTGACCAACCAACTATTTCAATTGATGATTTTTTGAAGATTGATTTAAGAGTCGCTCTTATTAAAGAAGCTTCTTTTGTGGATGGCGCAGATAGTCTTCTTAGATTAATATTGGATCTAAATGATGGCAGTCCAAGACAAGTGTTTGCAGGCATTAAATCTAAATATAATCCTGAACAGCTCATTGGAAAATTAACTGTTATGGTAGCTAATTTAAAACCCAGACAGATGAAATTTGGTTTATCTGAAGGTATGGTGCTTGCTGCAAGCAATGAGTCTGAGGGGCCTTTTATTCTTTATCCTGATCAGGGTGCAACACCGGGAATGCGCATTAAATAATTAGATCTAGTTAATTTCTAAGTAAATCTTTTCTAATGTTTCTGATGGATTTGCTGATTGAGTAATTGGTCTGCCAATGACAAGATGACTAGATCCGACTTTAATTGCTTCTATTGGAGTCATAGTTCTTTCTTGGTCATTCGTATCATCTCCTGTCATTCTTATGCCCGGTGTCACATATAAAAACGATTTGTGAAGTTGGTCTTTTAGAAATTCCAAATCTTTTGCTGAACAGACAATACCATTTAATCCGCTTCCTTCAGCTAATTTTGCTAGATGAAGTACTTGGTCTTCTAATTTTATAGTCACACCAATTTCTTCTAGTATTTTTTGATTCATACTTGTTAAGACTGTCACTGCAATGAGCAGTGGTGGTTGATTACTCTTATTTATACCTTCTAGTGCAGCTTCTAACATAATGCTTCCGCCAGACGCATGCACATTTATCATCCATACTCCTAATTGGCTTGCAGCCTCACATGCTTTTTTTACTGTGGTAGGAATGTCGTGAAATTTAAGGTCTAGAAAAACTTTGAAATGCTTACTATGAAGATATTCAATAAAAGCTGGGCCTGTGGCTGTAAATAATTCTTTTCCAACTTTTAGATGACAGTAATCTGGGTTAAGTTTTGAAACTAAAGATTTTGCATCCGCGAGGTTTGCGTAATCAAGTGCGACAATAACTTTATGTGTTGTTGCTGCCATTAATTAATTTCATTTATCTCAGTAGGTTCTGATGGTAGAGCTTCCCAAGCATTACAAGCAGGACACTGCCAATGATGTTGTTTTGCTTTGAAGCCGCAGCTGCTGCATGTAAATAAACGTCGATTACCAATTGCATTGCGAACGGTTTGCTGAATAAGCTGAATATCTTGCTCCTTATGTTTACTATTCATAGCGCGCGCTTGGAATAACTGATCTAAAGCTTGAAGACTTGGCTTTCTAATTAGCTCCTTCCGTGCAAGCTCTTCAGCCATTTCAGAACCTTCCAATTTTAAGGTCGCTTCATAAATGACATTGAGGAGTGATCTTAATTTGTAGTTTTCAAAATAAAGATTTAAAAGTGATAAACCTTCTTCAGATTTTTTTAACTTCTCAAACGAATTGAGAATTTTAGCTGCCACAAGACCTAGAGATTCTGGATCTTGGAATTCAATTTTTTTCCAATGATTGATGGCTTTGTTGTGATCACCATCTTCAGCGTCTAAATCACCAAGTAAGATATTTGCACGAACACATTTTTTGTGAGCATCAAGAGCTTCATTAAGCGATTTGATTGCCGCTTTTTTGTCTTTATCTAAAATTGCGTTTAAAGCAATTTCGCAATGGTAATGACTGATTTGTAGTCTAAAAGAAACACCTGATTCTTTTTCTAGCTTGGTTGCCATTTTGATGGCATTTTGCCATTCACGTTCTTTAACGTAAATTTCAAGTAATGCATTTGATGCATATTGTTTATATTTTCCAGATTCTAACTTTAGGAATAACTCTTCTGCGCGATCAAATAAACCCGCTTTAAGATAATCTTGCGCAAGTTCAGCCTTAACAGATTCTTCTTGTGACGGGTTAAGTTCTCGATTCTCTAATAGATCTAGATGCATATTGATTGCGCGGTCTATGTGGCCAATACGTCTTAAGATGCTGCCAAGAGCAAAGTGCAGTTCAAGCGATTCATTATTAATGCGGATAGCATCTATGAAAGCCGTTACTGCTTTTTCATATTGATTGGTAATAAGATAATTAAGACCCTTAAAGTAAGTTGCAGGAAGGCTTGTGGATTCCTTCATGAGCTGTTTAATATCAATACGAGCCGCAACCCATCCTAATGCAAAGAAGAAGGGGATAACTAAGAGCCACCAATATTCGAATTGAATCATAATTGATTTATTGTATATGTATTAATTGATAGATCAAAAAAAAAGCATATCCTGATAAGAAGATATGCTTTTAAATAATGTTTAGCCTTATTTATCAACGCGGTCTCTAAGCTCTTTACCTGCCTTGAAATGTGGGACATATTTTTCAGGCACTTCAACTTTTGAACCTGTTTTTGGGTTTCTACCTAAACGTGGTGGTCGATAATTTAAACTGAAACTACCAAACCCTCTAATTTCAATTCTTTTTCCTTTTGAGAGCGTTTCGCCCATAGCATCAAGAATTGTTTTCACGGATAACTCAGCGTCTTTGGAGACTAACTGAGAGAAACGGCTAGCAAGTAAGTTGATTAATTTAGACTTAGTCATAATATTAATTATTTTTTACTATCTAATTTTGCCTTCAATAATGCACCAAGGTTAGTAGTACCAGCGTTATCAGAACTCTCTTCAACTTCCACCTTCTTCTTAGCAGCTTTTGGCTTAGTTACATTCTTAGATTTAAAAGAAAGTTGAATTGTTTTTTCTTTAGCGTCGACATTGAGAATTTTAACTTCAATTTCGTCACCTACTTTAACGATAGTTGAAGCGTCATCCACTTTGTCTTCACTGACTTCGACAATATCAACAGTACCTTCAACTTGATCAGCTAAAGTCACTACGATACCAGAAGCATCTGCTGACTTGACTGTACCTTTAACAAAACTACCTTTGTCATTTGTTTTTGTGAAGCCGGTAAAGTTGTCACCCGATAATTGTTTAAGGCCAAGAGAAATTCTTTCTTTTTCAACATCGATCGCCACAATGAGAGCTTCAAGTTCGTCGCCCTTTTTAAAGTTTCTAATAGCTTCTTCACCAGTTTTATCCCATGAGATATCGGATAAGTGAATAAGGCCATCTATACCGCCGTCAAGACCGATAAAGATACCAAAGTCAGTGATTGATTTAATTGGACCACTTACCTTGTCACCTTTTTTATGTGTTTCAGAGAACTCTGCCCAGGGGTTTGATTTACATTGCTTCATGCCTAGTGAGAGTCTTCTTCTGTCTTCGTCAATTTCAAGAATCATTACTTCAACTTCGTCACCGAGTTGTGCAATTTTTCCTGGATGAATATTTTTATTTGTCCAGTCCATTTCAGATACGTGAACTAAACCTTCTATACCCGCTTCAATTTCAACGAATGCACCGTAGTCAGTTAAGTTTGATACTTTTCCGAATAAACGTGTGCTTACTGGATATCTTCTTGATAAACCTTTCCAAGGATCATCATCAAGTTGTTTTAAACCTAATGAAACACGATTTTTTTCTTGATCAAATTTAAGTACTTTAGCTTCAACCTCATCACCAATATTTAAAATTTCAGATGGATGTTTTACGCGTCTCCATGCTAAGTCAGTGATGTGAAGCAGGCCGTCAATGCCACCCAAGTCCACGAAAGCACCGTAATCCGTAATATTTTTAATAATGCCTTTAACTGTAGCTCCTTCAGTTAATGTGCCAATGACAGCATCTCTGTCTGCACCTGAAGATTGTTCCATAACTGCTTTTCTTGAAACAACTACGTTGTTTCTTTTCTTATCAATCTTAATGACTTTAAGATCCCATTCTTTGTTTTCGAACGGTGTAGTATCTTTAACAGGTCTTACATCAACAAGTGAGCCTGGTAAGAATGCTGTAATTCCATTAACCGAGACTCTTAAGCCACCTTTAACACGACTACTTACAAAACCTTTAACCACTGTGCCTTCGTTCATTGCATCTTCAAGATCAAGCCACGCTTGCATTTTTTTAGCTTTATCTCTTGAGAGAATTGTTGAACCGAAACCATCTTCTAGTTTTTCAATTGCAACTTTAACAAAATCACCCACTTTAACGTCAAGTTCACCTTGATCATTAAGGAATTCTTCTGCTTTGATAACGCTTTCTGATTTAAGTCCTGCATTTACAATAACAAAGTCATTATCAATCGATATAACTTCAGCTGTAATTACTTCGCCTGAGCGCATTTCTTGAAGCGCTATGCTTTCCTCAAATAGAGCTGCGAAACTTTCTGTGGATTGTGATTCTGTATTTTTTGCTGTCGTTGCCATTAAATGTTACCTATAAAGTCCCACCTAGCGATGGGGATGTTAAAGTTAGCAAATGATCTTTGAAATCAATTGCACCTAATTTTTAAGACGTTTGAGACTTTAAACTGAAGAGATGGGTGATTTTATCAACGGCATCAGATATGCTTAATGTGTCTGTATTTATTTCTATCGCGTCTTTAGTTTTTAAGAGGGGAGAGATTTCTCTTTGTAAATCCCGCTCATCTCTTAAAATAATTTCATTTAAAACCAAATCCATATTAGCAGAGTTTCCTTTTGAGATCAACTGTTTATATCTTCTTTCAGCTCTGATTTGGGCGCTTGCAGTCAGGAAAATTTTGATAGTCGCATGAGGAAAAACAACGGAAGTCATATCCCTTCCTTCAGCAACTAATCCGGGGGTCTTTTCAAAGCTCCTCTGAAATCCAAGAATTGCTTCCCTCAGGGCTTTATGGACAGCAACTTCTGAGGCTCCGCGGCCTGACTCTTCAGTACGTATATCCTCAGAAATATCTTTACCATTGAGTAAAATTTGATCATTTTTGAAGCTTAAATCTGCATTTTCCAGCACTTTAAGTAGCAACAGTTCATTGTTTAGAGGAACGTTTTGTCGCTGCCCAGCATAAGCAATAGTTCTATAGATTGATCCTGAATCAAGATAGTGAAAACCTAATTTTTCAGAAACAAGTTTGGCCACTGTGCCTTTGCCTGAAGCAGAAGGACCATCAATAGCAATAATCGGGATATGAGTTGTCATTTAGTGCTGAACTATACTTTCTAAAACTTCGAAGTAAGTTGGAAATGTTTTATTGACACATGCTGGGTCATTAATTGTAATGGGTATATTTTTAAGGCTTACTAGTGAAAAACACATCGCCATCCGATGGTCATCATATGTATCAATTTCTATATTTTCATTGATATGAAGCGGGGATGTAATTTCAATAAAATCTTTACCTTCGATCACAGTTGCGCCTAGCTTTCTAAGTTCGTTAGCCATCGCTTTAATGCGATCAGTTTCTTTCACACGCCAACTTGCGATATTACTAAGTCTGGTTGTCCCTTTTGCAAATAAAGCTAAGACTGCAAGCGTCATTGCTGCGTCTGGAATATGATTGCAATCGAGAGTGATCGCATTCAACGTTTTTACTTTAGAAACTTTAATTGATGTTTCGGAAATATGAATATCAGCACCCATTAAAGCTAAAGCATCAGCAAACTTCACATCGCCTTGAATACTATTTTCCCCAATACCTCTGACTTCAATTTCGCCTGCGAGCGCTCCTGCAGCTAAAAAATAAGAAGCTGATGAAGCATCGCCTTCAACAAATATTTCACCTGGGCTAATGTACTGACTATCAGCTGGAATAACAAAATGTTGCCAGTTTATTTTTTTAACATGCACATCAAATCGTGCCATAAGATTTAAAGTGATATCAACATAAGGTTTTGAAATTAAGTCACCTATAATTTCAATAGACACTTCTTTTTTAGAAAGAGGCGCGCACATTAAAAGTGCTGTTAAAAATTGACTTGAAATATCACCTCTAATTTTTATAGGCCCCTCAATTTTAATTTTAGAAGGAGATATTTTTAATGGCGGGTAGCCTATTTCACCAAGATAAGCGATATCAGCATTTAGTTGTAGAAGTGCATCTACAAGATCTTCAATAGGCCGTTCATGCATTCTCTGAACGCCACTTAGTGTGTAATTTCCTTGAGATAAAGATAGTACAGCTGTTAAAGGTCTAAATGCTGTACCAGCATTACCTAAAAAAATTTCAGCAGATTTATTTTTGAAACTACCACTTGTACCTTTAATAATAATATCGCCATTATTTTTTTGTATAAGCTCAACTTGGAGTTTTTTTAATGCTCCAATCATATGATTAGTATCATCAGATGAAAGGGTGTTCTTAATGGTTGTTTCACCTTCCGCGATAGCAGATAAGAGCAGTATGCGATTAGTGATACTTTTAGAGCCAGGAAGTGTGACTTGGCCAGAAACCGATTGACTAGCTTTTAATTTCTTTTGGTTTGCCATTCGCTTAATTTATTGCGACCATTTATTTCGCGTTTTACTTGCATTTTCAAATAACGCTAAAATCTTTTTTGTGTCCTCGTGCTGAATAGCTTCTTTAAGCAACTTAATTTCATTTTCAAAGTGTTGGATATCTTCAAGAATAAACTGTTTGTTAGCGAGCGTAATGTCTTTCCACATTTCAGGAGAGCTTGCAGCGATTCTTGTAAAATCTTTAAATCCACTTGCGGCAAATTTTAATAGCTCGTTAGCATTAGATCTGTGTGTGATCATATCCACAAGGGAAAAAGCTAGTAAATGTGGAAGATGGCTGATCGTTGAAAATATTTTGTCATGTTCGGTATGCGACATATTTGAAACAACTGCCCCTGCATTTTTCCATAGCGATTCAATCGTTTCTTTTGCCTGAGGAGATGTGGTTTCATCTGGTGTCAGAATCACATTTTTATTTTTAAATAAATCAATATCTGCAGAAGTTGCGCCATGTTTTTCTGATCCAGCAATAGGATGGCCGCCGATAAATTGTGAGTATTGAGCCCCTAAAATTTCTTTCGCAGACTTCATAACTTCTGTTTTTGTACTTCCCACATCAGTAATGATTGTATGAGAAGCTAAATGGGGTTGGATAGTTTCGAGTATGGAAGCAAATTGAGCAACAGGTGCAGCAATTACAATAATATGTGATTCTACAATGTCTTTTTCAAGGTCATCACTGATACGATCAATGAGTTTAAGTTTTATTGCGTCATTAAGATTATCTTGATTTCTTCCTACGCCTACAATATGCGATGCAAAAGCTGCTTTTTTTGCATTAAGTGCAAGAGATCCTCCGATCAGACCGACACCAAAAATAAGAATTTTATTCACTGTATATAATTGATTTATTTGATATTGTTCAATAACTGAATTGTATCATGTTCACTATCGAATGATCGCCATTCGTTATTTACGAAGAGTTCAAATGGCTTAAAGTTAGTTTTGTAATTCATTTTTTTACTCTCTTTAATCCAATAACCCAGATAGACATAATCTAATTTTTTTTCGATGCACCAATTGATAAGCCATAAGATGGAATAAGTACCATAACTAAATGATTTATCTTCAGCATCAAAAAATGTATAAACCGCAGAAATGCCATCATTAACTACATCAACAAAACTTACTATTTTTAATTCTTCTTGGTCTTTAAATTGAATAAGGCGACTATCAATATTACTTTGCAATAAAAACTCACTATATTGATTCACATCATCATCAGTAGTTTTGTTTTTTTCATGCCTATTTTTTTGATATTTCAAATAAAGTTGAAAATGTTCTTCATTAAATGAAAGAGGGAGCACTGAGGTCTGCAGAAATTGATGTTTTTTAATAATTCTTTTAAAGTTCTTTGAATTGCTGAAGTGCTTGACATTGATCCGAATAGGAATGCATGCAGTGCATAGTTCACAATAAGGTTTGTATGTAAATTTACCACTTCGACGAAAACCTTTTTTTATTAGATCATCATAATGTGTCTGGCTAATTAAGTGATGCGGTGTCGCGACTAGAGATTGAGATATTCGATCTTTGATATAACCGCAAGCATAGCTTGTGGTCACATAAAATTGAATTTTATGGCTAGTAAGTGCGTCGGGATTACTCATATCTTAATATACTCACTGAGTAATTTTACAAATTGATCTCGCGGCATTTCTTCTGCACCAAAGTTTAATAGATGATTTGTTTTCATTTGACAGTCTATCATTTTAATCCCTATATTTTTAAGATGCTGAACGGCTAATACAAAAGCTATTTTAGAAGCATCAGTCTCATGGTGAAACATAGATTCACCAAAGAAAACTCTATCTAAAATTATTCCATACAAGCCCCCTATAAGGTTGTTGTTAAAACAAACTTCGAAGGAATGAGCAAATTTTAGTTGGTGTAATGTCGAATAAGCACTGATGATACGTTCATCAATCCATGTGCCATTTTGATTTTTTCTTTTGACCTCACTGCAATGTTTAATGACAGATGAAAAGTCCTTATTTATTGAAAATTCATAATTATTCTTTTTAATTTTTTTTGATAAAGAAGATGCGATCCTAAGTTTATCAGGAAATAAAACTAATCTTGGGTTAGGTGACCACCAAAGAACAGGTTCGTTTTGGTTGAACCAGGGAAAAATTCCTTGTTTATATGCTTCAATTATTTTTTTTGCTTCAAGTGTATCTGATATAGCAAGAAGGCCATTAGGTTCAATAAGCGCTTGATCAGTATTCGGAAAAGGATCATGATTATCAAGAACAGCGATAGGACCGAAATCAGTTTTTATCCATTGACTCATTTGTGTTTGCAAGGAACGATTAATTTAATTTAAAAATATGAAACGTTTTTTTATACTAGTTATATTACTCTTAAATACTATTACGATAGCTTATGCCAATGATCGGGGAATATTCTGGAAATTAAAAGCACCAAATGGATTAACACATTATCTATTTGGAACTATGCATACAGATGAGAATAGAATTATTACGTTTTTACCTATTGTTAAACAAGCGCTTGATGCATCAGATCTCCTTGTGGTAGAAATTGCGTCTGATGATCATGCAAAAAATCTTTTTATGAGTAACCACTCATTAACTTCAGATTTAAATGAAGCGGAGTTAAATCAAATCAAAAAACTTTCTGAATTTCATGTTATGTATTTTGAGAATGTCATCAGAATGAAACCCTGGCTTTTGGCTATTATTTTTGATTCACCTAAGCCTAGTAGTGAATTTAATCAAGACTTTCTTCTCATGTCTATGGCATCAGATTTAGATAAAGATGTAACTGGTATTGAATCATCTCAAGAGCATTTTGCGATTATGGATTCTCTTTCTTTAGATGATCAATTAGTGATGCTCCGATCTGTTTTAAAAAAAACGGAGAAAGAAAGATTAGCTGATTATAGTTTACTCATGAAGGAATATCTTTTAGCTGACCTAGATCGAATACGTAAAACTGATGAAGAATTAACTGGTAAATTATTACCGCCTGATCTGTGGGCAAAAATGAAAATTCAGCTTATGGATGAAAGAAATAAAAAAATGGTAACAAAAATTAAAGAACTTTCAAAAGACAAACAATTATTTATTGCAGTAGGCGCTTCGCACCTTTCAGGTCAAGATGGTTTATTAAATCAACTAAGACAATCTGGCTTTAAAATGTCTCCGATGAAAGCCTTTAAATGATATGAAGCGTCAGGTCATTTCATCACGAGGAAATCAACATTTTAAGCATTTAAAAAAACTGACCGAATCACCTCGATATCGTCTCGAGATGCAGCAAACTATTTTAGATGGCATGCACCTCATTGAGTCGTATGTTGAGCGCTTTGGCTCGCCAGATTCTATCGCTTTAATTGAAGGTGGTGATGTTGATAAGATTGCACAATATCTTAACGAAGATACACAAGTTTTAGAATTTCCAGCAGGACTTTTTTCTGAAATTACCCCTGTTATGTCACCTACAGGTATTCTTGCATCGATCAATCTTCCTCATTTAGAAGCCCCACAAAAACAAAATTGTATTTTGTTGTTAGAAGACATCCAGGATCCAGGAAATTTAGGCAGTATCTTAAGATCTGCCTGCGCCGCTGGGGTCGACTTAGTTTACCTCTCTGATCAGTGTGCTGATATTTGGGCGCCTAAAGTATTAAGGGGTGGACAAGGCGCTCATTTTTATTTGCCATGTATTGAAAAAGCAATTTTTTCAGATGTCACAAAAGCTTTTAAAGGAAAAATTTTTGCAACGGATTTAACAGGAAAATCGATCTATAAAGAAAACCTTAAAGGTCCTGTAGCTTTTATTTTTGGTAATGAGGGAAGCGGGCTTCAATTAGAAACTATAGGATTAAGCACGCAATCTATATATATTCCTATGCAAAAAGGGATTGAATCTTTAAATGTTTCTGCCGCAGTATCCGTATGTTTATATGAAAAATATAGACAAGAAAATGTTAATGCTTAATTGAATCAATTGATTCATTAAATATAATATCTACTTCACCTTCTGAATATTGATAACACTCATTGCAAAAATCGCAATGAATCGTGATCGATGATTGCTCTTCAATAATTGATTCACATTCCTCTTTACCGATAAGATGAAGCATATTCTCAACGCTTTTCTTTGAGCAGCTGCATACAAAATCTGGATAGGTTGCATCATATAATCGAATAGTCTCTAAAGGGAATAAAGCCTGAAGCATTGCAGGGGTGTCTAATAGAGGATCAATTTTATTAAATGATTGAGCTGATTCCGAAACCCTTTCCCAGGTCTTTTTAATTTCATCATTATCCGAAACCGTAGCTAAAGAATTAAATGGAAGTTTTTGAATAAGCAGCCCATGGAAAATATGATTCTGAACATGAATCCATAATTTTGTTTGGATTTGTTCTGATCGTAACATGTAGTTTTCGAGAAGTTCGCTAATTGAATTTCCCTCCATCGGCACAATGCCTTGGTAAGGATTCTTTGCATTTTTTTGCATTAAAGTAATAATGAAATGACCTTCTTTGATAAGCTCAATCGGTTTGATCGATGCTATTGGACCGCTCCATTTAACAGTGCCCCGTATACCGAGATTTTCATTGCATTCAGCGATTAATAATTTGAGCGGTCCATTCGTTTGAATTTGTAATGTAATTGAACCGTCGAGCTTAAGCGTTGAAGCCAGAAGTGCACTTGCTACCATAAGCTCCCCCAGAGCCGTATGTAGATTTTCTGGAAGAGCTTGATGTTGTGTTGCTTTTTCAATTGTATGATTAAGCTGAACATAATTACCTCGAACATCGGTGGCCTCGAATATAAATCGATGTAATTTGTCTTTAGAGTTAGGCATAAGGTTTAATTTAAGAGATTGTATGAATGTAAGGAGGGATGTGCCAGTTATGTAAATGCTTACCTAGCAAATAGAGATTGCACTTGATTCGATCGTTGGTTGAGCTGCTCACCATAAACTCATAACATCTTAATATGGCAACCTGACCCTTCTCATTTCGCTTTAAAGTAATTTTTTCACAAGCCACTGTTTCATCTAAGAATTGCAGATTAAATTGTTTTGACAAATTTTTGCCAAGTTCAATAGCCAACTCTCGTTTTGAAATGGTATCAATCCAAAACCAAACAATAGCGATTAACAAAATAAAAAGAATATATTCCAACATAGCATTTCATTCTAAAAACTAATAATTACTATCTTAAACGCGGTCAGGAAGACTTTAGTGATTATTTTGATGCATTATTTACGTGCAGAAATACTCTTATGCACATAAATGGTGCTAAAAATAGGATAAATAATTAATTTCAGTATAAAAAAATTCAGAATCCCTATATTTTGAGTATTTATATATAAAATTAAACTTTATTTATTAGTGAAGATAGGAAATTTCCATCATGGATAACTTAATTGGTGCAAATGATGTTTTATTTGTTTTATTAGGCGCAATTATGGTGCTTGCTATGCATGCAGGCTTTGCATTTTTAGAGGTAGGGACTGTTCGCCATAAAAATCAAGTAAATGCGTTGGTTAAAATCCTTGTTGATTTTTCGGTTTCAACGCTCGCTTACTTTTTTATAGGTTATGGCATTGCTTATGGTGTCAGTTTTTTTTCGCCAGCAGAAACATTGTCTGCAAAAAATGGTTATGAATTAGTAAAGTTTTTCTTCTTACTTACTTTTGCTGCAGCTATTCCAGCGATCATTTCAGGAGGCATTGCTGAAAGAGCTAAATTTAATGCTCAGCTTGCTGCGACTTTTGCTTTGGTAGGTTTTGTCTATCCATTCTTTGAGGGAATTGCTTGGAATAATCATTTAGGCTTCCAATCCTTGCTTGAAGGTCATTATGGATTTAAATTTCACGATTTCGCAGGTTCGGTGGTTGTGCATGCTATGGGCGGGTGGATTGCTTTAGCAGCTGTATTACTTCTTGGTGCTAGACACGGAAGATATGGCAAGGATGGAAGACTTCATGCTTATCCTCCTTCAAATATCCCTTTTTTAGCTTTAGGTGCCTGGATTTTAACGGTAGGGTGGTTTGGCTTTAACGTCATGTCTGCTCAGACATCTAATGGTATTTCAGGCTTGGTTGCATTAAATTCTTTAATGGCTTTAGTCGGGGGCACGATTGCAGCTCTCATTGTAGGAAAAAATGATCCTGGTTTTATTCATAATGGACCACTTGCAGGCCTTGTAGCTGTTTGTGCTGGCTCAGATATTTTTCATCCGATTGGCGCGCTCATTACAGGATTGGTAGCTGGAATTCTTTTTGTGTGGGCTTTTACGCTGACACAAAATCGTTTAAAAATTGATGATGTGTTGGGTGTATGGCCTCTTCATGGACTTTGTGGTGCCTGGGGCGGTATTGCAGCTGGCATTTTTGGATCAACTTATTTTGGTGGCTTGGGCGGCGTTAGTTTGATGTCACAAATCATGGGTACTTTATTGGGCGTTGTGATAGCTCTTGCTGGCGGATTTATTGTTTATGGGTTTCTTAAATACTTCTTTGGTATTCGTTTGACGCAGGAAGAGGAATTTAATGGTGCTGATATATCCATTCATAAGATCGCAGCAAACACAGAAGATTAATCTCACCCTATAAAAGTATCGTTCGACGGCCATGTTAAAATTTAGCATGGCTAAATTTCATATCATTATTCCAGCAGCAGGATCTGGTTCCAGAATGGGGCTAGATAAGCCTAAGCAATACCTTGTGCTTCATAAACAAACATTCGTTGAAAGAGTCACTAGGGTCTTTGAAAATATTTCATTTATAGATTCAATTCATATTGCGCTTCATCCAGAAGATGGCGTCTGGAAAACATTAAATCTTTCTTTTTCGTCCAAGGTTCAGACTCATTATTGCGGGGGAGCTTCGAGAAGTGAAACTGTTTCTAATGCCTTGGAAAGTATAAAAGAGGAGGTTGATGAGCAAGATTGGATATTAGTTCATGATGCAGCGCGACCAGGCATTCAAGAAAAGGATGTCATTCATTTAATTGAGGCATTAAGAGATGATCCCGTTGGAGGCTTGCTTGCATATCCCATCGCCGACACTATAAAGAAATCCAACAAAGAAGATAGAGTCATTGATTCACCGGTAAGAGATCATTTATGGCAAGCGCAAACACCGCAAATGTATAGATATAAAATGTTAACTGACGCGCTCAACTCATTTGATGGAATTCCTACAGATGAGTCTCAAGCAATTGAACGATTAGGAATGAAGCCGAAATTAATCAAAGGCGATTTTAAAAATTTCAAAGTCACTTACCAAGAAGATCTTAAGATTCTTGAATCTTTAATAACTAAATAGGTATTTATTATGATAAAAGTTGGGCAGGGCTTTGATGTTCATCAATTAGTAAATGGGAGAAAATGTATTATTGGAGGGGTTGAGATTCCTTTCGAAAAGGGATTGGATGGCCATTCCGATGCTGACGTTCTTTTGCATGCAATTTCTGATGCCATACTTGGCGCCGCCGGGCTGGGTGACATAGGTAAGCATTTTCCAAATACAGATCCATCTATTAAAAACATAGACTCAAGAAATATTTTAAAGAAAATAGTTTTATTACTTCATGAAAAAAAATATTCAATCATTAATATTGATGCCACAGTAATTTGTGAATTACCTAAATTAACTCCATATATTGATCGTATGAAAAATAATATTGCATCAGATTGTAATATTGAAATTAACGCAGTGAATATTAAAGCTACAACAACTGAAACTTTAGGCTTCACTGGAAGAGGTGAAGGTATCGCAGCTCAAGCTATTTGTTTAGTAGAATCTGACTAGGTTTTTTATATGTTTCAGCGCTTTGAAAAACTTCTCAATCCTTTCCCTGAATATTTTTTAACTACGCCTCCCAAAACATTATTGTCTTTTGTATGGTCATGCACTAAAAATCTTCGGTGGCTCATTTTAGGTATGGCCTTGTTAACAGCTTTGATAGGAAGTTTCGAAGCCATTTTATTTTCATATATGGGCTCTTTGGTAGACTTATTAAATCAATCAAGCTCACAAGATTTTTGGTCTAAGCATGCATCTATATTAATATCAGCGTCAGCAGTTTTGATTTTAAGTACATTTCTAGTTGTATTCCAAACATTAATTAAACATCAGGCTCTTGCAGGCGCATTTCCTATGAGTATGCGCTGGAATTTTCATAGATTGCTTCTTAATCAGAGCATGAATTTTTATCACAATGAATTTGCAGGTAGAGTCGCTGCAAAAGTTATGCAAACTGCCCTCGCGGTGAGAGATTTATGGTTTATTTTGGCTGACATATTGGTATACGTCATTATTTATTTCTTAACCATGATTTTTGTTATAGGCAAATTTAATTTGATTCTCATGCTCCCATTTATCAGCTGGGTTTTGTTTTATATTATAGCTCTAATTTATTTTGTACCTCGTTTAAGTATGTCATCTAGAAATCAGGCTGACGCGAGAGCACTTATGACAGGACGAATTACAGATGCCTATACAAATATAAGTACCATTAAACTTTTTTCGCACGCAGGACGTGAAGCAAATTTCGCGAAGGTTGCTATGAAAGAGTTTTTAAGTGCTGTAAATATACAAATGCGCTTAGTCAGCTGGATTGAAATTATTAATCATTTGCTAAGTATGCTGCTGGTAATAGGCACAAGCGTCGTTGCTATATGGCTTTGGTCAAAGAGTCAAATTATGGTTGGGGTGGTTGCAACTGCAACAGCCATGGCTTTGAGGTTAAATGGCATCTCGCATTGGGTTATGTGGGAAATGACGTCCTTATATGAACAAATCGGAACGCTTCAAGATGGACTTAATACACTTTCAATACATCAAGAAATTAAAGACATCAAAAATGCAAAAGATCTTGATATCCAACAAGCTTCAGTTTCATTTCAAAATATAATTTTTAATTATCCTAACCAAAAAAAATCAGTTATTCATAATTTTTCACTGGATATTAAGCCAGGTGAAAAAGTAGGTTTAGTTGGAAGGACGGGATCAGGTAAATCTACACTCGTAAATTTATTGTTGCGATTTTATGACCTTAAATCAGGTTTAATTACCATTGATAACCAAGATATTTCAAAAGTAAAACAAAATAGTTTAAGAGAAAAAATTGGCATGGTTACCCAAGATACCTCTTTGCTGCATCGTTCAGTGAAAGACAATATCGTTTATGGAAGGCCTAGCGCAACTCAAAATGAAATGATTAGCGCAGCAAAAAGGGCGAAGGCTCATGACTTCATAAATCAGTTAGAAGATAATCTTTCTAGAAAAGGATATGCAGCTCATGTAGGTGAGAGAGGAGTTAAATTATCAGGCGGCCAAAGACAGCGCATTTCAATAGCTAGAGTAATGTTGAAAGATGCGCCCATTTTATTATTAGATGAAGCAACGAGTGCACTCGATTCTGAAATTGAAGTTGTTATTCAACAAAGTCTTTATCAATTAATGGAAGGCAAAACAGTTATCGCTATTGCACATCGCCTTTCAACGATTGCTGCAATGGATAGACTTATCGTGATTGACAAAGGTAAGATCATTGAAGAGGGGTCTCATAGTGAGCTTATTAGAAAGAAAGGGTTGTACGCGAGACTTTGGAAACACCAAAGCGGAGGCTTTTTGGGTGAGGCTTAGTGCGCGCTTAATAATACAACAACAGCGCCACTTCCTCCGTCATGCTCTCGAGCTTGGGCATAGGCAATAACTTCTTCTTTTTGTGCTAACCAATGTTTTAGTTTATTTTTTAGAATGGGCTCTTTATTCTTAGAATTAAAGCCTTTGCCATGCACAATCCGAACACAGCGAACATTGTTTTTCTTACAATCAGCTATAAATTGAATGACATAAGCTTTTGCTTCAGCAGAAATCATTCCATGGAGATCAATTGATTTCTGGACAACCCAATAACCTTTCCTTAATTTTTTTAAGAGATCCGGGGAGTGTCCTTGTTTAACATAAAAAAGCTCTTCGCCGTTCTCAATATCATGAAGTGGTTCATAGTGATCGCTGATTGAATCAATCAACGCTTGTCTTTCATCTCTTAAGAAATTGAGAGGTACAGGCTTTGGTTTTTTTTGTGGCGCTTTATATTCTTTCTTTTTAGGGCTAATTTTTAATGGGTTAGCACCTTTAATTGCTTCTCTGAATAGATCATTCTCATTTTTATCATTTTCGTTTGCAGTCATGACATTATTTCGTAAGAAATCTTTCCGCATCAAGCGCTGCCATACAGCCACTCCCTGCGCTAGTAACTGCTTGACGATAAATATGGTCCTGGACATCTCCTGCTGCAAAAACTCCAGTAATTGACGTGGCTGTAAAATTTCCATTACGTCCAGCGTTCGTTATGATGTAACCATTTTCCATATCTAATTGCCCTTCAAAGATCGAGGTATTGGGTTGATGCCCAATAGCAATGAAAATACCTTTTAGCGATATCGTTTGACTTGCTTTTGTATTGACATCTTTAATTTTGATTCCAGTGACACCTGTTGTATCTCCCAGAACTTCTTCCAAAACTTTAAATGTTTCAATTACAATTTTTCCCTCTTTGACGCGATCATGAATTTTATCCATCTGAATAGCTTCAGCCTTGAACTTATCTCGCCTGTGAATCAATGTCACTTTATTTGCAATATTAGATAGATAAAGCGCTTCTTCAATAGCAGTATTGCCCCCACCCACAACTGCGACTTCTTGATTTTTATAAAAGAATCCGTCACATGTTGCACAAGCTGAAACACCTTTGCCCAAAAATGCAGTTTCACTCTCTAAGCCAAGGTACTTTGCTGAAGCGCCTGTTGAAATAATAAGAGCGTCACACGTATATTCTGCAGAGTCACCTATAAGACGAATCGGTTTTTCTTTTAGGTGTGTTGTATGGATATGATCAAAAACAATTTCAGTATTAAAGCGTTTTGCATGTTTTTCAAAGCGCTCCATAAGTTCAGGGCCCATAACACCATCAGGATCGGCTGGCCAATTATCGACATCCGTCGTAGTCATCAACTGACCACCTTGAGCAATCCCTGTAATAAGCAAGGGATTAAGATTAGCCCGTGCTGCATATACTGCGGCTGAATAGCCTGCTGGACCAGAGCCTAAGATGATAAGTCGGGCATGTTTTGCCATAAAGAATTCCTGAAAAGAGTATGAAGTTACAAACGATCAATTTTAGTTTTCATCGCATGATTAAGCAAACCTATTTTTGACTGCAGGGGCTTTTTTTGAGTCTTTTTTCATCATTTTTTGGCACCTCGAGCTGATATAATTGATGAAAAATTCCGAGTGCTTATCACCTTGTTTTTTAAAAAAAAATCAGAATCTGTAAAAGCTGGCCAAACCCCAAAAGACAATAAACTTAATGGGATTAAAATTAAACTAACACGCGAAGCTTGGTGGCTTAGTTTAATTTTTATTGGCCTTTATTTAACCATCATACTTGCCACTTATTCGACTCAAGATCCTTCATGGTCGCATAGTGTAAGTGGCTCCAATGAAATTCATAATGCGGGCGGAATTGTAGGGTCTTATCTATCAGATCTTTTACTTTATATTTTTGGCTTATCTAGCTGGTGGTTAAGTTTCTTATGCTTTTTTAGTATTTGGCTCCTTTACCCCCAATACAATCAAGATTTAAAAGGCTATCGATCTTTCTTGCTTTTTAATTATTTTGGTTTCGTCCTTTTAATCTCGACTTCCGCCGCCTTTGAATCGGGCCATTTGCTAGATTTACCCGCACAGTTTCCCCTCTCACAAGGAGGCTTGCTTGGTAAATTATTTGATCATTTATTGCGCGCATCACTAGGTTACGTGGGCTCAACTATTTTCTTAATTACGTCTATAGCGATCGGATTTAGTTTATTTACAGGATGGTCATGGCTTAGAATTTCTGAGCATTTTGGTCACTTTACATATGCTTTATTTCAAAGAGTTCAATATCGATATAGGGATTGGCAAGATCGTAAGCATGGAAGAATTATTGAACAGCAAAGATTAGAGTTATTAGAAACGGAACGAAAGAAATCTGAAAATAGATCTCCAGTTAATATTGAATCTCCAGATGTTGAAATTAAAAAAAGTGAGCGCGTTCAAAAAGAAAAACAAATTCCATTGTTTAGTTTCAGTGATAATTTATTGCCACCACTTCATCTTCTAGATCAACCATCAAGTCAAGTGGAGCCTCAGTCCGCTGAAACAATTGAATTTATTTCTCGATTAATTGAAAAGAAATTAATGGACTTCGGTATTGAGGCTAAAGTTTTATCAGCACAACCCGGACCTGTTATTACACGTTATGAATTCGAGCCAGCCCCTGGGGTAAAAGGCAGTCAGGTGACTAACTTATCAAAAGATTTAGCTCGCGCACTCTCGGTCGTAAGCGTTCGTGTTGTAGAAACAATTCCAGGTAAAACATGCATGGGCTTAGAAATACCTAATCCCAAAAGGCAAGTTGTTTACTTATCAGAAATTATGAGTTCTCAAATCTTTGCTGACACAAGCGCTTCCCTTACTATTGCTTTAGGAAAAGATATCTCTGGTAGACCAGAAGTTGCTGACTTATCTAAAATGCCACATGTATTAATTGCAGGGACTACAGGCTCAGGAAAATCAGTTGCAATTAATGCATTAATTTTAAGTTTACTTTATAAATCAAACTCCGAAAAAGTGAGGATGATTTTTATTGATCCTAAAATGCTTGAGCTATCCGTTTATGAAGGTATCCCTCACTTATTAGCGCCGGTAGTCACTGACATGCGTCAGGCAGCTAATGCTTTAAATTGGTGTGTTGCAGAAATGGAAAGACGTTATAAATTGATGTCGATGTTAGGCGTAAGAAATTTAGCTGGATACAATCAAAAAATTAAAGACAGCATCAAAGATGGATCGCCTCTTGCTGATCCTGTTAATCCAGAAAATACCGAGCCATTGTCTGAAATGCCTCTTATTGTAATTGTGATCGATGAGCTTGCTGATTTAATGATGGTTGTTGGCAAGAAAATCGAAGAGCTTATTGCAAGACTTGCTCAAAAAGCTAGGGCTTCCGGTATTCATCTAGTATTAGCCACACAAAGGCCGTCGGTAGATGTGATTACAGGCCTTATTAAAGCCAATATTCCTGCGAGAATTGCATTTCAAGTTTCTAGCAAAATCGACTCTCGAACAATTTTAGATCAAATGGGTGCTGAGACACTTCTTGGGCAGGGTGATATGTTATATCAACCAGCTGGCTCAGGTTATCCGCAAAGAATCCATGGCGCATTTGTTTCGGACCAAGAAGTCCATAAAGTTGTGAATTATCTTAAATCACATGGCGAACCAAAATACATTGAGGGCATCTTAACTAATGAAATGTCAGAGAGTGGCGATTATGGGGACTCCTCTTCTAATTTTGCGGGGGAAAAAGACCCGCTTTATGATGAAGCTGTGGAGCTAGTCTTAAGAACAAGAAAGCCATCCATCTCCTCCGTGCAAAGACATTTAAGAATTGGCTATAACCGTGCCGCTAGGATCATTGAAGATATGGAAAGAGCTGGACTAGTTTCTGCTATGCAAAGTAATGGCAATAGAGACATATTAGCTCCAAAACAAAATGAATAAAATTTTTGCTGGCTTTTTAATTCTCTCATTCAATGTATCTGCAGACGGTGTTTCAGATCTTAATACTTTTGCCAATAACATCTCAAGCATGTCTTCTGAATTTAGCCAGGTTGTATTAGATAAAAAAGGCTTAAAGCTTCAGGACGTTCAAGGTGTTATGTTATTTAAAAGACCTAATAAGTTTCGCTGGGATTATTTAAAGCCTTATCAAAATCAAATTATTAGCGATGGTGAACGCCTGTATATGTATGATCAAGATCTAAGGCAGGTATCAATTAATCCTATTGCTAAAGTAGCTGGATCAACACCGCTTTTAATTATTGCAGGTAAGAATGTTGAAAAATATTTCATACTTAAAAACATAGATGATCAAAACTATACTGAAGCGAATCAAAATATTAAATGGGTCGAAGCAACACCCAAAGAAGAGGGTGCTGGATTCAGTAAAGTCATTTTAGGTTTGAGCGATAATAAATTATCGGTAATGAAAATTGTGGATGCATTTGAACATACAACAACTATCAGTTTTAAAAATGCAAAATACAACATTAGCTTAACTGATAATGATTTTTTATTTAAATTGCCTGATGGCGTAGATGTTGTTCAATCAGGAGCGATTCCTGATCCAACAAATTCATCAAGCAATATTAAAAATAAGACTAAGAATGTTGATGTTAAATAGCTATTTCAAGAAAAGACTTCAGGTGAATAATTTCTATGAATAAAATGTTTGAACCTAATCAATCTCAATTACCTTTGGCTGAATATTTAAGGCCTAAATCTGTAAGCGAAATTGCAGGACAAAAACACATTTTAGGCGAAGGAAAGTCTTTACGCGTCGCCATTGAATCTGGGAATTTACCATCAATGATTTTGTGGGGTCCCCCGGGAGTTGGAAAGACAACCATTGCTCGTGTGATAGCAAATACTATCGATGCAGAATTTATTTCTGTGTCCGCAGTTCTGTCGGGTGTTAAAGATATTCGTGAGGCAATAGAACAGGCTCAACTTAATTTACAGCAATTTAATAAGAAGACAATTTTATTTGTTGATGAAGTTCATCGTTTTAATAAAAGCCAGCAAGATGCTTTTTTGCCACATGTTGAATCGGGGTTGATTACTTTTATTGGTGCCACTACTGAAAATCCTTCTTTTGAAGTTAATTCAGCGTTATTAAGTAGATCTCAAGTATATGTTTTGAAAATGCTTGATGATGAAGATCTTTCACTTATATACGAAAAGGCTAAAAATTATATTGCACCAACTATCGCAGTTGATGAAGACGCTAAACAGGAAATTATTTCCCATATCAATGGAGATGCTAGAAGGCTGCTCAATTTTTTAGAATTACTATTTAATACAGCTGTTTCTTTAAAGACTAAAAAAATTGACCAAGATTTTTTAAAAAAAACTATTACTAGTAAAATTAGACGGTTTGATAAGGGAGGAGATCAATTTTATGATCAAATTTCTGCGCTGCATAAATCTGTTAGAGGATCTGATGCTAATGCAGCTTTATATTGGTTTCATCGAATGTTAGATGGCGGCGCTGATCCACTTTATTTAGCGAGACGGATAGTGCGTATTGCTATTGAAGATATAGGGTTAGCTGATCCGAAAGCCCAAACTATTGCTCTAGAAGCTTACCAAATATATGAACGTCTTGGCTCACCCGAAGGAGAATTAGCCCTTTCAAATGCAGTTTTATATTTATCGATTGCAGCTAAAAGCAATGCGGCATATATGGCTTTTAATAATGTAAAGGCATTTGTAAGTGAAGGAGATAATAGTGACGTTCCTGTGCACTTAAGAAACGCACCAACTAAACTTATGAAAGAATTAGATTATGGGAAAAATTATCGTTATGCTCACAACGAACCTGAAGCGTTCGCAGCAGGGGAAAAATATTTTCCTGATAATTTAGATCCAATTGAGTTTTATAAGCCTACAACACGAGGATTAGAGAGTAAAATTCTCGAAAAAATGAATTATTTAAAATCTCAAGATAAGCAAAAGAAATAGATTATTTATGATAGATATCCAGTTATTAAGAAACGATATAGAGATCACTAAAGAAAAGCTTGCTAGCCGAGGTTTTGAGCTCGATGCTGCTACTTTTCAATCGCTCGAAAATACAAGAAAAGTGCTTCAAGTTAAGACTCAGGATCTACAAGAGAAAAGAAATTCCATTTCTAAAGAGATCGGTATTGCGAAGTCTAAGAATGAGAATTCTGACGCCCTTATGGTTAATGTTAATGCTATCTCAGATGATTTAAAAGTGGGTGAATCTGAACTGGCTGAATTACAAGAAAAGATTAATCAATTTATGCTTAATATTCCAAATATTCCGCACGAATCTGTCCTAATAGGTAAATCTGAAGCTGATAATAAAATTGTGAAAGTCGCTGGAGAACCTAGAAATTTTAATTTTAAAATAAAAGACCATGTGGATGTGGGCGCACAACATGGACTTAATTTTGATCTAGGTGCTAAGCTCGCTGGTGCTCGTTTTGTTGTTATGGAAGGAAAAATTGCAAAATTACACCGTGCCATTGCGCAATATATGCTCGATACCCAAACAGACAAGCACGGATATAAAGAATGCTATACGCCCTATTTAGTAAATAGCGAGACCTTAATTGGCACAGGACAGCTTCCTAAATTTGAAGCTGATCTTTTCAGTCTCTCACATAATGAAAGTAAGCTTTATTTAATTCCAACTTCTGAAGTCACCCTGACAAATTTTTTTCGAGATGAAGTTGTTAAGCAATCTGATTTGCCTATCAAATTAACTGCACATACACCTTGCTTTAGATCTGAGGCCGGATCTTATGGAAAAGATACAAGAGGTATGATTAGGCAGCATCAATTTGATAAGGTTGAAATGGTGCAAATTGTTCACCCTGATAAAAGTTATGATGCATTAGATGAAATGGTTTCGCATGCTGAATTTATACTTACCTCACTAGAGCTTCCATACAGATTACTATCTTTATGTTCAGGAGATATGGGATTTGGTGCTGCAAAAACTTTTGACTTAGAAGTATGGCTTCCGTCCCAAGATACATATCGAGAGATCTCATCTATTTCAAATTGTGAGTCTTTCCAAGCACGACGCTTAAAAGCAAGATTTAAGAGTGAAGATGGAAAGAATTTATTTGTACATACGTTGAATGGTTCTGGACTTGCGGTTGGCAGAACTTTAGTTGCGATTATTGAAAATTATCAGAATGAAGATGGCAGTATTACGATACCTAAAGCATTAGTTCCTTATATGAGTGGCACAGAAAAGATTTAATTTTTCCAAATCTCACGTACCTTTCCATTGTTACTAATTAAAGCGCCATGAGCTAGATTATAAAAAATACCATGCTCTACTATGCCCGGTGTTTGTGAGAGTAATGCATTTAATTTTTCAGTATCCTTTTCAGCGTAATTAAAATCAAGCACAAAATTACCACACGAAGTAATTGCGTAACCATCTTTAGCTGCATTAATTCTAATATCACCCGTACCTTTTTTTATTAAAAAATTTTTAATAAGCTCCCATGCAAACGGATGCACTTCGGAAGGAATTGGAAAGTTATCCCCAATATTTTTAACAATTTTGGATTCATCCGCTATGACAATAAATCTTTTTGCGGAACGTGCAAGTAATTTTTCTTTAACGAGATCATAACCTCGCCCTTTGAGTAAAGTAAGATCAGCTGTGATTTCATCCGCGCCATCCACATAAAGATCTATTTCTTTAATTTGCTCCATAGCTAAGAGGGTAAGTCCAGCTTCTTTGGCTTTAATCATACTAACAACGGAGCTTGATACTGCGCGAACGTTTAGTTTTTCATCTCTATTACGTTTAGCTAAAGCATCAATAAAATAATTAGCTGTTGATCCTGTGCCTAAACCTACGATCATATTTTCACTAACATATTGTAAGGCTTGGTGCGCGACTAATTCTTTATCGTTCATGTCATTCCCTCTCAATGAATACAAGCTTTAAAGCTTATAATATTGGTAATTATTTATACATGCAATATATGCCACAACAAGAAAATAATCAAAGTAAAGAATCGCTATCTACAATCGAAATCGATGGTTCAGATAGCTACTCGCTCGTTCAATATATTCAAAGTGAAATTGTTACCCATAAAAAATCATTAGCTATCTTTACCGAGACTGCTTTTGATGCAAGGCGACTTATGGAAGAAATGCTTTGGTTCAGCCCAGATTTAAAAATTAATTTGTTACCTGACTGGGAGACCTTACCATACGACCATTTTTCACCTCATCCAGATCTAATTTCAGAGCGACTTCTTACTCTTTATCAAGTCACCCAAAAAAGTTTTGATGTTGTCATTATTCCTGTAACTACTGCACTTCATTTACTGCCACCAAAGAGCTACATCCAACAATTTAGCTTTCATTTTTCTAAAGGGCAAAAAGTTGATATTGAAGGCTTTAAAAATCAACTCACATTGAATGGTTACATGAATGTTGTTCGAGTCATGGCCCCAGGAGAATTTTCTGTAAGAGGAAGCCTGATTGACCTATTCCCCATGGGAAGTATTATCCCTTATCGCTTAGATTTCTTCGATGATGAGATTGATTCTATTAGGACATTTGATGTTGACTCTCAAAGGACACTATACCCAGTCAATGAAATTAAGCTGCTTCCTGCTCGCGAATGCCCGTTAGATGAAAAATCGATCAGCACATTTAGACAAAACTACCGAGAGCGCTTTGAAGGAGACCCTTCACGGTCATCTATCTATAAAGATATCAGCAAAGGCATACCTATAGGCGGTATTGAATGGTATATGCCTTTATTTTTTGATGAGATGAGCGATATTTTTAGCTATTTTTCAGACAATACGATTATTTATAAACATGGCAATCTGGACCATGCTTGTAGTCACTTTTGGCATGAAACTGAAAAGCGCTTCCGTTTATTTGCCTACGATGCTGAGCGACCAATCTTAGAGCCTCAAAATCTTCTAATTAAGCCAGATCAATTTTTTAAATCGATTAATACGTACAAAAAATTTGAATTAAGACTTCAGGAACTTAGCGAAAAAATCCCAGACGTATCTATTGATCGTAAAAATATTCAACCCTTAGTTAAGCTTCAACAATTTATTGCAGAAAATTCTAAAAGATTTTTTATCTTAACTGATAGTTTAGGTAGACGTGAGACTGTTTCTGAACTTTTAAAATTAGGAGGTATTAAGTTTAAATCGACAGATGATTGGCTATCTTCAGCAGATGCTGATGATCAAGTCATATTGACTGTGAGCCCTTTGCATCAAGGGTATATTTCATCTAATTATATTGTGATAACAGAATCCGAACTTTATGTGAATACAGTTCGACAAACGAGACGTCGTCACCGCGATAAAAA
>BJGS01000012.1 GCA_014190615.1 Methylophilaceae bacterium
GTAGCAAAAACAGATGTTGATGAAGCTAGTAAAGACAATCCTAATAAGCACTTATTTTTTACGGATTTAAAGAAACCTTGAAACATAAGAATCTCCTAATGGTTGATAAAAAACTACTTCTAAATAACTAAAATAATTAACTAGGGTTTTAATAAACTATCTTTAGTAAATTATTGTAATCAGATCTTAACGTTAGTTTCATATATTTCAAAATATTTATATATTTTTTCATGATTATCATTACCCATAAAAAATTATGTAATTAAATAAATGCGCTTTAATTCTTCGGTTTAATTATAACCACTTGTTTTTAAATAACTTTTTTAAATGGCGTTAAAATTTTATACTTACAATGCTAACAATAGATTACATTTTTTGTATTTTATGTAAAAGTTGAATTTTTATTCGTTTTTTTAGTCATGGTAATAAGCAATACGCTGAATTATTGCTCGATGGGCTCCCAATTTTTCCCCGAATGGTTTGGAGCCTTTCTCTTTTTAATATTAAGCAAATTATGATTAAAATACTTTACGACCAACATTGTAGCCTTTGCTCAAAAGAGATTAATTACTACAAATCAGTAGCCCCGAAAGGTATTTTCTTGTGGTGCAATCTCCATACCAATAACACATTGCTTCGTAAATACGGAATTAAACATAATGAAGCTCTGATGAGTCTTCACGCTATAGATGGAAAAGATAGGCTTTATAGGGGTATAGATGCATTTTGTCTTATATGGAATAACTTAAAAGGATGGAGATTATTAAGTTTTATAATCAAACTGCCAATTATTTATCCTGCAAGTAAAATGCTCTATGCCTACTTCGCACAATGGCGCTTTAATAAAATGAAATATTGCAGGGTGAATTAGTTGCCTTTAGTTATTGGTATCGATGGATGTAAAGCGGGTTGGTTTGCAGTTTGGCACTCTCAAGATGAAACTATTGAAACCGCTATTTTTCCAAGCATAAGTAATCTCAAGGATTTTTTTGTTGAGTTCAATCAATTCATTATTGGAATTGATATGCCTGTGATCTTATCTGAAGTCATGCCTCGAGAAGCTGATCAATTAGCTAGAAAACTTCTTAGCAAAAAAGCCTCTTCAGTATTCACGGCTCCGACGCCAAAAATGTTAGACCAACCGAATTATGAGAAAGCATGCCTTATATCTAAAAATCTTATTGGGAAATCAATGTCACTTCAATCTTGGTATTTATTTCCTAAAATAAAAGATGTCCAAACTATTCTTCATTATAAGAATATAAAAATATTCGAAATACATCCCGAACTAAGCTTTCGAGCTATGAATAATGAAAAAGTAATCCTTGAAAGCAAAAAAACTATTGAAGGCTTTGACATTCGAAAAGCCCTTCTTGATAAACATTTTTTAAATTTTAATTTTGATGTCATCAGAAATAAATATCAAAAAAAAGATGTGATGGATGATGATATTTTAGATGCCCTTGTTGTTCTATGGAGCACGAAAAGGATAGTAAACAATCAAGCCTCGTATTTACCAGAAATACCAGAGAAACCAAATATGCAGATCGTATACTAATGGCCTACTTCATAAAAATTATTATCGCAGTCGTAGTGATTGTTCTCGTTACTGAATTAAGTAAAAAAGATACAAAGCTAGCTGCTCTTTTGTTAGCACTCCCAATAATTTCTTTTACTGCTTACACTATGATTTGGTTCGAAAGTAAGGATATAGAAAAAATTGCTAAATTAGCGAATGAAAATTTTATTTACGTATTGCCAGTAATGCCGGTGTTACCTCTATTTAGTTGGATGCTTAGAAATGGTTATGGATATTTCACTTCTATGATTATGGTAATTATTCTTATGATATTGCTTTTTTATTTGTTACAAAAAACGCTATGAACGATATAGATGAAATTAATACATAACATAAGATAAAGAAATATTTTACTATTTCTTATTACGTAAGCTTTTCGCAGTTCTCTCGTAAAAATCATCTGGCTTATTTTTCACCCAATTGATAAACGCTTGCATGTCTGAATGATTTCTCAATGATTCTGCAGTATTCAATTTTTTAGCTAGCTCACTTTCACTAAATAACGCATGAATTTGTTTATGACAGATTCGGTGAAGATATTCGGCAGATTTTCCGCCCTTAGATTTTGGTATTAAATGGTGAGCATCTTTTTGAGATTCTGGAATGCTCCTGCTGCATATGGGACATATTATTGGATCTAAAATAATCTCTGATAATATGGGTGGTAAAAGTTTTTTTCTAATCTTTCCGATCATGCTAAATTTTTATGACGCTTACATCTTTCGGAACAGTATTTAACTTCATTCCAAACAAGTTGCCATTTCTTTCTCCAAGAAAAAGGTTTTTGACAAACAAGGCAAATTTTTGTCGGTAGGTTTTCTTTTTTCACCATTCTCATAATAAATTAACGACTAATTTTATTCTGAGTTACGCAATGGTGTCGCTTAATGTCTGGAGATCTTAGTTTTAAATGCTTACTTGATCGTTCTTTAACACGCTTTCTCCATAATCGATAAGATGAAGCTTTAAGATGTTTTTGCATGAGCCTCATTAGAGAGGGCTCATCTAGTTGATATGTCTTTAAAATAGCTTCGAAAGGCGTTTTATCTTCCCAAGCCATTTCAATTAGCCTAGAAATATCTCCATCAGATAATAAAATCTCTTTATTTGACATCAAGCTTAATGGAATAAATATTTAATAAAAGCAGCAATGCCTAATACATAAAATGCCGTGCCAAGACCGCATCTAAAAGCCATATGCCAATTATATTTACATTTTTTCTTTGCCATTTTTTGCCTTTCATATTCATTAAATAAGTTTCCATAAGATACACTTTTACAATTGAAAGTTCACTATGGCCAAAAATCTCCGGATTCCAGATATTTTGAAGCATACTCCTATCACCCAACAATCAAAACAACTCTTATAAGCCTTTGCCTAAGGCTCTGATAGATTTTACTTTTGATAAGTAATACTTATCATATCCTTAAAAACAATTCATTAGATTTATCAAAATAAGAGGCATAGAATTTAATCATACAAACTATTTGTGAGGCAATGAAAATGAAATCAAATAAAGAAATTAAACCATCTAAAATTTTAGAAAAAAAGACGAATTTACAAGATGTGAAAGTATTGAGAACGACGGATGGAGATATTTTTGTATGTGAGCAAGGAGATAAAGCTTGTTGGCACAGATATTCATCAGCAATGGGCGATTGCGTTTAATTATTTTTAGGGAAACTATGAAATATAAAAATAGAAATGAAGCGTTTGAGTGGCTTGTACATTCTTGGAAATGTACCTGTCCTATTTGCTCAGCAAAGATTCATTAGTCCGCTCATGTCTTAGATAAATATCTGGATTTCGGATATTTTGAATCACACCATGCATCAAAAGTTTTGACAGTTAGGCTAATTGATTTTTAGTTAAAGTAAAAGCGTCTATTGCTTTATCTAGATCTTCGAATGTATGAGCAGCTGAAATTTGGGTTCTAATTCTAGCTTTTCCTTGTGGCACAACTGGATAAAAAAATCCAATCGCTAGAATACCTTTTTCTAGTAATTTTTTACTCATTGATTGGGCAAGATTAGCATCCCCTAACATAATAGGAACAATAGGATGATCACCGTCTCTCACATCAAAACCAGCTTTTTGCATTCCAGCTCTAAAATAATGGACATTTGTCTCTAATTTATCGCGAAGTGCGGTTGATTTTTTTAGCATCTCAAAAACTTTTAACGAAGCAGTACAAATATTAGGGGCAAGTGTATTTGAAAATAGATAAGGTCGAGATCTTTGTCTTAACATATCAATAATTTCTTTGCGGCCGGAAGTAAAACCACCAGTAGCACCGCCTAAAGCCTTACCGAAAGTACTTGTAATGATATCAACGCGATCCATTACATTACAATGTTCATGAATACCACGACCTGTTTTTCCCATGAATCCTGTTGCATGGCAATCGTCATGATGCACCATGGCATCAAATTCGTCAGCTAGATCACAAATCTTATCTAATTGTGCGATTGTGCCATCCATAGAAAATACGCCATCGGTGGTAATTAGAATACGTCTCGCTTTATTTTTCTTAGCTTCCTCTAATTTTGTACGTAAATCATTCATATCATTATTTTTATATCGATAACGTTGCGCTTTACTTAAGCGAATACCATCAATAATCGACGCATGATTGAGCTCGTCTGAGATAACAGCATCATCAGCTGTGAGTATGGTTTCAAATAAACCACCATTCGCATCAAAGCAAGCAGCATATAGAATCGTATCTTCTGTGCCTAAAAACTCACTCACTTTTTCTTCTAAAGTTTTATGCAGTGTTTGTGTTCCGCATATAAATCGAACAGAGGCAAGACCAAAACCCCAACGATCAAGGCCGTCTTTTGCTGCTTGAATGACTTCGGGGTTATTGGCCAAACCAAGGTAATTATTCGCACACATATTAATAACTTCTTGATTGTCAGAAAGTTGAATCTTACTTTTCTGATCAGAATTAATAATGCGTTCCGTTTTCCACAGTCCTGCTTTTTTAATTTCTTCTAAATCAAATGAAAAACTTTCTTTAGCTTTTTTAAAGCTCATTAAAAATCCTTAATATTAAATTTCCCAATTTAAGATAATTTTGCCAGATTTGCCTGATCGCATAATATCAAAACCTTCTTTAAATTCAGTGTAAGGGAACCGATGTGTAATTATCTTTTCTAGAGGCAACCCACTTTGAACCATCATCGTACCTTTATACCAAGTCTCAAAAATTTCACGTCCGTAGACTCCTTTAATCGTTAGGCCTTTGAATACCACCATATCCCAATCTATTCCAGAGCCTGCAGGCATGATAGCTAACATAGCAATATGGCCGCCATTAATCATAAGACTTAACATGCTACTAAAGGCTTTAGGGGAGCCTGACATTTCCAGACCCACATCAAATCCTTCAAAAATACCAACAGATTTCATCATGTCACGACTAATCGTTTCTTTTTCAACATTAATTGTAATAACACGCGGAAGAATCTTTTTGATAAAGTCTAAACGATATTGATTTACATCTGTGATTACAATATTTCTCGCACCAGCATGGTCCGAGACCAAAGCGGCCATCATACCAATTGGACCTGCGCCTGTAATAAGCACATCTTCCCCCACCATATTAAAAGAGAGAGCTGTATGCACTGCATTTCCATAAGGGTCAAAAATAGCAAGTAAGTCAGTTGACATTTCTCGACTTGGTTTAAATATATTCTTAGCAGGCACTGCCAAGAGCTCTGCAAAACATCCTGTTCGATTTACACCTACGCCTATTGTATTAGGGCATAAGTGAGTTCTGCCACCCAAGCAGTTTCTACAACGGCCACATGTTAAATGACCTTCTCCTGAGACGATATCGCCTACATTTAAATCCGTTACATTAGAGCCGAGATCTACAATTTCTCCTGCATATTCATGCCCAGTAATCATAGGAACGGGAATAGTTTTTTGAGCCCATTCATCCCAATTGTAGATATGAATATCTGTGCCACAAATAGCAGTCTTTTTAATTTTAATTAGTACGTCGTTATTACCCATTTCAGGTTCTGGCATATCTTCCAGCCATAATCCCTCTTTAGCGTATTTTTTGACTAATGCTTTCATATCACAGACCTCACTTTTTTTTAAGACAATAAAAAAACTTTTAAGTTTATTTTATACAATGGATAAAATTATACCTCCAATACAGCTAGCGAAGATTACATAAAAGGTATTCACTTTAAATCTTATTAAAGCAATCAGAGCGATCAAAGCGATCAGTATTGATGAATAATTAAGCGTGATAGATTCAACATTCCAAAATACATGATAAGCAAAGAATAAAGCTAAGTTTAAAATTACTCCTACCACTGCAGAAGTAATTGCAGTAAGAGGTGCTGCAAACTTAATATTCTTTCTTGTGGATTCAATTAAAGGTGCGCCTACAACAATCATAATGAAACTTGGTAAGAATGTAAAAAATGTAGCAACAGAAGTTGTAAGTAATGCTGAATAAATGGGACTTATATTTGGCATGAAGTTATTCACCCATCCACTCAAAAATCCAATAAAAGTAATGACCATGATCAATGGGCCAGGCGTTGTTTCTCCAAGAGCTAAAGCATCAATCATCTGCTGTGTTGATATCCAATGATAATGCTCAACTACCCCTTGATATACATAAGGCAAGACTGCATAGGCCCCACCAAAAGTTAATAAAGCGGCTTTAGTAAAAAATAATGCAGTTTGAGTGAGTAAATGATCAAATCCGTAAACATAAACTAAAGCTAAGAAAGGTATTATTCCAATCAACAATCCAATCAATAAGGTCTTAATTAACTTATGTGTGTTATATTTTGCGTGTTTCGGAATAGTACTGTTGTCATCAATGATTGATGAATGATGCTTTGTTTTTTCTTTGAAATTTGTATGTGTATGTGATTCAAAATACTTGGCATAACGATGACTACCTATCCAACCTATAACGGCAGCCGACAATACAATAAGAGGGAATGGAAGTTTAAAAAAGAATATGGCAATGAAAGAAGCTAATGCAATCAAACTTAAAATGAAGTTATGGAGCGTTCTTTGTCCGATACGATAGGCTGCAAATAATACGATCGCGACCACAGCAGGTTTAATGCCACTGAATACTGCTTTAATAATAGGTAATTCACCATAGGACATATAGATGAATCCTAATAAAACTAATATAAAGAAAGATGGCAATACAAAAAGTAATCCTGCTATAAGCCCGCCCAATGTACTATGCATGAGCCAACCAATATAAGTGGCAAGTTGTTGTGCTTCAGGGCCTGGTAATAACATGCAGAAATTAAGCGCATGTAAGAAACGTTTCTTAGATATCCATCGTTTATTTTCAACGAGGTCTTGATACATAATTGAAATTTGACCTGCTGGACCACCAAAACTAATAAAGCCCAGTTTTAACCAATAAAGAAAGGCTTCTTTGAGAGTGATTTGAGGTGGGGTTTTCATGTGCATTATTCTAACTTGTATTTAAAGTTTTCATTACACGGCCCTATCCCACAACCTCCCCCTATTTTCAAGTAAAATATCTAGGCCCTGGGGATTAGCTCAGCTTAAATCTCAGTACTATTTAATCTTAACAAAACAATTCTTTTTTTAGACCACGACAATGAAAATTCTTAGACTGATTCTGGGTGATCAACTCAATCCTAACCATTCCTGGTTTAAAAATATAGATGATGAAATCTTCTATGTTTTAATGGAGGTGAAACAAGAAACAAATTATGTTCTTCATCACGCACAAAAAATATTAGCTATTTTTGCAGCGATGAGGGACTTTAAAAACACACTTACTAAACATAATCATCAAGCCATTTATCTCAAGATAAATGAGAAGTCCAATCAACAATCTTTTAAAGCAAATTTAAAAGCTTTATTTAGTCAATACAACATTCAGAAGTTTGAGTATCAAGAACCTGACGAATACAGACTTGATCAAGATTTAATAGAATTTTGTAGTGAAATCTCTATTCCATCCGAGTGTTTTTCATCAGAACACTTTTTTACTCATCGCCTCGAAGTAAAAGAAATATTTACCGATAAGAAGCAGTGGTTAATGGAGTCTTTTTATCGCTATATGAGAAAAAAGCATCATATTCTCATGTCTGAAGATGGTAAACCTGTAGGTTCAAAATGGAATTTTGATCACGAAAATAGAAAAGCCTGGAAGGGAATGCCAGAAGTGCTTGAAGATCATAGGCTTACCCATGATCACGCTAAATTATGGGATGAAATTACAGAGGCTGAAATAAAAAGCTTTGGAAATCACAATGCATCTAAATTTCGTTGGCCCTTAAATAGAAATGAAGCTTTAAAACATCTAGATTTTTTTATTAAGAACATTTTAATTTACTTCGGTGATTATCAGGATGCCATGCACAAAGAAGAGACAAGAATGTTTCACTCCTTAATATCTTTTTCATTGAATACTAAAATGCTATCTCCAAAAGAGGTTGTATCTGCTGTCGAAAAATCATATCTTTCTGATAAATTACCCATTAGCACTGCTGAAGGCTTTATAAGACAAATTATCGGCTGGAGAGAATACATCAGAGGATATTATTGGGCCCATATGCCAGGACTTAGCGATGAGAATTATTTTGACCATCAATTACCTTTACCCAATTGGTTTTGGAATGGTAAAACCAAAATGAATTGCCTTAAATATACAATTAAGCAATCCTTAGATGAAGCTTATGCGCATCATATCCAAAGACTTATGGTTGTTGGTAATTTTTCTCTACTTGCTGGCATTAATCCTAAAAGTCTTCATGAGTGGTATTTAGGTATCTATATTGATGCATTTGAATGGGTTGAAATGCCAAACACACTCTGTATGAGTCAATTTGCAGATGGAGGAAGGCTAGCGAGTAAACCTTATGTATCAACTGCTAACTATATAAACAAAATGAGTAACTATTGTGAGGAATGTTATTATTCAAAAAATGAGCGGGTTGGTGACAAAGCATGCCCTTTTAACAGCCTATACTGGAATTTTTTTATTACGAACTCTAAACAATTAAGCAAAAATCCAAGGTTAGCTATCGTAAATAAGCAGATCAGAGATATGGATCCCGCTCTAATTAAAGATATTAAATTACAAGCTAAAAAATTAATCAAAAATATTGAAGATGTTTAAACTTTTAAAAGAAATATATGTCTAAAAAATTAAAACATGAAGAATTACTAGAAAAAATACATCAAAAACTCTCTGACATTAATTCCAATATGTTGAAAGTATTTTGGATTGTGGCTATTTTTGCTTTTCTATACTTTGGCTTAATGCTTTATCTTCTTAATAAGTAAAGTTGACTATGGTTAAAATTAAAAAAATATCATCATTAGAAATCACCCCTGAGCATGTTTATAATGATCGTAGAAATTTTTTAAAAAATTTAGGTTTAATATTAAGCTCAACGGCGCTATCGACATTCACAAATAAAAGTTATGCTGCGCTCAGTGCGCTACCTTCTTTTATTCAATCAAAAGAGCATAAAATTGAAAAGCTTTCATCGCTTGAGGATATTACAAGTTACAACAATTATTATGAATTTGGTACTTCAAAATCAGATCCTCATGAGCATGCAGATTTACTAAAAGTAGATCCCTGGTCAATTTCTATTGAAGGCTCTGTTGCCAAACCTCTTACACTAGATATAGATGAGCTTGTAAAGCTTATACCGATAGAAGAACGTATCTATAGACTTCGCTGCGTTGAAGGCTGGTCTATGGTCATTCCTTGGGTAGGTATTCCATTAAATTCTTTACTTAAAAAAGTATCTCCAACTGGGAATGCTAAATATGTTGAATTTGTATCTCTAAAGCGTCCAAGTGAAATGATTGGCCAAAAAGATGACATGTTAGATTGGCCATATAAAGAAGGACTGAGATTAGATGAGGCTATGCATCCATTAACTATCTTAGCGGTTGGATTATATGGCAAAGTTTTACCAAAACAAAATGGTGCGCCCATTCGATTGGTTGTTCCATGGAAGTATGGATTTAAGAGTATTAAAGCTATTACTAAAATTAGACTTGTTGAAAAAATGCCTATCACTACTTGGATGAAAGCAAATCCAAAGGAATATGGATTCTATGCGAATGTTAATCCTGAAGTTGATCATCCTCGCTGGACACAAGCCACAGAAAGAAGAGTTGGAGAGAGTTTATTAGCGCCCAGACTAAAAACTCAGATGTTTAATGGCTATCAAAAAGAGGTTGCTCACCTATATCAAGGCATGGATTTAAATAGATATTTTTAGGTCGCTTTGAAATTTAACCAAATATATATAAAACGCTTAATTTTTATCTTAAGCCTTTGGCCGCTTCTCTCGATTAGCATTATCATCTTTCAAGATAGGCTGGGTGCTAACCCTGTTGAATTTATTGAACGTCATTTTGGTAAATGGACACTTATTTTCTTATGCTTAACGTTAAGTATGACGCCCTTAAGAAGAATCACAAATGTCAGCCAGTGGATTTTATATAGAAGAATGTTAGGGCTCTTTGTCTTTTTCTATGCCTCAATTCATCTACTTTGTTATATAGGTCTCGATTATCACTTTGCATGGATTGATATCAAAAATGACATTATCAAACATCGTTACGTAATCGTAGGCTTTTTAGCTTGGGTTTTATTATTGCCCTTGGCTATAACTTCCTCAGATAAGATGATTCGAAAACTTAAAATGAAATGGAAACTATTACATCGCCTCATTTATGTTATTGCAATATTAGGAGTGCTTCATTTTATATGGCTTGTCAAAAAGGATATAACTGAACCTCTTATATACGCTGCCATAGTTTCTATATTATTTATATTAAGATTAGATATCATCAGACGTAAAAAACTTTAACGATCTTTAATTAAATAAGAAGTATATTTAATGGTAACTGGAAAAATCATTAGTAATTAGCGAGTAAAATTAATATCTCTGATGAAGTGGCATGTATAGCCATCTGGATACTTTTCTAAATATTTCTGATGATTTTCTTCAGCCGGAAAAAATGAATTGAATGTATTAATTTCGGTAATAATTTTATGTCTTAAAACTCCTAATGCATCAATCTTTTTAATCAAGTCCTCAGCTAAAAAAACCTGTTCATTTGTTGTCACAAAAATTGCCGATCGATATTGAGTTCCAATATCGTTCCCTTGTTGATTGGGTGTCGTAGGGTTATGAATTTTGAAGAAAAATACAAGCAAATCTGTAAAGCTTAAAATATTAGTATCAAAAATAACTTTTACCGTCTCAGCATGTCCCGTAGTTCCTGTTGACACCTCTCGATAGCTGACATTTTTGACATGCCCGCCAGAGAAGCCAACGGCTGTTTCGACAACACCTGGTATTTTCCTTAAGAGATCTTCAAGACCCCAATAACAGCCCCCAGCTAAATATACTGTTTCAATAGTCATATTTAATTAGAATGTAGTTGGTTTGCACGCACAGCCCAGTTGCCACGCAGGGCAAAATATAAACCACCAACCCAAAGACTAAAGTGTAGGTAGTCGGTGGTGATAAACCGCCAAAGGTTGTCTGGTTTTAACACGGTCCAAATTATCCCGGTGATAACACAACACATGACAATGCCGCTGAATCTAGTCAACATATCTCCCAATCCAGCCAACAGGGCATTGTCTCTTATACGAGGCAGCGTCGTCAGGCCTCCTACTATCAATCCCACACCTGAACCAATTTCACTAATAATCACCAACAACCAAACTAAAGCCGGTAAACCCAGGGCCATGCCGTCTGCGGCATGATAAGGTAACTTACTTAGTCCCGATGTGATAAACAACGAAGCTAAAGGCACTCTCAATAAAATTGAACTCCAATAAAAGTCAGGTAAAATCTTCCAATAATTTTTTAATATACGATTCATATTGCTCTCCTTAATTCTTATATTTTACGGACAATGATTTTTTTTAACATATTTTTTTGAGTTAATTTAGCTTAGCGAGTTCAATCCAAATTCCACAGGTTCTGGATATTTCATACAAGTATGAAAATAGATTTTTGAAGTAAATTTAAGAAATCATGATGAACTAATTTAGAGAAAACTGAACCAATGCATGTCTGTTTAATAACTTGCAACTTAATAAGCTTTTTGCTTTTATAAATAAATTTTTTATAGGTTACAAGAAGCATTGCGAAATCAACCGACTGGCATTTTACAGCATTGATTTATAATAACCAGCGCATCAAGTTAAGCCCTTCAAAACCACTATTAACAAAGCCATACATTTAATGAATACCTATTTAAATCGAAGCACACCCCTTAATGCCACAGAAGTAACAGTCTTACGAGATCAAATTCGTCAGTATTTTCATCAAACTGCAGATTTGTATGAGGGCTTGTTTCAGACGCTGGTTAATGATGAAGCTTATTATGCCAATCCGATTAATTTGCGGCATCCGCTGATTTTTTATTATGGCCATACCAATACTTTTTTTATTAATAAATTAATTTTGGCGGGCTTAATAACTGAGCGTGTCCATCCTCAATTTGAATCCATGTTTGCTGTGGGTGTAGATGAAATGGGCTGGGATGATATTAATTCGCAAAATTACAATTGGCCTTCGCCTTTAGAGGTTAAAACTTACCGCGCTAGTGTGCGCAAGGTGGTTGATCAATTAATTTGCACATTGCCGCTTAACCTACCTATGGATTGGGAGAATACGTGGTGGCCTATTTTAATGGGCATAGAGCATGAGCGCATTCATTTAGAAACCAGCTCAGTATTAATACGCCAACATGATTTGCAACATGTTCAAAAATTAGACGCATGGCACCCATGCTTAGTCATAGAAAACGTTGCACCCGCCAACAGTTTAGTGGACATAGCGCCTAGGCTAATTAAATTAAGCAAATCTCCTGAGTATTACGGCTGGGATAACGAGTACGGCAATTTTGAAACTGAATGCCCGGCCTTTCAGGCAGCAAAATACCTAACCTCGAATGCGGAGTTTTTTGCTTTTGTCGAAGCTGGCGGTTACAAAGACGACTTGTATTGGCAGGAAGAAGGATTAGCTTGGCGGAATTATACTCAAGCATTGCATCCAACTTTCTGGCTAAAACAAGGCGACGCTTGGAAACTCAGACTGATGTCGGAAGTTGTTTCTATGCCTTGGAGTTGGCCCGTTGAAGTCAACTACCACGAAGCAAAAGCCTTTTGCAATTGGCATTCTGCTAACACGGGCAAGCAAGTACGGATGCCTACGGAGCAAGAATGGTATAGCCTATATGAACATGCTGGCTTGTCGGATGAAAAAGTAAGGGGTAGTATGAATGCAAACCTATTTTTAGATCATTACGCCTCCTCTTGTCCAGTCAATACCTTTGCACACGGTGATTTGTATGACGTGGTGGGTAATGTTTGGCAGTGGACAGAAACTCCTATTTTCCCGTTTGATGGATTTAAGGTGCACCCCTTATACGACGATTTCACTACACCCACCTTCGATGGTCGTCATAACATTATTAAAGGCGGCTCGTGGATATCCACTGGCGTCGAAGCTTTAAAAAGTGCTCGTTTCGCTTTTCGCAGACATTTTTTTCAACACGCAGGATTCCGCTACATTGTGACTGATACCCCCCTCGAAATTAATGCCTCACATTACGAAACCGATAAACAACTTTCAGAATACGCAGAGTTTCATTACGGTGATATCTACTTTGGTGTGCCTAACTTTCCTAAAGCGCTGAGTAATTTTGCACTGCAACACTTACAAACAAGGCCCGCCAAAAAGGCCTTGGATTTGGGGTGCGCCACTGGCCGTGCTTCGTTTGAATTAGCAAAGCATTTTGACCATGTCACCGGCATAGATTTTTCCGCACGGTTTATTGGCTTAGCGCTAAAATTAGTTCAACAAGGCATACTGCGCTATACCATGGTGAGTGAAGGAGATTTAGTCAGCTACCAAGAACGCAGTTTAGCTGAACTTAAATTAACAGATGTGGTGCACAAAGTTGATTTTTGGCAAGGTGATGCTTGCAACCTTAAGCCACAATTTACCGGCTACGATTTTATACTGGCTGCCAATTTAATTGACCGCCTCTACAACCCGCGAGATTTTTTAAGCAATATTCACCATAGGTTAAATATAGGTGGCGTCCTAATGATCACTTCACCTTACACCTGGTTAGAAGAACACACTCCGCGTGACGAATGGTTAGGTGGTTATAAGCAAGACGGTGAGAATGTTAGTACCATTGATGGCCTCAAAGCTTTGCTTGGCAAGCATTTCAAGCTTATACAATCGCCTGTTGAGATTCCTTTTGTGATTCGTGAAACGCGCCATAAATTCCAGCACAGCTTGTCAGAAGTGACTCTGTGGGAACGCATGCACTGATGCAAAGTTTTGACAAAATCATCCCGCGGGAGATGAGTGCATCGCTTAAATACGATGGCAGATTTGAAGTATTTGGCACGAATGATGTTATGCCAATGTGGGTGGCAGACATGGATTTTGCGGTGCCCGATGCTGTTACAGATGCCTTACAAGCGAGAGCCAGTCATCCTATATTCGGCTATTCAATGGCGCCAGAGAGCCTCTATCAAGCCCTAATTGATTGGTTACAAGTAAAGCATCAGTGGCTAGTAAAACGCGAGTGGATAGTACTTACGCCTGGCGTCGTCCCTTCCTTAAACTTGGTTGTGGCGGCATTAACGGCAGAAAATGCAGGGGTGATAGTGCAGCCTCCTGTGTATTTTCCATTTCTATCTGTAGCAAAGAATCAGCGCCGTCGTTTGATTGAAAACCCCTTGATTTTGCATGACGACGGTTTAGGCAATTTGCATTACCAAATGGATCTTTTACAGCTAGACGCCTGCGCGAAAGAAGCAAGCTTTCTGATGTTTTGCTCACCTCACAATCCAGTCGGTCGGGTTTGGCTAAAAGAGGAGTTACGGGCCCTATTAGCTATTGCTAAAAAGCACGATTTGATTATTCTAGCTGATGAAATTCATGCAGATTTGGTTTATGCCAATGTGCAACATCACACGCTAAGTCGCCTAGCTTTTGAGGATGCTCAAACACCATCAAGCATAGATGGGCCTCACAGTATCATTACGGCTGTTTCCCCCAGCAAAACCTTTAACATCCCAGGCTTAGGGCTTTCTGCACTAATCGTTCCCGATGCCACTTACCGTCAAGCCATACAATCTCATCTCACTAAATCCGCTGTTTCAGTGACCAACCCATTTAGCATGATTGCATTTGAAGCCGCCTACCGTGGCGGGTCTGACTGGTTAATTGCATTAATGGCCTATCTTCAAACGACACGTGATGAAGCTATTGCATTTATTGAATCGCATATACCAAAAATAACTGCAGTTTGCCCGCAAGGCACCTATCTACTTTGGTTGGATTGCAGAAAATTAAATCTGGATGAAAAGGCATTAGCGCTGTTTTTTGTGCAAGAAGCGCAATTAGGTTTATCCAGTGGTGCCATGTTTGGGCAAGGTGGAGAGGGTTTTATGCGTATGAACATAGGAACTCCGAGAGCTAATGTTATGGCGGCGCTGGAACGTTTGAAATCTAGCTTATCGTGATTTGATGCATTTACTATCCACTCTTAAGCACACCTATGCATCACTCTAAAACAGAAACCAGCGCTGTACAAAAAAAACAGCACCATCAGGACTGGAAAGTCATTAAGAACTTATTGCCTTACATAAGCCCTTACAAAGCACGCATTATTTTTACTGTATTGTGCTTGGTGTTGGCGAAGGTGGCTAACCTGGGCGTACCCATTATGCTTAAGAATATAGTGGATACGATGAGTATTACTTCAACGCCGAAAGCATTGCTGGTGGTGCCTGTGAGCTTAATTGTGGCTTATGGTTTGTTGCGTCTTTCAGCCTCCCTATTTGCAGAGTTGCGGGAGTTAATTTTTTCTAAAGTCACTGAGCAAACTGTAAGACAAGTGGGTTTACAAGTTTTTAATCATCTCCATGCTTTATCTTTACGTTTTCATCTATCTCGTCAAACAGGTGGTATGACACGAGATATTGAACGTGGCACACGCGGCATTCAATCGCTGATCTCATATTCCCTTTACAGCATTATTCCCACATTAATCGAACTTGTTATGGTGTTCGGGTTCCTTTTATATGCTTATGATATTAAGTTTGCGTTAGTGACGTTTGTTGCACTTATTTGTTATGTGGTGTTTACCGTGGTGGTCACGGAGTGGCGAACAAACTTTCGGCGCGAGATGAATAGCCTTGATTCAAAAGCCAACCAAAGCGCTGTGGATACTTTAATTAATTTTGAAACAGTCAAGTATTTTGGCAATGAACAGTTTGAGTCTGCGCGTTATGATGCCAACCTAAAAAAATACGCACACGCTGTTATTAAATCACAAAAGTCATTGGCTTTTTTAAACTTTGGTCAGCAAATTATTATCGTTTTTGGATTGGTATGTATTTTAGGCTTAGCTAGTCAAGGGGTTGCAAGCCGAGAAATGACTATTGGTGATTTAGTATTGGTGAATGTATTAATGATACAACTTTACATACCACTTAACTTTCTAGGTGTGCTGTACCGTGAAATGAAGCAATCGTTAATCGATATAGACCGAATGTTTAATTTGCTGGAAACGGATCAAGAAATTCCTGATCTACCAAACGCAACAACATTGGAAATACTTTCCCCAGAGATAGGACCACATGTTTGTTTTAAAGACGTTAGTTTTTATTACGAACAAAACCGCGGCATATTAAATCAAGTATCGTTTGAAATATTACCAGGTCAAACCATCGCCGTTGTTGGTCAAAGCGGTGCTGGTAAAAGTACCTTAGGCAGACTGATATTCCGTTTTTACGACATACAATCGGGGGCCATTTATTTGGATGGCCAAGATATTAAAACAGTAAAGCAAGCAAGCTTAAGACAGGCTATTGGTATAGTGCCGCAAGATACAGTGCTATTTAACGACACCATAGGATTTAATATAGCCTACGGTAAGCCCGGCGCGAGTCAAGCTGCCATAGAAGCGGCAGCTCAATCTGCCCAAATCCATGATTTTATTTGTGGTCTGCCAGATGGCTACAATACCAATGTTGGTGAACGTGGCCTTAAGCTTTCTGGTGGTGAGAAGCAGCGCGTTGCTATTGCAAGAACACTATTAAAAAACCCTTCTTTACTTGTCTTTGACGAAGCCACCTCGGCGTTAGATTCTAAAACAGAACGCAGCATTCAAAAGGAATTAAACGAGTTAGCCAAGAATCGCACAACATTAATCATTGCGCATCGCCTTTCAACCATCACGCATGCCCATCAAATTTTAGTCATGGAATCGGGCAGTATTATAGAACGTGGTACCCATGAATCGCTGCTTAAGGATGGGCAACGCTATGCGGAAATGTGGCGTGTGCAGCAAAACCAGATCCAATTATGAGGTTTATGATTAAGGGCTGATATTGAAAAAAAGTTAGGTTAGGCTATGCGTTTTAATGAGAGCGCATTCACACAATAACGAAGCTTGCTAGGTGCCGGACCGTCAGGAAATACATGACCTAAGTGCGCATCGCAAGTATTGCAGATGATTTCAATCCGAGCATGGCTTAAACTGCCGTCGTTAGAATATGCCACTGCATTTGGCTCTATGGGTTGTGTAAAAGAGGGCCAGCCTGTGCCGGAGTCAAACTTTTTGATTGCATCAAACAGCATAGTGTCGCAACAAGCGCATGCATACAACCCTGGCTCAAAGTGCGTGCACATGGGTGAGCTGAAGGGACGTTCTGTGCCTGCCCGGCGAGTGACCTCATAGACTTCGATAGGCAATAAATTGCGCCATTGATCGTCTGTTTTTTCCATGCGTTGATTTGCGGGAGGATTACCTTGGAGTGCGCGATTTTGAATATCTTGCCAAGTCAGCATAAAAATATCTATGGGGTTATTAATTTATAAATTGTAGCAGTCTGATTCGATTTCAAACAATTAGTTCTTAATACACTGTGTCAAAGCTTTTTTTTATTAGCTTAATATTGAAACTTATGCTCTAAACACTGTCATTAGGAATTGATTTATTAATAATACTTTTTCAATTACGTAAGGATATTCTCATGAATACTATGCCACTTAATAAGGACGATCGCATGCGTGGTGGACTTTGGGGTATGTTTGTAGGTGATGCGTTGGCAATGCCGGTACATTGGTACTACAACATTGCTGCCCTGTGGCAAGACTTTGGTCAGATAAAAGATTACCAGGCCCCTAAAGCGCACCATCCTAACTCGATCATGGCTCTTGCTAACACAAGCAAAGCTGGACGCGGAACGCAAGAAGGTGACATTGTTGGAAGCGTTATACTTAAGGGCAAAAAACACCATTGGGGTCCAGCCAATCGCCATTATCATCAAGGAATGCAAGCAGGCGAAAATACGCTTAATTTACTTTGTGCAAGGGTTTTGTTGCGCTCACTTAATGGTTCAGGCGATTATGCGCCCGCTGATTTTTTACACGATTACATTAGCTTTATGACAGAACCTGACCGCCATAACGATACCTATGCGGAATCTTACCATCGAGATTTTTTTGCTAACTACGCGAAAGGTGTTCGTCCTGAAAAGTGTGCCGGAGCTGAGGGTCATGATACGGCTTCCATAGGCGGCTTGGTGAGCCTCCCAGTGCTTATCATGGCAAGCTTACGCGAGGATAACTTAGCAAGTATTAACGCTAAAGTCTTAAACCATCAACGCTTAACACACAGCTCCCCGTCTTTGGAACGCTACTCCTCTGAGCTGATCGCATTGTTGTTTCATATTTTTCAAGACACAGATCCAAATACCGAAGAACTAGCCTGCGCTGCAGCAAGTCGCCTTGGATTTCCTGCGGCGAAAGTCATAGAAACTGTGCGGAGAAAACAAAGCTCTGATTTAGACGTTATTGGAAGTTTACTCAGTCCCGCTTGCTATATAGACCAGTCCTTTCCTTCTACACTCTATCTGGCCTCACGCTACTCCAATAATTTCGAAGCGGCACTGATCGCCAATACAAATGTTGGTGGCGACAACTGTCACCGTGGTGCTGTTTTAGGCGCCATACTTGGAGCAAGTTTGGGATTTGAAGCTATCCCTAAGCGCTGGATTGACGGCTTAGCCAAGCATGATGAATTGCATTTTGAAATAGAGACGTTTATCAAACACTTCGGATAATTTTCTAAATTGGTGTGAAAAATTTTAGTAATTGCGGTGAAAATAAACTGCTCTTTAAGAGTCGTTAGGTAAGTTTGCGAGGGCTATTTTTAGGAATATGTACAAAATTTTCCAAAATTTTACAACAACTTCTTATGAATAACTGTAGATCATTGATAGCGTCAGATTTTTTCGATACTGTAAGCCAAACTCCTAATTTAAACAGTAATTTAAAAGTGGCAATTGTAAAAAGATATGTAACAAAGAATAAAACTTTTACTCTGAAAAATAGAGCATAGTCTTTAGGGTAAGATTTATAAAGGGCTAATTAAGAAAATTGCTATTTTGAATACCAAAGCAAATATATTGGAAAGATTTTCTATTACCCTACGCTCAGGTTTAGTGAATAAGTTTAGTCGTATTCCAACTGCACAAAAACTCTCTGATGAATTCAATCTTCGCTCAATAAACCCCATTACCAGGGAAACTGCAAGAAAATGGATGAATGGCTTAGTCATGCCAAGAGCCGAAAGACTTCTTGTGCTTATTAAATGGCTTAATCTTAATTCTGATTATGTATATTCAACCGAAGTTAATGAAGAAAATTCTCCTCAAAATAAAATACAGTTTTTAAGACAAACAGAAGCTTTTGCACGTAGTGCTTTAAATTTTGCCTCCCCTCGCATAGCTATCATGAATAAACTTGGTACTATTATTTTGGTCAATACGGCTTGGAGAGCAGCGGCAAATCTCAATTCACCCTTACATCGAATGATAACTCTCTGCGAAGGTGCAAATTATCTAGAGATATTAGATAAAGTTAAGGGACCGGAAAAAGAAAATGCAAGAGAAATGGCTTCTGATATTAGAGAGCTTTATAGAAATCCTGGTAAAAGATTTCAACTTAAATATCCTTGTCATGCCCCCGCTAAAAAACATTGGTTTTTAGCAGAGCTTTCCTCTTTTAATGAAGGAACAAACAACTGTCTCATCATATCCCACCAAGAAATCTCTGAACTTCAATTCCTAGCTGAAATTTAGTGCTTTAAAAGTGGCGGTTTGTAATTAAATAGAGCGCATTATTACTCATAATAACAAAAGAAGAAGTTTACAATGCCAACAACACTTATCTACGATGGGAATATATTAAAGCAAGCAAGAATCGCTCAAAATAAAAGTATTGGCGATATTGCTTATACCCTATGCTCTTCAAGCCATCAAATCAGTGATATTGAATTTAATAGTGCAACTTCCTATGGGTTCTTAAGACAGATTGTTATCAAGCGCTATGCTGAATTATTACATATTGATTTAAATACTGTGGTTACTCAATTTGAGTCTGATCTTGATATCATCAACTAAAGTAGATGATGCTTTTGGAAAGTCTTTAAAAACACGAAGACTGGTAAAATTATTAAGTCAGGAAGCATTGGCATTAGAGTCTGATTTATCTCGTGCTTATATCAGTGATTTAGAAATGGGTAAAAAAGATCCAAGCTTATTCACTGTATTTAAGTTATCACATGGCTTAAAGATGGAACCTAGCGCCTTCATTGCTGAGGTTGAGCATATTTTATTACTAAGCTAAACAGCTAATCATTAAAATAGTTTCATAGCATAAATATTAATTGTTCAGAAAAATGGCTTAAGATTTAAACAACTCAAACAAATACAGTAAAGCATTTTGATCTAGAAAATCAAATCAACCTAAAATCTAACTATTTTTTCTTATTTTTTAATTTTTCTGTTAATTCTATATTTTTAAACTCTTGAACTGTTAAAACAACACCAACAATTGCAAGAAAAAAACAGAATAAACCCGTACTAAACAATATTGTATTAGTCATATTTATCCCTTTTTAGAAATAACTTTGAAGTATATTGCAAAAGTTAAAATAGAAGGAATCCATGTAGCAGTAAATAAACCTTCTTGCTGTTGGCCACTAAACCATAAATAAGCTGTAGTGATAAAAGCCACCAAGACAGACAACAAAATACATATATCAGACATTTTAAGCATAAGTTCTCCTCATCATTTATAAATTATTACTATTTTTCATTCCAAAACGCCCATGAAGCAGAAAGAAAGAATAAAAGTGTTGCTGAAGCATGAGTTCTTAGATTTGTTTCACCTGGTATATGGAATATTAAGGGAGCTAATTCTAAAATCCCAAAAATTAACCAGACTAGTGAAATTACTCCTAACAAAAATGTAACACGAGCCAATCTTTTTCTAAAACTCATAAATCTTTTTTTCTTTAAAATAGAATAATTTCATTAGCATGTATTTTTTGAGTGGTTATTGTCAAGCAAAAAATCATTAGAATTAAAAATTTTAATGTTTTGAAGTGAACTTATTCTACCCGTGGCAAATGAAATCTTTCCAGCCACACTTAAAACTTCCCAAATCGAGTATGATAATTACTCTTTATAAATCATAAACCCTCATATCGAATTGCTTATCAACCCTCTAAAAAAGTTATAAAATAATTGCAAAATATTACTATTTACTGTTTTAGAAATGACTTACGATTATTCGACAATCCAGCTTTTCTAAAAGCTTCTCTTGAAAGTGATGTTTTATTACCTCTCTTCTGTCATCCGAACAATCACTTAATTGTTAAAGATACCCAAAGAGTGGGTATTCATAGGCAGGCATTTTTAAGACAAGCATTAAATCAACTAAAGGCTAATCTTAAGTCTCTTAATTCAGATCTTCTTGAAGTGAAAGGCAATATTTGTGAGCACGTAAAGAAAATTTCAGATGAAATCGGTGCAACTAAAATTATCTTCGAGAAAATTATAGCGCCTGAAGAGCTTGATCAAGAAATATCCATAAGGAATATAGGTATTTCTGTTGAAACATTTTGGCAATCATCCATGATCGAGCCCACACATCTTCCATTTGATCTTAAAAATATGCCTGATATTTTTACAGACTTCAGAAAATTAACCGAAGCAAAAAAAATTATCATAAATTCTCCAACACCACCTCCAGAAAAGCTTCCACCTCTTCCAGATATAAATATTGATCTTAACTCAAACATTAATTTTGATTCAAGTATGAAATATAAACATTCCTCTTTTCCTTACCTAGAAAATCAGTTCTATGGAGGGGAAGATAATGCACTAGCTCATCTTGAAAGTTATTTAGTAAAAAAACTACCTCACACTTATAAAGAAACACGTAATCAACTTTATGGAGTAAATTTCTCAACAAAATTTTCACCCTGGTTATCATTAGGCTCAATTTCAGCAAGATATATTGCATTCAGAATTAAAGAATTTGAAAATCAGTATGGTGCAAACGAGAGCACATATTGGATATGGTTTGAGCTTTTATGGCGTGATTATTTTAGATTTATTCATTTTAAATTTGGAAAAAAGCTCTACTCTCAAAATGGTCTAAGCAACAATAACAATTTGGTAAGTCATTCTGATGAAAATTTTAATAAGTGGATAAAGGGCGAAACAGGAAATGAGTTAATAGATGCAGGTATGAGAGAGTTAAGATTTACTGGCTATCTTTCCAACAGAATGAGGCAAATTGTAGCTAGTTATTTAATTTATGATCTTGGTTGTGATTGGCGAAAAGGCGCCTTATGGTTCGAATCTCAATTAATTGACTATGACGTATATAGTAATCAAGGAAATTGGCTATATATCGCTGGACTTGGAACAGATCCGAGAGGCGGAAGAAAATTTAATACAAAAAAACAGAACCTTGAGTACGACCCCAATAATACCTATAAAAAAATGTGGCTCAACTGATAGCGAAGTATCTTGGGAAATTTGCTAAGATTTTCTTAAACTATTTTTGAAGCTATTTTTTTGGCAAATCTTTTTTATCAAATTCTTTTGTTTTTTTTATATCTGAATTTGCGGAAACCATTTTTTCACCGTCCCATCTTTGTCCGCACCAACAAATACCCTGAGCATTTATTATACAAACACCTCTGCCACAACAACGCTTATCTTCCATTATTAGTCATCCTATAAATTTATTTCCAAAAAAAATTAAATCTACTCAAAAGTTAATCACATTCGCATGGCCATTAGAAAGATGTCTTGATAACAAATGATATGTATCTAAATCGAATGCTAGTATTTGTTTTGATTCCTTAAAATCATACATATCAATTTCATTTTTAAGAGTATCAAGATGTCTCCATTGATCAAATATATGTAATTCTATTTTTTGATTCTCTTGATTAAATTCTTTTATAGCAATTTTGCCTTTAAAAGGCCAAGACTTTAATTTAAGAGAATGAAAGGCTTGTTTTGCCCTCAAAAAGTGAAGTTCTTTATCCTCTTGACCAACACAGACACCTTTGCAACGTTTAATTTGTGATCTAAAACATGAGCCTTTGCCAGATTCAACTCCCAGCACTTTTAAACAAAGGGAGTATTCATCCGCAATTTTTAAAATAATATCCATCGCTTGTTTTTTAGATCTAAATGTTCCAAAAAGATTGTTCATATTCTTAGGAGTAATATGTTCTTCACCTACCAGGGATATTAACGGTAAAGTTTCTGGATTATTCGATAAAAGCCACGAGCATAGCTGTCTTTCCCTTCTAAGCTTGCGATTATGGATTGGCTGAAGCTCTTTAACTAATCTAGATTCAAGCAAAAGTGCGCCAAATTCACCGGCGGTCTCGACCCATTCAATATGTTTGATTTGTTGACTAATCCTCATTTCTTTAGTCGAGCTGTGATCCGAACTAAAATGAGACATGATACGAGATCTTAAATTAATACTTTTACCAATATAAAGCGGTAAATTATTCTCCCCGTAAAAAAGATAAACCCCTGAAGTTTCTGGCATATCATCAATTAAATGCCCATCTATTCCTGAAGGTAAAGTCTGCTTTTTACAAAGCTCAGCCACAGCCATTTCTAAATTCTCTAATCCATGCTCCTTTTTTGCCAGATCTATTAATTGCAACATCACTTCTACATCTCCCATAGCTCGATGTCGATTTGTACAATTGAATTTATGTCGTTCCACGATGGCACTTAAGCCATGGCTTTTATATTGCGGATAGAGTTTTCTGGATAACTTTACGGTACAAAGTACCTTTTGTTTTAGATCAATACCAATACGTTTAAACTCAGCCTTAAGAAACCCATGATCAAATCTTACATTATGAGCACACATAACAGCGCCATCCAAATAGCTCAGAAGTTTTGCTGAGGCCTTTTTAAATGTTGGAGCACCATCGACCATTTGATTTGTAATACCTGTTAAAGATTGAATGAAGTCAGGAATATTTGTTTTAGGGTTAATTAGAGTTTGCCATCGATCTACTTCAATGCCGTTTTTAAAATGAATTAGTGCAATCTCCGTGATTCGGTCTCTAAGTGGTATCGCACCCGTTGTTTCCAGATCTAATAAGATATAGTTGGGTAACATTTATGGTGTAAAGTTTTTTAATTTATTTGCTAAGTTCAAAGAAGACATGAAAGCACTTTCAATTCTTCCACTAATACACCAATCGCCACATAAAGCTAAGTTTGATGAATAATCAATTATCTCTAAAGCTTTCTCCTGCCTGTGAGCGTTAGCATACTTCCACCTTTTCAATTTAATGAAAGAAGCCTCTTTTAAAGTTTTACTGCTTATTTTTGCAAGCTCATTAAGCATTTCTCTAATAATGATCGGGTCAGGCTTATGTAAATTTTCATCAGCCCATTCGTTAGTACTCATTACAATGATCGTAAGAGGTTTTCCTCTATTTGGCTTTGAGCTATTCACTGAAACCCAGCTCAAAATTGAATCTGAAACAAATGCTGCATCCCAATCAAAAAAACTTTCATCTTCATAGCCTAACATTAAAGTAAAGCAAGGCTGCATCTTCACATCCTGTAACATTATTTTTGGAGACAAGTTTTTAGGCAAGAGATCATTTGCCTGCTCTGCTGGAATTGCAATTATTAACCAATCAAAAGGACCAAATTCAGAGTTTGCTGTTTTTAAAAACCAATTGGATTTAATTTTTTTAATGTCAGTTATAAGATGTTTGAAGCGAATATCAATATTTTGAGCCAAATATTGAGCAATTGAGTTCATTGCAGGCGATCCTACATAATGAGGAAAATCTTTATCCCATACTCGCTCACTTTGAATCTCACCAGACTTTAGCTCAACAAATCTTGCATTCCATTGTTCGACAGCGTGATGCATCTCGAGCTCTTTAACAAAAGTCTGAAATGCTGGGTCCTTAGCAGTAAAAAACTGAGCGCCGTGATCAAAAGAAAACCCTTGCTCATTAAGAGTGGAAAGCCTGCCACCTACTTTATCAGATTTTTCAAACACAATAACATCAGCCAATTCACCCAATAGTCTTGCTAAATTAAGTCCAGCAAGTCCTGCGCCGATAATAGCTATTTTTGGCTTATTTTTTTTGATCAAAATATATTGCTAATTTTATTAAAACATTTTCAGTTTAATAATCACTAAAAACCTATTTTACTAAAGGTCTTATGACTGAAAAGCCACCATCAATAGACCAAACTTGACCTGTGACTCTTTGGGCTTTTTCAGACAACAACCAAGCCATTAAATCAGCAACTTCTTCGGTATTCCCAATACCTTTAATAGGATACTGTTTCGCAGCTATTTCTCTCATTAGATCACTTGTCAAAAGATTTGCCGATGCCGGAGTATCTAAAATTCCAGGTGAAACTGCATTAATACGGATATTTGATGCGGCATATGTTGCCGCAGAACTCCTTACAAGAGCATCGAGCCCGCCCTTTGCTGCTGATATTGCTTCGTGATTTGAAATGCCTATACTGGCAGCTGCTGATGATACTAAAACTGCTGATCCGTGCGTAGATGTTTTTTTTAAATGCTCTACAAAACCTGACAATGTAAAGAAAGCACTAAAAAGATTTGTTGAAATGCAATCGAGGAAATCAGCTTCGGATGTTCTATGAAGCGATCCTAGTTTGATGTTGCCAACACAATGCGCTAAGCTATCTAAGATTATGTTTTTTTTTGAAATTTCATCAAATATTTTTTTAACTCCTTGAACATTGGAGCAGTCAGCAATAATTTGAGTGTGCTTATCCCCGTATATTTCTTCAAGCTTTCCTGAATTTCTACTCACCAAAACACATTGCCAGTTATCTTTTGCCAAGTTTTCAACCAAGGATTGAGCTAAGCCACCAGTAG
>BJGS01000013.1 GCA_014190615.1 Methylophilaceae bacterium
CCCAGCTTTTGTGATGGATGTCCCAATTGAACTTGTGATACCCCCCTTGATTCTGCCTATCGTAAAAATAATCGGAAAAGTTATTCCGTCTTTTTTATATCAACGTACTTTTTTTATAGGAAGCGCTTGTTCGGATGAAGGGCATATCGGGATTGATCCGAAAATTTTAAAAACTCAGACGGTAACACAGGATGATATTTTTCTCTGCATCCAAGAAGCTGCTGAAAAACAAGCGCATAAATACAAAGCAGCTATGTTAGTTTGGAAGGATTTTCCAAAAACATACCATCAAACACTTGCTACCATTTCCAAATCTAAAAATTTATTTCCGCTGATCAGTTTTCCTTCGGCACTTGTAAAACTAGAAGGAGAAAGCTCTAATGATTATGTAAACTCTCTCAAAGGATCGAGACGGTATCAATTTCGCAAAAAGTTGAAAAAAGCGCTTCCGGCTCCGCTTGATGTCAGTGTCATTCATTTGCCTGACAATCAAACACTCCATCAAATTTATAGATTATTCTCGAAAACTTATTTAAAAGGTAAAACTAAATTTGAAGAGCTCACACCTGAATTTTTTGAATTTATTTCTCGCGAAAGAGAAGCGCACTTTATTATTTTAAGACATCAATCCTCACATGAAACCGTAGCTTTCATGTTATGTTTTGATTTAAATGGTCATGTGATCAATAAATTTATCGGTATAGATTATGATGCGCCTAGAGATTGGTTTATATATTTTCGTTTATGGAATGAAGTTGTTAATTGGTCATATAAAATTGGTGCTAAAACAATTCAAAGTGGCCAAACCGCATACCCCGCTAAGATCGAAACAGGGCATCAACTCATACCGCTAACAAATTTTTGTAAGCACCGAAATCGCTTTATGCATAAAATTTATAAAAAAGTAGCGAGCTTGGTCAATTGGGACACACTTGATCCAGACTTGGCAATTTATTTAAAAGCTTATCCAGAAGAAAAGCCCGGCATTCAATCAATCAAAGAAGGAAAATTATGATGTGGATTTTATTTAAAATTTTAATGACCTCAGGTATGGTTGTTTTAATTTCTGAAGTGGCTAAAAGAAGTGATCGATTAGGGGGGCTCATTGCGGCCCTTCCCCTTATCACTGTTCTTACTTTAATTTGGCTATATGTTGAGAAACAACCAGCATCAAAAATTGCAAATCATGCTTGGTATACATTCTGGTATGTCGTGCCTACGCTACCGATGTTTTTAGCGTTCCCTTTTTTGCTTAAGCGATTTGGGTTCTGGCCAACGCTCGGTATATCCTTGGCCATTACTTTGGTGGCATTCTATATTTTTGCAAAAATCGTAAAACCCTATGGCATAGATCTCTTATAAGCTATTAATATGAATTTAAGTTTTAAATTTGCTTTAATAGCCCTCCATTTTATTTTGGGCTTTATGATTTGTTTAGCCTTAATGATTTTGCCAACAAATATTAACAATCAACTAATTCAATACTGGGCAAAACGCCTTTTAAGTATTTTAAAAATTAAAGTTACGCTTTCTGGTGAGGTTTTAAAGTTTTTAGGAAAAGAAAATTATCTTGTTGTATCTAACCATATCTCATGGCTTGATATCCCCGTGATCTTTTCGTTAAAACCGATCACATTTGTAGCTGCATCAAACATCAAAACATGGCCTGTCATTGGTTTCTTCGCTAAAATCTCAGGTGCTATCTTTGTTGACCGCCTCCGAAAATCGAGCTTGCCTGAAGTCATAGAAGCTATGAATAATCATTTCAAAAACAACAAACAGTCCATATGTATATTCCCTGAGGGCATTACGTCAAACGGATATCAAGTACTTCCTTTTAAAAGTAACTTATTTCAATCGGCTTTTGAATCAAATCAATTACTTCTGCCTCTATCAATCAAATATAAAGAAAATAATGTGCTCACAAACCGCACGAGTTTTCATGGCTCAACTACTTTACTTCAATCTTTAAAGCGTATTGCGAAATCTAATCTCATTGAAGTTATGGTTCATATTGGACATCCTATAAAACCCACTCAATCAAGAAAAGAATTGTCACTCAAACTTCAAGAAATCATTGCGCTTAAAATTAAATAAGCACCCCATTTATATGGGTCTTCTCTCGATGTTATAATGACGACATCTTAGATCAATCAACACATACATATGTTAAAAATTACTGCTATTTACGCTGCTCTCCTTACTTTTGTATACGTCAAACTCGCTTTGAACGTGATCAACTTAAGACGTCAAAATGAAGTCTCTCTTGGAGATGGGGGGTTTGATGATCTCCAACAAGCGATTCGCTCACACGGAAATTTTTCTGAATATGTACCTCTTGGCCTTATTCTTTTAGGCTGCCTTGAAGCCAACCATATCCATTGGACGATTGTTTTACTTTTAGGTGGTATTTTTACTGCCGGACGACTTTACTATGCAAAAGCTTTTCTGGAGCCAGCCCCCAATATAGAGCTTAGAGTTAAAGGCATGAAATATACACTTTGGGGGCTTCAAGCTCTTGCTGCAACAAATGTTATCGCGCTTATCATTCAAAAAATTCTTTAGTTTTTAGAGTCTTCTCATGAGTGCCTTTATGACTATTGATGCTGTAACCCTACATGGCATTATCAAGCAAGATAATTTAGTTTTAATTGACGTAAGAAATGATGATGAAGTTGCAAGAGGCGTCATTCAAGGTGCTCAACATATCCCACTTGCAAGTCTGCCTCAACTGTTTGATAAGCTTTCTAAAAAATCAAGTATCGTTTTTTATTGCCACAGCGGTGTTCGTTCAGCGCATGCAGCTTCTTATCTTGCTGAACAAGATTATAAAGATGTCTATAACCTAGCAGGTGGAATAATTGCGTGGGCAAATGCTGGCTATACTTTTTCGGCCCTTAAATAATATGCATTATGATCATGAGGTAGACGCGACGGGGCTTAAATGTCCGCTTCCCATATTACGGTGTAAAAAAGGTTTAAATGAAATTCAATCTGAGCAAATCTTAAAAATTATTGCGACAGATCCGGGAAGTAAAAAAGATTTTGATGCGTTTTGCCGTCAAACAGGGCACAAACTTTTATCGCTTCAAGATGAAAATGGTGTCATGACCTTCTTTATCAAGAAACGTCAGTTAGGCTAACTTTTTTAACTGTAATTCTAGCTTTGAAAAAGTTTCTGTAAATTCTTCTAAACGTTTTTTTTCTTGCGCGACAACTGCTTCAGGTGCGCGATCTATAAAACTTGAATTTTCTAACTTGCCTTTGGCTTTTTGAATTTCAGTTTGAATGCGATTCAGTTCTTTTGTAATTCTTTCTTTTTCTTCTGCTGCATTCACTTCAACTTTAAGCATTAATTTAAAATCTTTGACTAGCATCACAGGGGCATCTATTGCTGGAAGCTCATCTAAAATTTCAACATCAGTTAATTTAGCGAGCGCTTTAAGATAAGGGGCATATAGCTCAAGGGACTTTTTATCACCTGCAATCACAAGTGGAATTTTTTGTGCGGGGGAAATATTCATTTCGCCACGAAGTTTTCGACACACCTCCACCATTTCTTTTAAGATAGCCATCCATTGCATGCTTTCCTGATCAATTTTTTGGATATCACTTTCAGGGTAAGGCTCTAACATAATAGAAGGGCCTTTTTTACCATTCATAGGACCTATGGTTTGCCAAATTTCTTCAGTAATAAATGGCATCACTGGATGTGTCAAATGTAATATGGTTTCGAGTACACGCAAAAGAGTTCGACGTGTCGCTCTTTGTTCTGCTTCACTGCCTACCTGTAATTGAACTTTAGCTACCTCAAGATACCAATCACAAAATTCATCCCATACAAATTGATACAGCTCTTGTGACAACAAATCAAACCGATAATCTAAAAATGCTTTCTCAATAGACGCTTCTCTTTGTTGTAATGCACTTACAATCCAACGATCAGCTTGTGAAAATTCAAGATAGCCATCCACACATTCACCAAAACCATTTTCTTTGCCTTCACAATTCATTAATACAAATCGCGTCGCATTCCATAATTTATTGCAGAAATTTCGATAGCCTTCACAGCGCTGAAGATCGAATTTAATATCACGTCCTGGACTTGCCAGACTTGCATAGGTAAAGCGCAAAGCATCAGTGCCAAATGCAGCAATACCCTCTGGAAATTCTTTACGTGTTTTTTTAGTAATCGATTCGGCTTGCTTTGGATTCATAAGCCCGCTTGTTCTTTTTGCAATAAGTGCGTCAAGTGAAATACCATCGATCAAATCAATAGGATCTAAAACGTTTCCTTTTGACTTGCTCATCTTCTGTCCTTCGGCATCTCGAATAAGCCCATGAACATAAACATGTTTGAATGGTATTTTTCCAGTGATATGTTTTGTCATCATCACCATACGAGCTACCCAGAAAAAGATAATGTCAAATCCTGTGACTAAAACAGTGGAAGGTAAATAAAGATCAAGTGCTGGGTTCGATACCTTCGGATAATCGGGTGTCCAATCAAGCGTTGAAAAAGGCCAAAGTGCAGATGAGTACCAAGTATCTAAAACGTCAGGGTCACGCTTTATTTCACCTTGATAACCTTCTTTTAAAGCCAAAGCTTTTGCTTCCTCTTCGTTATGTGCAACCCATATCTGGCCTTGGTCACCATACCATGCTGGAATTTGATGGCCCCACCAAAGCTGTCTGGATATACACCAGTCTTGAATATTGTTTAACCACTGGTTGTATGTATTGACCCAGTTATCTGGATAGAATTTAATTTCACCTGTCTTTACAACATCCAGTGCTTTTTCTGTAATGCTTTTTCCATCATGGCTTTTTTTTGTCATCGCTACAAACCATTGGTCAGTCAGCATAGGCTCTATGACTACATCTGTTCTATCACCACGTGGAATTTTAAGTTTGTGTTTTTCAGTTTTTGCAAGAAAGCCTTGCGCATCTAAATCTTCTACAATTTTTTTGCGGGCAGTAAAACGTTCTAGCCCTTGATAAACTTTTGGTGCTGATTCATTAATATGTCCGTCGAGCGTCAACACACTGATCATCGGTAGCTTATGACGTGCACCTACTAAATAGTCATTGAAATCGTGCGCAGGGGTGACTTTCACAACACCAGTTCCGAATGTTTGATCTACATAATCATCAGCGATGATAGGAATGTCACGATCACATAAGGGGAGCTTCACCATCTGTCCAACAAGCTTTTGATAGCGCTGATCTTCAGGGTGAACCATAATCGCCACATCCCCCAACATCGTTTCAGGCCTTGTAGTAGCAACAGTTAAGTGGCCTTCACCAGATGCAAGTGGATATTGAATATGCCATAAGAATCCATCTTCTTCTTCTTGAACTACCTCTAAATCTGAGACCGCTGTTTGTAATTGAATATCCCAATTCACTAAACGTTTGCCACGATAAATAAGGCCTTCTTTATATAAACTCACAAATGTTTCAGTGACCGTTTTTGATAAACCTTCGTCCATTGTGAAGCGCTCGCGAGACCAGTCAGGCGAAGTGCCTAAGCGTCTCATCTGTTCGGTAATAGTGCCGCCTGAGTAGGCTTTCCACTCCCATACTTTTTCTAGAAATTTTTCTCGGCCTAAGTCATGTCTTGAAATGCCCTCTTGATCAAGCTGTCTTTCAACCACGATTTGTGTCGCGATACCTGCGTGATCAGTCCCAGGTTGCCATAAGGTATTCTCCCCCTTCATGCGGTGATAGCGCGTTAATGCATCCATCAGGGTTTGATTAAATCCGTGACCCATATGTAACGTACCTGTGACATTAGGTGGCGGCAATAAAATACAAAATGCGTTTTTTTGTTTAGGATCTAAGCCTAGTTGATAGAAGCCTTTTGATTCCCAAAATTCATACCAATGACTTTCAATATCTTTTGGGCTAAAAGGTTTAGAGAGATTATTTTCCATGAATAAAACACATAGACGATTCGTTAAAGATTCATTTTAACATAGGGATAAAGTGATATCAGGCCTCATGGCAGACGTCTGCCACAAAAAATCACTTAGAACATACGGGACAGATAGGGTCTTTTTTAAGTTGAATATTTTTCCATTGCATAGATTTCACATCAAGCAATAATAATCGCCCCTCAAGAGACTCACCAATGCCTAAAATAATTTTCATAGCTTCAGCAGCTTGCGCGGTTCCAATCATACCCACCGTGGGTGAGAAAACACCACTGTCGGCGCAGCGGGTTTCGTTGCGATCACCTGTATCAGGAAATAAACAGTGATAACAAGGGCTCTTATCATGTCTCATATCAAACACACTGATCTGCCCCTCAAACCCAACAGCAGCCCCAGAAACTAAAGGTTTTTTTAATGCTACTGCAATACGGTTGAGCGCATATCGTGTTGCAAAGTTATCTGAGCCATCAATGATAACGTCGACATCCTCTGCAATGACTTTCATGGTTGCTTCTGTTTGTTTTTCTGTCACTGCAATGACTTCTACATCTGGATTAAGTAATTGAATAAATTGTTTTGAAGAGGATGCTTTATTGATGCCTACCGATTGTGTGTCATGAATAATTTGTCTTTGAAGATTGCTTAAATCCACATCATCAAAATCACATATCGTTATTTTTCCAATCCCTGCGGCTGCACAGTAAATGGCAATTGGAGCGCCTAGACCACCTGCGCCTATAATGAGTATATGGCTATTGAGAAGTTTTTCTTGCCCCTGATATTCGATATCAGGCAATAAGATGTGGCGGCTATAACGAAGAAGTTGCTGATCGTTCATGAATGCATTAAACATTAATTAAAGTTGAAATGACTATATCGTCAATTAACCCTTGATTCAATGCATTTAAAAGTTGGGGTGGCTGATGGGGCTCGAACCCACGACAACAGGAATCACAATCCTGGACTCTACCAACTGAGCTACAGCCACCAATGAACTATGAAATTGGCCTGCCCGACAGGAATTGAACCTGTAACCCCCAACTTAGAAGGTTGGTGCTCTATCCAGTTGAGCTACGGGCAGCTTAACAACACAAAGCGTGTTACAGAAAATCCTTTTTTTCTATAGTAAGTAAGATGCTAAATCTGGTCGGGGTGGAGAGATTCGAACTCCCGACATCCTGCTCCCAAAGCAGGCGCGCTACCAGGCTACGCTACACCCCGAGGCCGAGAATATAGCTTAATTAAGGGTTTTGGTCAAATGAAACAGGCCCCCTGAGCCTTATGATTTCAACTACTTACGCAGGTTTGGCGTGTTTTTTATGTCTTTTTTTACATTTGCATGCTTTGAGCTCTTCTTTAGTTAATGTCCCATCATGATCTTTATCCATAAGATCAAAATCTTCTTTGTAAACAGCTTTTGCTTCATCTCGATCTAGCGTTCCATCATGATCAATATCTGCTGCTTCAAACGATTTTTTTGTATGCATTTTACAATGTTCCCCCATATCATGATGCGTTGCAAATGAGGAAGTGTTTAATCCAAACATTAGTCCTAATAAAACTAACCAAAAACTTTTCTTCATACCCTAAAGCTTCCTTTAAAAAAATAATCTAGATTTATCATACTCTTCGACGTCTCTTCTTACAAAAAAAATTCAAATAGTATCGAACAAAGTTAAAAGTTCAATATGTTAAGATAACGTTTTTTACTCCTAGAATAATTCATGTCAGCTAACATTATTGATGGAAAAGCAGTTGCTGAAAATCTTCTTCAAGATCTCAAAAAAGAAATTGATGTGAGATCAAAAAAAGGTATTCGCAATCCCAGTTTAGCGGTCATTCTTATAGGTTCTAATCCTGCGTCGTCCATCTATGTCAGAAATAAACGTTTGGCCTGTGAAAAAATTGGCGTCAAGTCGATTGCTTATGACTTACCTAATGAAACTTCAGAAAAAGAACTTTTAACACTTATTCAATCATTAAATAATGATAATAGTATCGATGGTATCTTAGTTCAGTCGCCTTTACCTTCACACATTAATAATGACGTCATTTTTGAAAATATTTCACCACTTAAAGATGTCGATGGATTTCATCCTAAAAATATTGGCCTTTTAGCAATAAAGCAGCCCCAATTAAGGTCTTGCACTCCCTATGGTGTCATGAAGCTTATTAAAGCCACCCAGCTTGCAATCCAAGGGCTTGATGCAATCGTGGTTGGTTCATCAAATCATGTTGGCCGCCCTATGGCCTTAGAGCTTCTTTTAGGAGGCTGCACTGTCACTATATGTAATCGCTATACCCAAAAACTCCAACAAAAAATTGAATTGGCGGACATTGTTGTGGCAGCGGCTGGCATACCAGATATGATTAAAGGAAGCTGGATTAAACCTGGTGCCATTGCAATTGATATTGGTATCAACAGGCTTGAGAGCGGGAAAATAATAGGTGATATTGAATTTGATATCGCAAAAACAAGGGCTGGTTTTATTACTCCTGTGCCAGGAGGCGTCGGACCTATGACGGTTGCCACATTAATGGAAAATACGCTTCTCGCACAGAAGCTCAGTAGCCAATAAATAGCATCAAAAAAAACCACATTTCGCCTTGCTTTCACAGTCTATCAGTGTAAACTTCTGCGATTAATTTCATTTGTTTTTACTTTAGGATCAAAAAAATGGCAGTTAAAAAAATAGCTAAAAAAATCGTTGCAAAGAAAAAAGCTCCGGTCAAAAAAGTTGTAGCTAAGAAAAAACCAGCGGCTAAAAAAATCGTTGCAAAGAAAAAAGCTCCGGTCAAAAAAGTTGTAGCTAAGAAAAAACCAGCGGCTAAAAAAGTTGTCGCTAAGAAAGTCCTGGCTAAGAAAGTTGTACTTGTAAAAATTGTTCCGCTTAAATCTAAAGTCAGTGGCTCATCTCAAAAAGGTCTTAAACAATTTAGATCCTATGAGGCTAAAAAAGGTGAGGGCTACATGAGCAAAAGCCAGCTTAATCATTTCCGCAGCATTCTTAATGAATGGAAAGCAGAATTAAGTCAGGATATGGATCGCACTGTTCATACTATGCAAGATGAGCTGACTTCACATGCAGATCCTAATGATCGTGCAAGCCAAGAATCTGATATGGCGCTTGAACTTAGAAATCGTGACCGTGAACGCAAACTTATTAAAAAAATAGATGAGACTTTAAGAATTATCGAAAGCCAAGATTATGGATACTGTAACGGCTGTGGCGAAGAAATTGGTTTAAAACGTTTAGAAGCGCGGCCTACTGCAACACTTTGCATTGATTGCAAAACGCTTGATGAGATTCGCGAAAAACAAATGGCAGGTTAATTGATTTGTTAAAACAAAAAACCCGGGAGATCCCGGGTTTTTTGTTGTCTTAAATTTCTTTAAAACGATTAGTCTGCCTTTTTGCTTTCAGATTTTTCTTCAGCGGGTGGTGGCTCTATTAGTGCTTTTGCACTTACACGAACGCGACCTTTATCATCCACTTCAATCACTTGGACTTTAACCTTTTGTCCATCAGACAAAAAGTCAGTCACTGCATTCACACGTTGATGTGCAATTTGTGAAATATGAAGTAAACCGTCTTTACCAGGAAGTAGAGATACAATTGCGCCAAAATCTAACATCTTAATCACAGTACCTTCGTAGATTTGACCTACTTCGATTTCCGCTGTGATTTCTAAAATACGACGCTTCGCTTCTTCGCCTTGAAGACCATCCACACAAGCAATCTTAATAGTGCCATCATCTTCAATATCAATCGTCGCACCTGTCTGTTCAGTTAAAGCTTTAATCACTGATCCGCCTTTACCAATCACTTCGCGAATTTTATCTGGATGAATTTTCACAGTAATGATTCTTGGTGCAAATGCAGATAGCTCTTTACGGCTACCTTTCATTTCTTTTTTCATGATCGCTAAAATATGTTCACGTCCTTCTTTAGCTTGGCTAAGTGCCACCTGCATAATTTCAGTCGTGATCCCTGTAATTTTAATGTCCATTTGAAGGGCTGTAATACCATCTTCAGTACCCGCTACTTTAAAGTCCATATCGCCTAAGTGATCTTCGTCACCTAAGATGTCAGTCAACACCGCGACACGATTACCTTCTTTAATCAGACCCATCGCAATACCTGCTACGTGTGCTTTAATCGGAACGCCTGCGTCCATTAAAGCTATACAGCCACCACATACTGATGCCATAGAGCTTGAGCCATTTGATTCTGTAATTTCAGAGACCACACGAATCGTATAACTAAAATCTTCTTTAGAAGGTAACACTGCAATCAGTGCACGCTTAGCGAGTCGACCATGCCCAATTTCACGACGTTTAGGTGTGCCCACGCGTCCCGTTTCGCCTGTTGCATAAGGAGGCATATTGTAATGAAGCATGAAGCGGTCTGAGTATTCACCTTGAAGTGCATCAATCGATTGCTCATCACGACTTGTGCCTAATGTTGCAACAACAAGTGCTTGTGTTTCACCGCGAGTGAAAAGAGCTGAGCCGTGTGTTCTTGGAAGAACGCCTGATCTAATCGCAATAGGTCTAACTGTGCGAGTATCTCGACCATCAATACGTGGCTCACCATCTAAAATTTGCGTACGAACTGTTTTTGCTTCTAAATTAAAAAATTCATTTTTAATTTTGTTTGTTTCAGTTGTATCTGTATCTTCAGTAATAAGCGCAGCGAACACTTTATTTTTAATTTCTTCTAGTTTTGCTGATCGATCGCCTTTTGATTTAATTTGAAATGCAGCGTGTACATCTTTTGCTGCTAAATCATGAATCTTCTTAATGAGTGCTTTATCTGGTTCTGGTGCAACCCAATCCCATGGCTCTTTACCGACTTCTTTAGCTAATTCGTTAATCATTTTAATCACAGCTTGCATTTCTTTGTGGCCGTGAAGCACGGCGCCTAGCATGACGCTCTCAGGTAATTCTTTTGCTTCTGATTCCACCATCAACACTGCTGAATCAGTCGCTGCAACAACAAGATCAAGTTCACTTTCTTTTAATTGTGAAGCCGTTGGATTAGTTACATACTCTTCATTAATATAACCTACGCGAGCTGCGCCAATCGGTCCATAAAAAGGAATGCCGGAAATAGCTAATGCTGCAGAAGCACCAATGATTGCTGGAATATCAGAGTCAATTTCACTATCAGATGAAACTACCGTTGCTACGATTTGAATTTCGTTATAAAAACTTTCTGGGAATAAAGGGCGTAGTGGACGATCAATTAAACGTGAAGTCAGTGTCTCTTTTTCACTTGGACGTCCTTCTCTCTTGAAAAAACCGCCAGGGATTTTACCTGCCGCATATGTTTTTTCTTGATAATCAACTGTAAGAGGGAAGAAATCTTGGCCCGCTTTAACATCGTGTCTGCCCACGACTGTTACTAACACTGCTGTATCACCATAGCTTACTAATACTGCGCCATCCGCTTGTCTTGCTATCTCACCTGTTTCAAGTGTTAAGGTGTGCGCTCCGAATTGAATACTTTTCTTAATTGCTTTAAACATAATTTACCCTTTTCTTTTTTCATTCGTTATTCACTTCTTAATAACGAATACATTAACTAACATTTAACATCCAATAAAAAAGCCGACGCATCTTCCTATAAGAAGGATTGCAATCGGCTTTAAAACTTACGAATCAATAAATCTCTTAAACTAATTAATTTAAATAGTTAAAAAATTATTTACGTAAACCAAGACGCTCAATCAATGATTGATAGCGACCTAAACTCTTACCTTTAAGGTAATCCAATAATTTTCTGCGTTGACTTACAAGCGCTAAAAGTCCACGACGTGAGTGGTGATCTTTAGCATTGGTTTTGAAATGATCTGCTAAATAACCAATACGGCTTGTGATAAGTGCAACTTGCACTTCTGGGGATCCTGTATCGTTCTTTGCCTGTTGATATTCACTTACAACTTTGGCTCTTTCTGCTGCTGTTGATGCCATTTAATCTTCTCTCCTCATTCAGAACCGCGTATTTTAATTGTATTCTTTTGATTTAACAATATGTTTTTTATAATATATTTGCTATTAGGCGCTTAGGAAAAAGGTGGCCTTGAAGATCAGGTTGGCCTACGCCTAAAAACTGGCCTGATGCCCCATACAAACGCAATTCATTATCATTTTCACTAATAAAATCAATAGCTTGCCCTTTTTTAATCGCTTCTATTTCAGTTACAGTCAGCTCAATGGATGAAAGTCCCTCAAGTAACGCGTCCACAGGTAAAAGTGTTTTTTCTCGAGACGCCATGGACATAGCTTCAAGCGCTTCAATCGTTAATGCGTCTGGTAATTGAAAATTACCCGTTTGAGTACGCTCTAAACCCTTTAAGTGAGCCCCACATCCTAATGCATGCCCGATATCTTCTGCCAAAGTTCGAATATAAGTGCCTTTGCTGCAAATCACCTCCAGAATAACAATGCTTTCTTCTATTTTGTTAAGCTTGATATCATAAATTGTCACTGGCCTAGGTTTACGTTCAATTTCAATGCCCTGCCTCGCGTATTCGTAAAGAGGCTTCCCTTCAAACTTTAATGCAGAAAACATAGGCGGTATTTGCGTAATGTCTCCTATAAATTTTTGCAGTGTTTCTTGTAATTGATTTGACTTCAAAACTACTTCTTTTTGACTCAAGACCTCACCCTCTTGATCACCTGTTGTTGTCGTCAACCCTAGCTGAACGGTTGCAATATAAGTTTTGTTAGCCTCAAGTAAGCGATTTGAGAATTTAGTAGCTTCGCCTATGCATATGGGTAACAAACCTGAAGCCATAGGATCTAGGGTACCGGTATGACCCGCTTTTTTTGCATTGAATAACCACTGAATTTTTTTTAAGGCTTGATTAGAGGAAAAACCAAGGGGTTTGTTGAGTAAAAAAACGCCATCAATCTCGCGTTTTAAAGACTTCTTTTGCATGGAAATAAATTACTGAGGAGGAAGAGCGTCTTTAATGAGCTGTGAAATCTTCATGCCCTCATCAATCGACGAATCGTATACAAAATGAAGTTGCGGTATACCACGAGTTGCCATACGTTTTGATAATTGAGCGCGTAGATATCCAGTAGAGCGCTCTAGACCTTGCATGATTAATGGATCGTTTGTAGGAGACGTGAAATATATCTTGGCATGCAGCAAATCAGGTGTCACTTGAACTTCCGTAATAGTGAGCATGCCTACTGCGGGATCCTTCAGTTCTGATTGAATGAGTTCCGCAAGCTCTCGCTTAATTTGTTCTGAAATACGATCGCTTCTCGCATAGGATCGATTCACCATAGTTAAAGCTTACGCGCAATCTCAACCACTTCGAAGACTTCAAGCATGTCAGCTACTTCAATCTCATTAAAGTCTTTAATAGAGAGTCCGCACTCAAAGTTATTTTTAACTTCTTTCACGTCATCTTTAAATCGTTTTAATGAATCAAGCTCACCAGAATGAATCACGACGTTATTTCTTAATACGCGCACCATTGAATTTCTTCGAATGACGCCATCTTGAACATAACAACCTGCAATAGAACCGATTTTAGAAATTTTAAATACTTCGCGAATTTCAACCATACCAATCACATTTTCTTTTTGTTCTGGTGATAACAATCCGCCAAGCGCTGCTTTCACTTGATCAACAGCTTCATAAATAATACTGTAGTAATGCACATCAACCTCAAGTGAATCAATTAATTTACGCGCACCTGTTTCAGCTCTCACGTTAAATGCTATAAGAATAGCTTTTGATGCACTCGCCAAATTGACATCAGACTCAGTGACAGGTCCCACGCCTGTATGAATCACATTCACTTTCACTTCATCGGTAGATAATTTTTGTAAAGAAGTGGAAAGTGCTTCGTAAGATCCTTGAACATCAGATTTAATAATGAGCGGTAATACTTTCACATTACCTTCAGCCATTTGATCGAAAATATTTTCAAGTTTTGCTGCTTGTTGTTTTGCTAATTTCACATCTCTAAATTTACCTTGACGGAATAAAGCAATTTCGCGCGCTTTACGTTCATCATTTAAAACAACCACTTCTTCACCTGCATTCGGCACATCAGCCAAACCTAATACTTCAACTGGAATAGAGGGTCCCGCTTCTTTGATTTCTTTCCCTGTTTCATCAAGCATCGCGCGAATACGGCCAAAAGCAGATCCGGCTAATAATGTATCGCCACGTTTTAAAGTGCCTGACTGAATAAGAATTGTTGCGACAGGGCCTCGTCCTTTATCAAGACGGCCTTCAATCACAAGGCCTTTTGCAGGCGTATTTTTCGGAGCTTTAAGTTCGAGGACTTCTGCTTGAAGAAGCACTGACTCAAGAAGTTTATCAATCCCTTGTCCTGATTTAGCTGACACTTCTACAAACATAGTTTCGCCACCAAAATCTTCGGGCACCACTTCTTGTGCAACGAGTTCCATTTTTACACGCTCAGGAGAAGCATCAGGTTTATCAATTTTATTGATCGCAACTACGATAGGCACCTTAGCTGCTTTTGCATGATGAATCGCTTCAATCGTCTGCGGCATCACGCCATCATCTGCCGCTACAACTAAAATTACTATGTCGGTTGCCTTTGCACCTCGAGCGCGCATCGCTGTAAAAGCTTCATGGCCTGGTGTATCTAAAAAAGTCACCATGCCGCGCGGTGTTTCCACATGGTAAGCACCGATGTGTTGTGTAATGCCGCCAGCTTCACCAGAAGCTACGCGCGTGGTTCGAATATAATCGAGCAATGATGTTTTACCGTGATCCACGTGACCCATCACAGTGACTACTGGAGGTCGTGTTTCTAAAATAGCTTCTATTGTTGAGTCTTGAGTTATTAATGCTTCAGGGTCATCATCTAAAGCTGCAATCGCGGTATGCCCCATTTCACCCACTACGATCATGGCAGTGTCTTGATCTAAAATTTGATTAATCGTAACCATCATGCCCATGTTCATCAGTACTTTAATCACTTCAGTTGCTTTCACAGACATCTTATGTGCTAAGTCGGCCACCGAAATAGTTTCAGACACTGGGATTTCACGAATAATTGGCTCAGAAGGGGCTACAAATGTTGACTCTTCATTTTCTTCGCTATGTTTTGATCTTGATTTAGGTGAGCGCCATCCTGAAGCAACTCTTGAATCGCCACGGCCTTTAAGTGTGCGCTTTTTAAATTCGCGATCTGACCAATCCTTCTCGCTTTTATCAACTTGTTTTTCTTTAGTTTCAACTTTGACACCTGCCTTAGAGGCTGGGCGATGAAGCGTACCTTCGCTTAGTTTGGCAGTCGGCACTGCATTAACTTTTGCAACAACCTCCTGTTTTTTTCTAGCATCTTCTGCTTGCGCTGCGGCAAGTGCTGCATGTCGTTTCGCTTCATCTTCTCGAATCGACAATTCATTTTCACCAAGCATCTCCGCCCTTATTCTTGGTGCTGCAGGCGATTCAACAACTGTAGGTTCTACTATAGGGGTATCAACAGGCTGACCATCTTCACGTCTAACGAGGACACGCTTCTTACGCACCTCGACTTGAATCGTGCGAGCGCGTCCTGTGCTATCTGTTTTTTTAATCTCTTTATTTTGTTTGTGCGTTAAAGTGATTTTATTTTTTGGGGTTTGAGATTGGCCGTGCTCTTTACGAAGATATTCAAGCAGCGCAGATTTATCTACCTCAGTCAGAGAATCTTCTGCTGCTGATTTATTTACGCCAGCGCTTTTGAGCTGTTCGATTAATAAATCAACAGGTAATCCTAATTCCACAGCAAATTTAGTGACAGTTGATTGTCCCATTTAACACCTCATAATATTCATCGTAGGGTGAAGGTGCCTTTAAACAAACCAAGGCGCTCTAGCAGTCATAATCAACTGTTTAGCTCGCTCTTCATCCATCGAAGTCATTTCAACCAATTCATCTACCGCGAGATCGGCAAGATCTTCCATTTTAGAAATACCTTTTGAAGCAAGGAGGTTCGCCGTAGCATCATCCATACCTTCCATCGTGAGTAAGTCTTCTGCGGCCTCTTCTACTTTTTCTTCTTTTGCAATCGCTTCAGTCAGAAGCGCAGCTCTTGCACGTGAACGTAATTCATTCACAGTGTCTGCATCAAACGCTTCGATCTCTACCATTTCTTGCAATGGCACATAAGCAATTTCTTCTAATGTACTAAATCCTTCTTGCACAAGAATGTCAGCGACGTCTTCGTCCACGTCAAGTTTCGCCATAAATAATTGACTCGTACTTGCATACTCTTCTTCATTTTTCTTAGAAGACTCTTCTTCTGTCAGGATATTAATATTCCAACCTGTAAGTTCAGATGCGAGGCGAACATTTTGACCATTGCGACCAATCGCTTGCGCTAAATTTTCTTCATTCACCACAACATCCATGCTGTGTTTTTCTTCATCAACCACAATACTTGAAACTTCAGCAGGTGCCATCGCATTAATCACAAACTGCGCAGGTTCCATGGACCATAAAACAATATCGACGCGCTCACCTGCAAGTTCACCAGTCACTGCTTGTACTCTTGATCCGCGCATACCTACGCATGTGCCTACTGGATCAATTCTTTGATCGTTCGCTTTCACGGCAATTTTTGAACGTAATCCTGGGTCACGTGACGCTGCTTTAATCTCTAATAAACCTTCTTCAATTTCTGGTACCTCGAGTTCAAATAATCGAATAAGAAATTCAGGTGCAGTTCTAGATAAAATAAGTTGCGGTCCGCGATGACTTCTTTCAACGTTTGTAAGATAAGCTCTCACACGGTCGCCAATACGAAGGTTTTCTTTAGGAATCATTTGATCGCGCGGAAGCACTGCTTCAATACGACCGACTTCAATGACGCCATTCCCACGATCCATTCGTTTGATAACGCCTGTAACTAACTTTTCATTGCGGCCTAAGAAATCTTCTAAGATCTGTTCTCTTTCAGCTTCGCGTACTTTTTGTAAGATCACTTGTTTTGCAGCTTGTGCGCCAATACGGCCAAATTCAATCGATTCTAATGCCACTTCAATCGTGTCATTTTCAACTTTACCTTCTGCGCGAGTGTCTAATAATGAAATTTGTGCATCTTCGTTTTCAATGAGATCGTCATTCACAAATGTCCAACGTCTAAAAGATTTATATTCGCCTGTATCGCGATCGATTTCGACACGCACATCAATGTCTTCTTTATTTTTTTTCTTTGTAGCTGAAGCTAAAGCCGATTCAAGTGCTTCAAAGACTACGTCCTTGTTGACGTTTTTTTCATGGGCTAAAGCATCTACTAATAATAAAATCTCGCGACTCATTTCAATCTCCGCAAATCATTTTCTAACGTTTAAATTCTGGGCTCAATCGAGCTTTGTCAATATTTGATAAAGCAAAGCGATAAAGCTCACCCTCACATATCAAAAGAACAGTATCTTTTTCTGTTCCATCAATCGTGCCTAAAAAATTTTTACGCGCTTCCAAGGGCACTCTTAGCTTCACCGAAGCTCGCTCACCTTTGAAACGCTCAAAATCAGCTATTTTTTTTAACACCCGATCCATACCAGGGGATGAAACCTCTAGTCGGTCGTAATCTAAATCCTGCTCCACAGTGAGCACATGACCTAAATGGTTGCTCACTAAAGTGCAATCATCAATCGTCACTGAATCAGGCTTATCAATATAAATACGCAAAAGTTTGCCTCGATTTGAAATCTCCAAATCAACCAACTCATATCCGAGCTGCTGGACGGTTCTTTCAATCAATGTTTCAAGCTTTTCCATCTCAAGTCGATTTCCTAAAATTACCCAAGTTGCAGAAACAAAAAATGGGCTTAAAGCCCATCAATATTTTCATGCAGAATTATATCAATAAATTCAGATAATTGAAATCAAAATTTCATTAAAAATCAATACGATCCATGACTTTAAACTACTTTAATCTTCGCAAATTTTCGCTTGCCTACTTGAGCCACAAGTTCGACATTTTTAGAAATCATTTTTTTGCCATCCTCTAGACGCTCGCCATCAATTTTAATGCCGCCGCCTTCAATGAGTCGCATCGCTTCTGAGGTGCTCGCTACAAGCGACGCCTCTTTAAGAAGTTGCAGAATACCAATCGTGTCAGATTGAATCTGAATGACTAACTCAGGCACATTATCTGGAATGCCACCTTTAGATCGTGTTTGAAAATTTTCTAAGGCCTCAATAGCAGCTTCTTTTGAATGAAAGCGCGCCACAATTTCTTGGGCAAAATTCACTTTAATATCTCGAGGATTTTGACCGGCTTCCACACTCGCTCTCCAGTCTTTGATCTCATCCAAAGACGCAAACGAAAGCAGCTCTATATATCGCCACATTAATTCATCTGAAATGGACATGATTTTTGCAAATATAATTTCAGGAGCTTCGTTAATGCCAATGTAATTACCTAAAGATTTAGACATCTTTTGGACGCCGTCCAAGCCTTCAAGAAGTGGCATCGTAATAACACATTGCGGGGATTGGCCTGATTGTTTCTGTAATTCACGACCCATCAATAAATTAAATTTTTGATCTGTGCCACCTAATTCGACATCAGCTTTTAACGCCACAGAGTCATAGCCTTGGAGCAGTGGATATAAAAATTCGTGAATCGCTATGGGTTGATTGGCTTTATATCGTTTACTAAAATCATCACGCTCTAACATGCGAGCGACAGTATGGCTTGCAGCCAATTTAAGCATGCCGGCCGCGCCTAAATCCGTTAACCATTTCGAATTAAATACCACTTCGGTTTGCTCACGTTTTAGTATTTTAAAAACCTGTTCAGCATAGCTTTCTGCATTATTCTTAACTTCATCTTGAGACAAGGGGGGGCGGGTGGCGCTTTTGCCAGTCGGGTCGCCAATCATCCCTGTAAAATCACCAATTAAAAATAAAACGTGATGGCCTAAATCTTGAAATTGTCTTAATTTATTTAATAGAACGGTATGTCCTAAATGCAGATCGGGTGCCGTAGGATCAAAGCCAGCCTTCACTCTTAAAGGCTTACCTTTTTTGAGTTTCTCGATAAGCTCTTCCTCTAGAAGAATTTCTTCGGCTCCTCGTTTAATGAGCGTTAACGCTTGGTTGATTTCAGTAGCCACAAATATTTCCGAATGGTTTTATGAAGTTTAATAATTGCTTTCATTTTAGCCTAAATTATTTTATCAATATGGAAAATAGCGGAAATAAACCCTTTACAATCTCACACATGAATCAATTTTTTATAGGCCTAATGTCGGGTACCAGCCTTGATGGCGTGGACGCCGTTCTTGTCGATTTTAATGGGGCTCCTAAAATTATTAATCACAGTTATGTCCCGTATGACGATGAACTTAAAAGAAGTCTTTTAGCGCTGCATGTCCCGCATATTAACGAGCTTGAAGAAAGTGCGCTCGTAGGTAATATCATCAGCCATAAGGCACATGAGGCTATTGAAGCCCTACTTAAAAAAACACAGCTCTCATCTAAAGATATCAAAGCGATAGGTTTTCATGGGCAAACCATTCGCCACCAGCCTCAAAAAGGTTATACCTTGCAAATTGGAAATCCTGCTCTATTAGCCGAGCTTTCAGGTATCAATGTGATCGCTGATTTTCGAAATCGTGACGTTGCAGCAGGCGGTCAAGGTGCCCCTTTAGTTCCTGCGTTTCATAAAGAAATTTTTTCACACGCCACCATACATCGCGCGATTATTAATATTGGTGGTATTGCCAATATCACGAACTTAAATCCGAATTCATCTATATTAGGTTTTGATAGTGGCCCTGGAAATCTTTTATTAGATTTCTGGACCAAAACTCATCTAAATCAAGCCTTCGATAAAGAAGGTGCTTGGGCACAAAAAGGTCAAGTTATCCCGGAACTTCTTGATGTATTTTTGCAAGACACTTATTTTGAAAAAGCACCTCCTAAAAGTACAGGTCGAGATCATTTCAATGAAATTTGGTTAAATAAACACTTACAAAAATCTTACGCCAATCAAGACATTCAAAGAACACTATTAGAATTAACTGCGACAAGTATTGCAAATGCCATTCATACACATCTTAAAAATGTCAGTGAGATTTATCTATGTGGTGGTGGTGCATTAAATAATTTTTTAATTGAACGATTAAAATTACTTATCCCCAGTACTCAGATTCAACTCACCGATGCACTTGGTATAGCAGCTCTGCATGTCGAAGCCGCCGCATTTGCTTGGCTTGCAAAACAATCGCTATTTTCAAAGCCAGGTAACTTACCTGAAGTCACAGGCGCTAAAGGCTTGCGCATTTTGGGTGCACTCTATCCCGCTTAAATATAGCGCTAGCAAAAGTGTTATGAAAAGTTATAATTCATTTAATGATTAACTTTAATTTTCAAAAATGAAATCAACTAAAGTCACATTAAACTTTGACCAAGAATCAACCTCCATCGATTTACCTTTGGTAAAAAGTACCATGGGTAATGATGCAATTGATATTCGTCAATTAGGTACTCACCAAATTTTTAGTTATGACCCTGGTTTTATGTCAACTGCTTCGTGCAGTTCTGAGATCACTTTCATTGATGGCGAAAAAGGTCTCCTTCTTTATCGTGGTTATCCTATTGAACAGCTTGCAGAACATTATGACTTTTTAGATGTGGCTTATCTCTTGATGCATGGTGAACTTCCAAAACCACAAGAGAAAGAAACATTTTCGACAACCATTACTCGCCATACAATGCTCCACGATCAACTCAATAATATTTTTCGTGGGTTTAGACGTGATGCTCACCCTATGGCCGTGATGGTAGGTGTCGTAGGCTCTATGTCTGCATTTTATAACGATAGTATGGATGTCTCAGACGCTCAACATCGTTTAATCGCGGCACACCAATTATTAGCAAAGGTTCCTACGATAGCAGCCTGGAGTTTCAAATATCGCTCAGGACAGCCGTTTACCTACCCACAAAATCATTTAAGTTATGCAGAGAATTTTATGCATATGATGTTTGCAACGCCTTGTGAAGAATACAAACCTAACTCTGTATTAGCTAAAGCATTTGAGCGTATTTTAATTTTGCATGCAGACCATGAACAAAATGCTTCAACATCTACGGTAAGGCTCGCAGGCTCTTCAGGTGCCAATCCATTTGCATGCATTGCTGCAGGTATTGCATCTCTTTGGGGTCCAGCGCATGGTGGCGCAAATGAGGCTACTTTAAAAATGCTTGAAGAGATAGGTGATGAAAGCCGCATTGGTACATTTATTAAACGCGCAAAAGATAAAGACGATTCATTCCGCATGATGGGTTTTGGTCATCGTATTTATCGCAACAGAGATCCTCGCGCAGAAATTATGCGCAAGACTTGTTATGAAGTTTTAGATGCGCTTGGTTTAAAAGATGATCCTATTTTTAAACTTGCGATGAAATTAGAGCAAATTGCGCTCGAAGATGAATACTTTATTGAGAAAAAACTTTACCCTAATGTAGATTTTTACTCGGGTATTGTGATGCGCGCTATGGGTATTCCTAATTCAATGTTTACAGCTGTATTCGCGCTTGCAAGAACAGCGGGCTGGGTCGCACAATGGAATGAAATGTTAAGCCAACCTGGAAATAAAATTGGAAGACCTCGCCAAGTCTACACAGGCAAAGCTATGCGCGATGTTCCAAAAAAATAAGATTTAAGCTGAGAAAGACGAACCGCAACCACAAGTCGTTTGTGCGTTTGGATTCTTAATCACAAATTGCGAGCCTTGCACGCTATCTTGGTAATCTATTTCTGCACCCAGCAAATATTGCAAACTCATCGGATCAATGAGTAAAGTCACTGAATCTTTTGTCACTTGCGTATCATCTTCATTCGTAGTTTCTTCAAATGTAAACCCATATTGAAAACCTGAACATCCGCCACCACTGACAAATACACGAAGCTTCAACTCTGGCTGTCCTTCTTCTTCAATCAATGCCTTCACTTTCTTTACAGCATTGTCTGTAAAAATAAGCGGGGTTGGCATTTCCATTTCTTTTGATTCAACAATTTGATTCATAACATTTACTCCTTATTATTTCTTTTTAGCTAGCTGATTAAAATCTTTAGCCACTTCTTTAAGTCGTCCATACACTTTAGCACCTGCATGAATTTCTATCACTTTATATTCAATATCGCCCGTTACTTTTGCATTGGCATGAAGCTCTAAATATTCAGCACATACAATATTACCATTGATGTCACCCCCAATAATAGCAGTGTGTGCTGACACATTTCCTTTAATACGGCTTTTATTGCCCATAATAAGAGTGCCTGCTGTGCCTGGAAGTTCAGTGAGATTGCCTTGAATCGAACCATCCACGCGGATGCCACCTGAATATGTTACATTGCCACGCACTGTAATATCTTTATCGATCAGTGTGTCAATCGTACGTGCTTTATTCTTTTTATTAAAAAACATCAAATATCCTTTATCGTTTCTTGCCTACTATTTTTTCGTAAAAAAGAACGTCCTCTTTTAACTTATTATTTTCTTCCTGGAGTTTTGTAATATCCCCTGAAACTTTGTCGCCAGAAATCGATTTCAGTTGTAATTCAATTTTTTGTTGTAACAGTTGCCCTTGTATCGATTGGTTATCGGCTTCTAATGATTCAATTTTAGAAATGAAACCAATCACTGAACCGCCACCTAATTGCCAATAAGTGGCCCCTACGCCACCTATAAATGACAATCCTGCAATCATAAGGTAGGTATGCCATGTCGTACCCATTTTTACGCGCATTCGTCGACGCGTCACACCATAATATTTATTATAGGTTCGTTTAACTTTTTTCATAGAATCAACACTTTATGGCATCAAGGGCACAAGATCAAGCCCAGAAATCTCCGGCAAATTAAACATCAGATTCATATTCTGCACAGCCTGTCCTGCTGCACCTTTCACGAGATTATCAATCACAGATAAAACTACAACCTTATGACTACCCTGCGGCTGATGGATACTGATGCGACATTGATTTGAGCCTCTCACCGATCTTGTTTCTGGATGTGAGCCTATTGGCATCACATCCACAAACGGTTCATTTTGATATCTTGATTCAAAAAGCGCCTGAATATCTGTTTTCTTAGTCAGCGTTGCATAAAGTGTTGCATGTATACCCCTAATCATCGGCGTCAGATGTGGCACAAAAGTTAGATGTACCGCTTGATTCGCAACATTTGTAAGTCCTTGCGTAATTTCCGGCAAATGCCTATGTCCTTCTACCCCGTAGGCCTTGAAGTTATCGGAAGCTTCAGCCAATAATGCATTCACTTCTGCTTTTCTACCTGCCCCGGACACGCCTGATTTAGCGTCTGCAATTAAATCGTCTAGATCGATCACGCCTGATTCAATCAAAGGAATAAACCCCAATTGAATAGCCGTTGGGTAACAACCAGGATTGGCTACGAGCAATGCTTTTTTAATTTTTTCTCTATTAATCTCCGGCAGGCCGTAAACAGCCTCTTTTAGTAGATCACTACATAAATGTGGCATTTTGTACCACTTTTCCCAAATGTTAGGGTCTTTTAATCTAAAATCAGCGGCCAAATCAATGACTTTGACCCCGGCCTTAAGAAGGGCTGGCACCTCTTGCATCGCAATCCCATTGGGTGTTGCAAAGAATACAAGATCACATTTTGTTAAATCAGCTGCCTTAGGATCTTCAAATTTAAGGTCAATGAGACCTCTTAAACTTGGAAATAAACTAGCAATCGATAAGCCAGCCTCGGCTCTGGAGGTCACGGCTTGAATGGTGACATTGGGGTGCCTCACTAAAATTCTTAATAGCTCAACGCCGGTATATCCGGTCGCACCTACGACGCCTACTTTGATCTTGGACATATTTGATACCTTTAATTTAAAAGAAGTCTTAACCCTTAAAAACCCATACTAACAAAATTTATTTAACTCTATATAACAAAAAAGCCGCTTGAAAGCGGCCTTTTTGCTCTTTGGAACTTGAAACAATTAACGTTTCGAGAATTGTTTACGTCTACGAGCTTTTCGAAGACCCACTTTTTTACGCTCAACTTCACGTGCATCACGTGTTACAAAGCCAGCTTGTGAAAGCGTACTTTTTAAATTTGTATCATAGTCAATCAATGCGCGTGTAATGCCATGGCGCACAGCACCTGCTTGGCCAGATTCACCGCCGCCAATAACGTTTACATTGATATCAAATGTACTTAACGTGTTGGTGAGGTCGAGTGGTTGGCGAAAAATCATACGGGAGGTATAACGTGAAAAATATTCATCCGCAGGTTTGTCGTTCACAGTGATTACGCCTTTACCTGGCTTCATGAACACACGAGCTACTGAGCTCTTTCTGCGACCTGTTCCGTAATTGTATTTACCTATCATAGTGTTTCCTTAACTATATGCTTAATGGTTGTGGTTGTTGAGCCACATGATCATGCGTTGGGCCTGTATAGACTTTCATCTTTTTAATCATGGCATAACCCAAAGGTCCTTTTGGTAACATTCCCTTCACTGCCTTTTCTAAAGCGCGGCCTGGAAAACGGTCTTGCATCTTAGAGAAGTTCGTTGTTGAAATGCCGCCTGGATAACCTGAATGGCTATGGTAAAGTTTTCCGTCACCTTTGTTACCCGTTACTTTAATCTTTTCCGCGTTGATCACAACAATGTAATCACCTGTATCTACGTGCGGTGTATAAATGGCTTTATGTTTGCCACGTAAACGATGTGCAATCGCACTTGCTAATCTACCCAATACTGCGTCAGTTCCGTCTACAACGAACCAATCGTGTTTTACTTCATGGGATTTTGCTGAAAATGTTTTCATTTCAATACCAACTTTTGCGCTATAAATTTAAAAAAAGAGGTGAATTCTATGCCAAAACTGCCTGTTTTGTCAATTTTATTAATGATTTAGTTCACATGGAGATAGTGAAAAAAAACACCTAAAAAGACAAGTCCGCCTAGATAATTATTGCTTAAAAAAGCAGCAAAACAGACTTCTGGGTCTAGGGTCTTGATTTGGCGATAAAGAAACCCAATAAAAATTAGGCTTAATGCTATAAAAACATAAAAAACCCAGCTGAAATTCTCTAATAGACCTACCCAAACTAAGCATCCCATCATACAGGTATAACTCAACATGATGGCTTCTTTCACAAAATCTCCAAACCAAATAGCTGAAGAACGAATGCCAATTTTCAAATCATCATTTTTATCAGTCACGGCATAAAGGGT
>BJGS01000014.1 GCA_014190615.1 Methylophilaceae bacterium
AATTTCCAGCGCACTTAGTTTGTCAGTTGCAGAAGTCCATGGTGTTGTGACTTTTTACCATCATTTTAGATCGAACAAACCCGGCCGTCATATCCTGCAAGTTTGTCGCGCAGAATCTTGCCAGGCAATGGGAAGTGAGATGCTTGAATTGCATATTAAAAAGCATCTTGGTATTGATTTTCATGAAACCACATCTGATGGCGCAATTACCTTAGAACCCATTTATTGTTTAGGGAACTGTGCATGCTCTCCTTCAGTGATGATCGATGAAGAGGTTTATGGACGCGTAGATAGTAAAAAAATAGATCAACTTATTTCAGATTTAAAGCGCGCATCATGAGTATTAAAATTTTTGTATCGAAAGATTCCACAGCATTATCCCTTGGCGCAAACCAAGTTGCAGAAGCGATAGCAAAAGAAGCTCAAGCTAGAAAACTAGATATTCAAATCGTAAGAAATAGTTCGCGCGGATTATTTTGGTTAGAAACATTGGTTGAAGTAGAAACAGCTTCTGGCCGCGTAGGATTTGGTCCTATCAATCCAAATGACGTGAAGTCATTATTTGATGCAGATTTTATCAAAGGTGGTAAGCACCCCCTTGCATTAGGTCTAGTATCAGAAATCGATTGGCTAAAAAAACAAGAGCGCTTAACTTTTGCACGCATGGGTATTACTGAGCCTACCAATATCGATCAATACATTGAGCACGAAGGATTTCAAGGTTTAAAAAATGCACTGAATTTAAATCCACAAGCGATTGTTCAGACAGTGACAGATTCTGGTTTACGAGGCCGAGGTGGCGCTGCTTTTCCGACAGGTATTAAATGGAAAACAGTTTTAGATACCAAAGCGACACAAAAATACATTGTCTGTAATGCAGATGAAGGTGACTCAGGTACCTATTCAGATCGCATGATTATGGAAGGTGATCCTTTCGTGCTGATTGAAGGCATGATCATCGCAGGCCTTGCAGTAGGAGCTTCACAAGGCTATATCTATTTACGTTCTGAATATCCTCATGCATTAAAAACTCTAAATGAAGCTATTGAAAAAGCTAAAAGCGCAGGTTATTTGGGTGATGATATTTTAAAGAGCGGTCATGCATTTCATTTAGAAGTCAGACGTGCAGCTGGCGCTTATATATGTGGTGAAGAAACTTCACTTCTAGAAAGTTTGGAAGGCAAAAGAGGGCTAGTTAGATTTAAACCGCCACTCCCCGCCATCGAAGGTTTATTTGGTAAGCCGACTGCAGTTAATAACGTGATTTCATTAGCCACTGTTCCGATTATTTTGGCGAAGGGCGCTAAGTATTACCAAGATTTTGGGATGGGTAAATCTCGAGGGACACTGCCTATTCAGCTCGCCGGTAATTTAAAAAGAACTGGGCTTGTTGAAAAAGCTTTTGGTGTGACCTTAAGAGAACTTTTATATGATTTTGGTGGAGGGTCTTTATCAGGCAAGCCAATTAAAGCTGTGCAAGTGGGCGGGCCTTTAGGGGCGTATTTACCTGAATCTCAATTTGATACGCCACTCGACTATGAAAAATTTTCTGAAATTTGGGCCATATTAGGCCATGGCGGTATTGTGGCGTTTGACGAGACAGTCAACATGGCAAAGATGGCGCGTTATGCCTTTGATTTTTGTGCAATTGAATCTTGCGGAAAATGTACCCCTTGTCGCGTAGGCGCTACTCGAGGGGTTGAAGTCATGGACCATATTATCGCGGGTAAAGATATTCAAAAACATGCCACATTAATCCGTGATCTTTCAGACACGATGCTTAATGGCTCTTTATGTGCGCTAGGCGGGATGACACCTTATCCTGTTTTAAGTGCTTTAAATCATTTCCCTAAGGATTTTGGGGTTGATGCAAAAGAGACCAAGGCATAAACTAACAGGTTGATTTAATGATTTATTTCGAGACAATATATGGATGATGTAAAAGATTTTGGAACACCCAAAAGAACTTCAGACAAGACTATTCAGTTAACCATTGATGGTGTATCTGTCTCGGTGCCTGAAGGTACGTCTATCATGCATGCAGCCTCTATTTCAGGGGTCACTGTGCCTAAGTTATGTGCCACAGATAGTCTTGAACCCTTTGGCTCATGTCGACTTTGCTTGGTTGAAATTGAAGGTCGTCGAGGTTATCCAGCCTCATGCACGACCCCTGTAGCCGAGGGTATCAAGGTGCGTACACAAACACCTAAACTCGCTGATATTAGACGTGGTGTCATGGAGCTTTATATTTCAGATCACCCGCTCGATTGTTTAACTTGCGCTACGAATGGTGACTGTGAACTCCAAGACATGGCAGGCGCTGTCGGTTTAAGAGATGTGCGTTATGGTTACGAAGGTAAAAATCATTTAAAGAGTGAAAAAGATACTTCCAATCCATATTTTACTTTTGATCCTTCTAAATGCATTGTGTGTTCAAGATGTGTTAGAGCTTGCGAAGAAGTGCAAGGTACTTATGCCCTTACCATTCAAGGTCGAGGTTTTGATTCAAAAGTATCCGCGGGCAATAAAGATTTTAAAGATTCAGAGTGCGTGTCATGTGGTGCTTGTGTTCAAGCATGCCCAACAGCAACACTCATCGAAAACACCATCATTGAAGCAGGGGTTCCTGAACATAGCGTGACAACGACTTGTGCTTATTGCGGTGTCGGATGTTCATTCCACGCAGAGATGAAAGGCGAAGAAGTCGTTCGCATGACGCCCAATAAAGATGGTGGCGCTAATCATGGACACTCATGTGTGAAGGGAAGGTTTGCTTGGGGGTATGCCACACATAAAGATCGCATTACGACTCCTATGATTAGAAAAAGCATTCACGATCCTTGGGAAAAAGTGACATGGGATGTTGCCATTAATTATGCTGCAAGTGAAATTAAACGGATTCAAAAAAAATACGGACAAGATTCAGTAGGGGCTATTTCATCATCACGCTGCACCAATGAAGAAGTGTATGTGGTTCAAAAATTAGTACGTGCAGCCTTGGGAAATAATAATATAGATACCTGTGCACGCGTATGCCATTCACCCACGGGTTACGGATTAAAACAAACAATCGGCGAGTCTGCAGGCACGCAAAATTTTGATTCAGTCATGCATTCAGATGTGATCATGATTATTGGCGCTAATCCGACAGATGGTCATCCTGTGTTTGCATCGCAAATGAAAAGACGCTTAAGAGAAGGTGCGAAATTAATTATTTTAGATCCACGTGCCATCGATTTGGTTGACAACACGCCCCATATTAAAGCTGACTATCATTTAAAACTTAAACCAGGCTCGAATGTGGCCATGATCAATGCATTAGCACATACCATCGTCACAGAAAAACTTCTGGACGAAGCTTTCGTTCAAGCGAGATGTGAAGATGAGGCATTTAAAGCATGGAAAGATTTTATTGTGAAATCTGAAAACTCTCCTGAAGTGATGATGCAAGCGACCGGGGTGAATGCAGAAGATGTGAGAGCAGCTGCAAGAATTTATGCGACAGGAGGTAATGCTGCGATCTATTATGGATTGGGTGTGACTGAACATAGCCAAGGCTCCACGATGGTTATGGGAATTGCAAACCTTGCGATGTTAACTGGTAATATTGGCCGAGAGGGTGTAGGAATTAATCCTTTAAGAGGACAAAATAATGTTCAAGGCGCTTGTGATATGGGATCTTTCCCACATGAATTTCCGGGCTACCGACATGTGTCTGATAAAGCGACTTTAGCCTTGTTTGAGAAAGCATGGGATGTGAAATTACAAAATGAACCAGGTTTAAGAATTCCAAATATGTTAGATGTAGCGATTGAGGGACAATTCAAAGCCCTTTATTGTGAGGGGGAAGATATTGCACAATCTGATCCTAATACAAAACACGTGACGCACGCATTAGAGTCAATGGAATGTGTCATCGTACAAGATTTATTTTTAAATGAAACGGCGATGTATGCGCATGTATTTCTTCCAGGCTCTTCATTCCTAGAAAAGAACGGCACTTTCACGAATGCGGAAAGACGTATTTCTAGAGTCCGAAAAGTAATGTCACCTAAGAATGGATATGAAGATTGGGAAGTTACTCAAATGTTATGTAATGCATTGGGTTACAAAATGGATTACAAGCATGCATCAGATATCATGGATGAGATTGCAAGATTGACACCAACTTTTAAAGGTGTGAGTTATCAAAAACTAGACGAGTTAGGAAGTATTCAGTGGCCTTGTAATGATGAACATCCTGTCGGCACACCTACAATGCATATTGATGAATTTGTGCGTGGCAAAGGTAAATTTATTATTACAGAATACGTAGCGACTTCTGAAAAAGTGACACAGAAATATCCACTCATCTTAACAACAGGCAGAATACTTTCACAATATAATGTGGGTGCACAAACAAGAAGAACAAAAAATGTGGAGTGGCATGAAGAAGATTTAGTTGAGATTCATCCGCATGATGCCGAAGAAAGAGGCATTCAATCTGGTGATTGGGTGGGCGTAGTGAGTCGAGCAGGCGAGACGGTATTAAGAGCACAAATTACAGAGCGTGTTCAGCCGGGTGTGATTTATACCACCTTTCATCATCCTGAATCGGGTGCGAATGTGATCACAACAGAAAATTCTGATTGGGCAACTAATTGTCCAGAATTTAAAGTGACTGCCGTGCAAGTGAATAAAGTTTCGCAGCTATCAGACTGGCAAAAACAATACCAACATTTCAGTGAAGAACAAATCGAATTTGCAGGTAGATCTAAAGAATTAAAAATTCATTAGATTTAGCAAGTGAGTCAAGAAAAATTCATCGACACAGAACATAGTTTTAAGACTTATCAAGTCTTTAAAAGCGGTGCTGGAGTTCCAGAAAAAGATGAGATTGCAGAAGAGGTCCCGATTGCATTTGTATATAACGGAATTTCTCACGCAGTGATGTTGGCATCCCCGTCCGATCTTGAGGATTTTGCTCTAGGCTTTTCAATTTCAGAAGGTATTATTAAAGATAAGCGTGATGTTTACGGTATTGAAGTCATTCATCAATCACAAGGTATAGAACTTCAAATTGAAATTGCGTCAGAGAATTTTCAATCCTTAAAAGATAAGCGCAGAAATTTACTGGGCCGAACCGGTTGTGGTTTATGTGGTGCTGAGAATTTAGATCAAGCCTTAAGATTGCCTGACGTAAAGATCCAGCAGATTTTACCAATCGCAGAGAGTGCTATCCTCAACGCACTTCAAAATTTAAATAGCATGCAAACCTTACAAAAGAAAACAGGCGCTACTCATGCATGCGCATGGGCGAATGCAAAAGGTGAAATTATGATGGTGAGAGAAGATGTAGGTCGACATAATGCGCTTGATAAACTCATTGGCGCCATTAAATCCAAGGGTGATATGGATAAAGGCTTTGTGATCACAACGAGTCGTGCGAGTTATGAAATGGTACAAAAAACGATTATGTTAGGGGCATCCACACTGATAGCCATTTCGGCACCAACAGGACTTGCGATTCGATCTGCGTTAAAATATGGATTATGTTTGATTGGGTTTGCAAGAGCCCCTCATTATGTCATTTATACTTACGCTGAAAGAGTATTAAAAAAATAATTATGAATATTGATCTTTTAATTACGATGGCAAATCAAATCGGTGCTTTTTTTAAATCCCACACAGATCAGGAAAAAGCTAAAGAAGACATTGCGAATCATCTCACTAAATTTTGGGCGCCACCTATGCGAAATCAAATTAAAGCGCACGTAGAAAAAGAAGCAGGCAAGGGTTTAGAGTTGATTGTGATTGATGCGATCAAAAAGCATCTTTAAGTATTTATTTTTTGTAAAATAGTTTGTAACTATTTTTGTCGCCAGGTTGTTTTTCATTCCACACTAATTTCCAACTCTCACTGATCGGCGGAAGATCTTTTTTGTGTAATTGATAGACTAGCAAATAATTGCAATTGCCTCGGTCACCCTCTCTGGTGCCTTTAATATGCAAAGAGTAATCAATCAAATCAAATGGTGCGTCGTAGATATTGTGCGTGGTAAGACATGTTTTATCTTCAATCACTTTTTCCATCGATAAAAAGAGCGGGCTAAAGTCTTTCTTATGATTAATCCATGGAAGCCACAATGCCATCAGTAATGCCCAGCTTACGGTAAGTCCAATCGACCAATTTGTCGTGCAAGAACGATTAGTGATTCTTGTTTTAATCATAGCGAAAATCCAAACCAGGGTCAGGAGTATCGCAATGACGAGAAGAAAAATATTAAAGTGTGATTCATTGGTTTGCGCCAAAAACTGCATGCGCTCATAAGTTTTTTGTGGAAAGCCTGTGAGCATGGCATTCCATCCAAGCCAGATTAGAAAAAGAATTGTAGAAAATAGAATAATGCCAAACCAATTGAGTGCGCCTGCAGCACCTCTCCTTAAACTTTCAATACTTCCTGCTGCAATCGTCGATAAAGGAATCAGGAATGGCATCAAGAGCACCTGATTCGTTGTGGTATATGAAGAGGTTAAAATCAATGTGGAAATAAAAAATATAATCGGCAATTGGAATTTAGCCTGTGTCCATAATTTACGTCGAGATTTCCAAATACCCCAACCTGCTAAAGGTAACGCTGGCCAAGCAAACCAAGCAAGATTCTTGAAGTAAAACATATAGTTTTGTGTTTCAAATAAATGGGTGTTTTGGATCCATTTCATAAAGATGTCATGTTCAAACCACCATAAGAGAAATGGCCATACAACTAAAAATGGAAGACTGACGAGCAGACTTAAACTTAAAACTAAACGATAACGTCGTGTTCGCCATGCTTCAAAAAATAGAGGTAAAAGTAAGCTTGATAGGATGATGGTAAGAAGTGGCATAAGACCACCTGATAGAAAACTCACACCTAATCCCGAACCTAAAAGGACTGCTGATCTAAAGGGGCGTCTTTTAGAAAGTGCTAAACCATAAAAAGCCATCGAAAGACCGGTCAATATAGCGATACCTGGCATTAATGTATGTGCATTAAATATAAGGCCAATGGAGCCTATGAAAATAAGTGCAGCTTGCCTACCGAAACCCGTTCCCCAGAGTTCTCGATTAGCCATGCCGATTAAAAGAATGGTGAGTCCCATCCATAAGGCATTAATAAGTCGGCTTGCATCATGAAGTGATATAAAGGGCGTGAGAAGTTTTCCGAATATAGCTCCGGTCCAATAATAGAGCGGTGGATTGTTAAGAGTATTTTCACTAGCAGCTAGCGGCGCTAGAAGATGGCCATTGAGCACGGCATGAATGGCGCTGATGCTTTGGGTCTCATAGCCTTTCCAAGGCGCATGCCCAAAAAGACCTGCAAATACCCAGATCAGACATAAAACAACAAAGGAATGAATTTTGGCTCGCTCGCCTAATCGGCTGCGAGGGTTTGCCATATTATCTTGCCAGTCGTGTTCGAGTTGAAATCGCATATTTAAAAAAAAAGGCAGCCTATGCTGCCTTTTGATATAAGGGGAAAGCCTTACATGCCATATTTTTGTTTAAATTTCTCAACACGGCCTGCCGTATCTAAAATCTTTTGTTTGCCTGTGTAGAAAGGATGGCATTGTGAACAAACTTCAATGTTCATATCTTTTCCAGCAGTTGAATGTGTCTTGAATTTATTACCACAGCTACATGCGATATTAATTTCAGTGTAATTTGGGTGTGTATCAGCTTTCATAATTTTTCCAACTTTCGTTCAATAAGTTTGCATTATCAATGATTTAGGACCAAAAATCAATCAATTTTACGCCTTAACCTCTTCTCATACTGTCAAAGAAGTCGTTGTTATTTTTAGTGGCTTTAATCTTATCTAGCAGGAATTCCATCGCTTCCAAGTCATCCATTGGATGTAGAAGTTTTCTAAGTACCCATATTTTTTGTAAATTATCTTTAGGAATGAGAAGCTCTTCTTTACGTGTACCTGATTTATTCACATTAATTGCAGGATAGAGACGTTTTTCAGCCATTTTGCGATCTAGGTGAATTTCCATATTGCCGGTACCTTTAAATTCTTCATAAATCACGTCATCCATACGTGACCCTGTATCAATCAAGGCTGTAGCAAGGATAGTAAGTGAGCCACCTTCTTCGATGTTACGCGCTGCACCAAAAAAACGTTTAGGTTTTTGTAGTGCATTAGCATCCACACCACCCGTGAGTACTTTGCCAGATGAAGGAATCACCGTATTGTAAGCTCTTGCTAGTCTCGTGATCGAATCTAAGAGAATCACCACATCTTTTTTATGTTCAACAAGACGCTTTGCTTTTTCAAGTACCATTTCAGCGACTTGGACGTGACGTGTTGCAGGTTCATCGAACGTCGATGCTACAACTTCGCCTTTTACAGATCTTGTCATCTCAGTAACTTCTTCAGGTCTTTCGTCAATCAGAAGTACGATTAAAGACACATCTGGATGGTTCGATGTGATTGCGTGTGCAATATTTTGCATCATGACGGTTTTACCACTCTTAGGGCTAGCCACAATCAAACCACGCTGACCTCTTCCAATGGGCGCGATCATATCAATCACACGACTTGTAATATTTTCCTCCCCGCTGATATCTCTTTCTAGTGTGAGAGGTATGGTTGGGAATAAGGGGGTTAAGTTTTCAAAAAGAATTTTATTCTTTGTATTTTCTGGCGCTTCATTATTAACTTCATCTACCTTTACAAGCGCAAAGTAACGTTCACCATCTTTAGGTGTTCTAATTTCACCTTGAATCGTGTCACCTGTGTGAAGATTGAAGCGACGAATTTGTGAAGGCGAAACATAAATATCATCAGGGCCTGCAAGATAAGAAGTATCGGGCGATCTTAAAAATCCAAAACCATCTTGTAAGACTTCTAACGTACCATCCCCATAAATGCTATCTCCCTTTTTCGCTTTATTTTTTAAGATCGCGAAGATTAAATCTTGCTTTCTCATACGGCTCGCATTTTCGATTTCGTCCGTGATTGCCATTTCTACGAGTTCTGCAATAGGGAGATGTTTTAATTCAGATAAATGCATGTTTTGGTTTTCCGATTAGTGTTGCGTTGAGGGGGTTGGTGGAGGGTTAGTTAACTTTAGATGTTGCTATCAATAAATGTGGTTAATTGAGATTTTGATAATGCGCCGACTTTAGTAGCTTCGACATTGCCGTTTTTAAAAATCATTAAAGTTGGAATGCCTCTGATACCAAACTTGGCTGGCGTCTGAGCGTTTTCATCAATGTTGAGTTTTGCGATTTTAAGTTTGCCTTCGTAGTCTTTTGATATTTCATCCAGAATCGGTGCAATCATTTTGCAAGGGCCACACCACTCAGCCCAATAGTCCACAAGAACTGGCACGGATGATTGAAGCACTTCAGTTTCAAATGTTGCGTCTGATAAATGGATAATATTTTTACTCATGGTGACCTCTAATGGATTAATTCTGTAATTAAGCTAGCTAGTGTTACGGGCAATTTATTTTGGGATTTAGAACTAACTTGAATGTATTGAAAAAACTATGGAAATCATTATAGCAACATCTTCAATTAAATCAAATGATGCTTAAGACTGCCATGAAAGCAGCCTTACGACATTTATTTACTGTTTATTTTCAATAAGTTAGGTATAAAACTACTTGAACTAGTTTTTGAGATACTCAAAAACTTTAACAACTTTAGTGACTTTGTTTGTATTTTTTGCGATTTCCTCAGCCTCTTTCGCTTCTTTTTCATTCAAGATACCCATGAGGTAGACCGCTTTATTTTCAGTCACTACTTTGACATAGAAAGGCGACACTTTATTTTCTCTAAAAAAGCGTGCCTTCACATTGGAAGTAATTAAAGTATCTTCAGCTCTTGCTGATAAAGAATTGACAGGTCCAATCGTGAGATCATTCATCACAGATTTGACGTTAGCGAGCGCTTTAATTTGATCAGTAATTGTTGATTTAATTTCTTCGCTCGGCACTTGGCCTAATACAAGTATGTGACCGTTATAACTTGTAACATTGGTATGGATATCGCCTTTAAGTTTTTGAATACCTGCAAAAGCTTTTAATTCAATATTAGAGTCTTCAAGAATGACGCCCGGCGTTCTTCGATCTGCAACGGTATCAATGCCTACAGCACCTCCACCAATAATGGCAGCAGGACATCCAAAGAGTTGTAATAAGATAAATGATACGAAAAGTAATTTGATATGTTTAAGCATGTTTTTCCTCTAAACTTTTATTAACATAGCATTGATATGTGACAAAATGATTATATCTCTTTTAAAGAAGTGTTTTTAAGTGCTTTAAAAATAATTGGGCCGTTAAAAATGAGTGGAAAATTGTATGTAGTAGCGACCCCTATAGGAAACTTAAATGACATCACCTATAGAGCGCTCGAAACTTTTAAATCAGTAGATCTCATTGCTTCTGAAGATACAAGACATACCCAAGGTCTTTTGTCTCATTTCTCTATTGAAAAAAAACAGTTTGCGGTACATCAACATAACGAAAAAGCATCCGCACAAAAAATCATTGAATATTTAAAAGATGGTAAACATATCGCCTTGGTATCAGATGCAGGTACCCCTAATATCAGCGATCCTGGCGGGCTTATTGTCAAAGATGTTGCAGCAGCTGGTTTTGAAGTCGTACCTATTCCGGGCGTATCAGCTGTCACTGCCGCCTATTCGGTTTCAGGGTTGGAGCATACAAGCTTTCATTTCTATGGATTTTTACCCACAACGAGTAGTCAGAGAATTAAAGTATTCGAGAGTCTTCAAACGCAATCATGCCCTATGATTTTTTATGAGGCACCGCACCGCATCATTAAAACTTTGAATGATATGGCCGATTTTTTTGGGAACCAACATGAAATTGTAGTGGCGCGTGAACTTACAAAAACATTCGAAAGTATTTACCGAGGGAAAATTTCCAAGGTTAAAGAAACCATTGAAAGCGATAGCAATTTTCAAAAGGGCGAGTTCGTGATTTTAGTACCCCCCATGCACCATGAAAAAAAAGAATTACTCACCGAAGATCAGCATAGAATATTAAAAATATTACTTAATCATATGCCTACCAATGCGGCAGTGAAATTAGGTGTTGAAATATTAAACATCAACAAAAATTATTTATATGATGAAGCTTTGAAAATAAAAAAACATGACTAAAACTTTTAAAATTACCACCCCTGATGATTTTCATGTGCACTTAAGAGACGATGCACTTATGGCATCGGTTGTTCCTTATACTGCAAAGCAATTTGCGAGAGCACTTGTGATGCCTAATTTAAAAACGCCCATTACGAATGTGGATCAAGCGATTCAATACGAATCAAGAATTAAAAAATCCTTAAAAAATGGTAGTCACTTTCAGCCACTCATGACTTTGTATCTCACAGATAAAACTTCACCAGATGAAATTAAAAAGATCCCTGATCATAAACAAATTATAGGTATTAAATATTATCCAGCAGGGGCAACTACCAATTCAGATTCGGGTGTTAAAAATATTGATGATCGGTATGATATTTTTGAACTCATGGAAAAATTAGATGTACCACTTTTACTGCATGGTGAAGTTGTAGATCCGGCAATTGATATTTTTGATCGAGAAAAAGTATTTATTGACCAACATTTATTAAAGCTACATAAAACATTTCCCAATTTAAGAATTGTGTTAGAACACATCACCACAAAAGATGCTACTGATTTTATTTTAAGTAGCTCTAAGAAAGTAGGAGCTACAATTACACCCCAACATCTTTTGTTAAACAGAAATCATATGTTTATAGGCGGTATTAATCCTCATCACTATTGCTTGCCTGTTTTAAAAAGAGAAACGCATCGGCAAGCACTTTTAAGCGCAGTTTCATCAGGCAATACGAAATTCTTTTTAGGCACAGACAGTGCGCCCCACTTAAAATCAACAAAAGAAAATTCGTGTGGCTGTGCAGGTATTTTCTCTGCAGCAAGTGCTATTGAGCTTTATGCTGCCGTATTTGATGAACTCAATGTGCTCGATAAATTAGAAGGGTTTGCAAGTTTTTATGGGGCTGACTTTTACGGACTAGAAAGAAATAAATCATTCATCAATCTTATTAAAGAAGATTGGGTTGTTCCTGAAAAAATTACTGTAGGCGATGAAGCTATTATTCCTCTATATGCCGGAAGAAAAATTTCTTGGCGATTAGCATAATTTTTTATTATGAAATCCATCGCCATTATTGACGTCAATAACTTCTATGTAAGTTGTGAGAGAGTCTTTAATCCTAAGCTAGAAAATAAACCTGTAGTTGTCTTAAGTAACAATGATGGATGCGCTATTTCTCGTTCTAATGAAGCTAAAGCGCTTGGTATTAAGATGGGAACACCCTGGTTTAAGCTTAAGGAATTTGCTAAGCAAGAAAATGTTACAGCACTCTCATCTAATTACACTTTGTATTTGGATATGAGCCATCGCGTCATGGCCCTGTTATCTAGATTTAGTCCAGACCAAGAAATCTATTCGATAGACGAATCATTTTTAGACTTAACGACATTCAAATCAAAAGATCTTATTAAGTATGGGCAGCAAATTAAAACTAAAATTAAACAATGGACAGGACTACCTGTATCTATTGGTATTGGCTCTACTAAAACCTTATCTAAATTAGCTAATCACATTGCAAAGAAAAATGCATCATTCAAAGGTGTATGTAATTTAAACGTCATGGATGAAGACACGCTTGATGCATGGATGAGTCATATTCCAGTGTCTGACGTGTGGGGTGTTGGAAGGTCATTAACACCAAAGCTTAATCAACTTGACATCATGTCTGTCTTAGATTTAAAACATGCAGACCCAGATTATATTCGCCAACAATTTAGTATTGTCCTTGAAAAAACAGTGCGTGAATTAAATGGAACAATGTGTATTGAGTTACAGGATGCAGAAGAACCTAATAAAGAAATTATGGTATCCCGTTCTTTTGGAAGGCGAGTTAAAGACAAACAAGAGCTCATAGAAGCCGTGACTTCGTATACAAGTCGTGCCGCTGAAAGAATGAGAAAACAATCATCTGTCGCTACATCTTTATACATCTATATAAGAACAAGTCCACATGATGATAAGAAACAATATGCTAATGGTGTGAACATTCCTTTATTCCAACCCAGTGATGACACCATGGTATTAACCAATACAGCCTTATTAGGATTAGATTACATTTATCGTGAAGGTTTTGATTATCAAAAAGCAGGGATTACGCTTTGTAATTTAACTTCTAAACATAAAGTTCAGGGTCATTTATTCAATGATACGATTTCTCATTCGCGCATGAAGATTATGGACACCATCAATCAAAGATGGAAAGGTAAATTGAAGTTAGGTAGTGAAGGCGTGACAAAAGAGTGGGAAATGAAGGCCAACTTTAAATCACGTAATTACACAACGAATTGGGATCAGTTGATGATCGCGAGTTAATTAAATTCACCACAAAGTGATATTTTCTGGGTGTGTTAAAATTCATGTGAAGCTGACTAGACGGTCGCTGCTTGTTAACTCAAGGAGAGGAAAGTCCGGGCTCCATAGAGCAGAGTGACGGCTAACGGCCGTACGTTGCGAAACGAGGAATAGGGCCACAGAGACGAGCGTATTTAGTTACGGTGAAACGCGGTAACCTCCACTCGGAGCAAAGTCAAATAGGGTAGTAATAGCACGGCTCGTGCTGCTACCGGGTAGACTGCTTGAGTGCATGAGTAATCATGTGCCTAGATGAATGACTGTCCACGACAGAACCCGGCTTATCGGTTGGCTTCAACTTTTTCTTAAAAATCCCCAAGTTTTATCCCCCTAAACCCTTGTCATATATGAAAAAATCCTCAAAAAAGAGCTTGCATAGCTCTTTTATATTATCTATAGTGTCATTAGTGGAAAAAAGTGGTTTTTTGTGGGAAATTTCTAAGTAGAACTAAGGGTATTTAGTAATTTCCCACTTTTTTTGAATTGAACAATGGGTCGGGAATTATGTTTAGAGGCGCAAATCTCTTGAATATTGATGCTAAAGGCAGAATGGCAATGCCGACAAAGCATAGAGAGATTTTGCTTGTCCAATCTTCAGGTGATTTAGTCATCACAGCTCACCCACACGGATGTTTATTGATTTATCCCCAAATTGCTTGGGAACCTATTCAGTCAAAGATCATGGCACTTTCAAGTTTTGATAAAAAATCGAGTGCGCTACAAAGACTGCTCGTGGGTTATGCAGAAGACATATCTCTGGATACAGCAGGCCGATTACTCCTATCTCAAGTATTAAGAGAGTTTGCAAGGATAGATAAGCAAGCCATGTTAGTCGGCCAAGGAAGTCATTTTGAACTTTGGGATAAAGAGGCTTGGGATCAACAAATGCAAAATGCCACACAACAAGACGCTTCTGCTATACCAATTGAACTCGAAGGATTCTCTCTTTAACGATGCAATTTAAATTAATGCCTCATGAATCAAGCGCAACGTAATTTTAATCATGAACATATTACTGTCCTTTTAAGCGAAGCAGTTGAGCATTTAGTTTTAAAGAAAGATGGCGTCTATGTAGATTGCACCTTTGGACGAGGCGGACATAGCAAGCTAATTTTAGAAAAGTTAAACCAAGAAGGCAGGCTCATTGCGATTGATCGCGACAAAACTGCGTATGAAGAGGGATTAAAAATTAAAGATGAGAGATTCGAAATTGTGCATGCACATTTTTCGGAGATCGATGAGGTGTTGAAAGCAAAAGGTATCTCGAAAGTAGATGGAGTGCTTCTTGATTTGGGTATTTCGTCTCCACAGATTGATGAAGGAGATCGCGGCTTTAGTTTTAGATTTGATGCGTATTTAGATATGCGCATGGATCAAACAAAAGGCATAACAGCAGCTGAAGTCTTAAAAAAAATTGAGCAGAAAGAATTAGAAAAGATTTTAAAGGAATATGGCGAAGAGAAATTTGCACGAAGAATATCGACTGCGATTATTAAAGAAAGAGATGAAGTAGGCTCGATTGAAACCACAAAACAACTTGCCAAAATTGTGGCAGACCATATGCCTAAAAGAGAAATTGGACAAGATCCATCTACAAGAACTTTTCAGGCATTAAGAATTTATGTGAATCATGAGCTCGAAGAATTAAAGGAAGTATTGCCAAAAATATTAGGACTGCTCAGGACTGGCGGTGTAATGGTAGTGATTAGTTTTCATTCACTAGAAGACAGAATTGTGAAGCAATTTATTAACGATGAAAAAAATAGAGATACCTTGCCTTCTAACTTTCCAATTAGAAGTGATGAATTACCAAAGCCTAGATTAAATATTGTGACTAAACCGATAAGACCAAGTGAAAAAGAAGTGAAACATAACCCTAGATCAAGAAGTGGAATCATGCGCGTTGCAGAGAGAACGGCATATTAAATGACAAAGTTAAATTTCATTTTGTATTTTATGGTTTTATTTATGGCGCTCGGTAAAGTAAATGCAGAACATCAATACCGTAAATTATTTTCTGAGAATGAACATCAGAAAGATATTAGTCGACAATTAGATTTGGAATATAGCCAATTGCAATTAGAACAAAGCACTTTGTCTATGCATTCCAAAATTGAAGATACTGCAAAAAAGTCATTGAGGATGAAAGAGCCAGAACCTAAAAAAATTATAATGCTGGAGAAGCAGTGAGCTTATTTATTAATAATAAAGTTGAAAAAACATTCTTTGAGCTCTCTGGCATTAGAAGAAGATGGATATTAGTTTTATTTTTACTTGGATTCTTAACGCTTATCATTCGCGCATTATATTTACAAAGTGTAAATAAAAATTTTTTGCAAGAAAAAGCTACAGCAACAAGTAATCGCGTGATTTCACTTTCAGCGGATCGCGGAAAAATTACAGATAGACATGGAAATATTTTAGCGCTAAGTACACCTGTATTTTCGGTAAACGCAAATCCAAAAATTACTAAAGTAAAAATGAGTAAGGAGCAGAGAGCTCAATTAGAAAGCATTTTAAAGATAAGTAGCGCTGAAGTCGATGACAAGATATTTAATAGCCCAAAAGATAATGTCTATCTTAAAAGACATGTGCCACCCAGCGATGCAGAACAGCTTAAAGTACTTAAAATTCCTGGTATTAGCTTCGAAAATGATTTCCAGAGATTTTATCCTGGGGGAGAAGTATCAGCGAACTTAGTAGGATTCACTAATATGGAGAACGTTGGAGCTGAGGGTATTGAGAAAGCACAAAATAGCTCATTATCCGGTGTTGCAGGACGAAGAAAGGTTTTAAAAGACAAGCTTGGTCGATTTGTCGATGATATTGATGATATTAAGTTACCTCAGGAAGGCAATGATATTCGATTGTCTATTGATCAAAGAATTCAATATCTCACCTATAGAGAATTAGCCAAATCCATTGAGGATCATAAGGCGCAAGCTGGATCAGCTGTTGTAATCGATGCAAAAACAGGAGAAATTTTAGCTCTAGCCAATTTACCTTCTTATAACCCAAATAATTTAAATGCTGGAAATGGCCCTACAAGGAATCGAGCTGTGACTGATGTATTTGAGCCTGGATCCACCATGAAACCATTTGTTGTTTCGGCTGCTTTAGATAGCGGTATTGTTCGTCCCAATCAACCAATTGATATTTCTGCTGGGTTTATGAAGATAGGTTCATTCACAATTCATGATGCACATGCAGAGCCAGGAAGATTTTCTATGACTGTATCAGAGGTCATCGCAAAATCTTCAAATGTAGGAGCGGCTCGAATTGGACTTATGCAGGACCCTAAAAATTTATGGGGCACTTTAAATAAAGTTGGATTTGGAACGCGAACAAATGCAGGTATTCCTGCAGAAGTGAGCGGCGCACTTAGAAATTATAAGAATTGGGGAGTTGTTGGACAGGCAACAGTTTCATACGGATACGGAGGCATCAATATGACCTTATTACAATTAGCTCAGTCATATACTGTATTTGCAAATGATGGAGAATTAAAACCTATTACCTTGTATAAGCGGAATGAACCAGTTATGGGTACTAAAGTATTCAAGAAAGAAACAGTTAAAACTATGGTTGAAATGATGGAGGGCGTCATTGAAGATGGCACTGGGGGTAATGCAAAAGTCAAAGGCTATAGAGTTGCAGGTAAAACTGGAACAGCAGAAAAAATAATCAATGGAAAATATGAAAAGAATAAAAATATAGGCTCATTTGTAGGGTTAATTCCTGCGACCAATCCTAGAATAATTATGGCCGTTATGATTGATGAACCAAGTGTTGGAAGTCATTTTGGTGGAGTAGTTGCTGCACCTGTATTTAGTAATGTGATGGCTGGAGCGATGAAGATATTAAATATTCCCCAAGATGATAAACCACAAAATAAAATACCTCAGCAAGAAAAGGCAGAGCCTAAAGAAACAATATGAAGAGTGTATTAAAAAAAATTGAATATAATCTCTCTGATATTTCGAACGATAGTAGGCATGTAAAAAAGAATTCAATATTTCTTGCTTACCCTGGCATCCATACTGATGGTAGAAAATATATAGCAGAAGCTCTCAAAAAAGGAGCTAAAGCGATTGTGTATGAAAAGAAAAATTTTACTTGGCAACAGTCATGGGATGCACCTCACTATGGGGTTAATGATTTAAAAAACAATGAAGGTGAAATTGCTCATATTTTTTTTAAAAAACCTTCAAAAGAATTGCTCACCATAGGCATCACAGGGACCAACGGAAAAACAACATGCGCCTACTGGATCAGTGAAATTCAAAATCTTCTAGGTAAAAAAACAGGCCTTATAGGTACGCTTGGATATGGGTATAAAAAATTAAAGCCACATGTCTACACCACGCCAGATGCAATATTCAATCATCGTATCTTAAAAGAATTTAAAACAGAAAAGATAAAATCAGTTGTCATGGAAGTTTCTTCACATGCGCTATCTCAAGGCAGAGTTAATGGCATTCTTTTTGATGTTGCTGTATTCACAAATTTATCTAGAGATCACTTGGATTACCATCTCAATTTTAAAAATTATTTTGATGCAAAGAAAAAATTATTTCACTTTCCATCATTGAAGGTAGCTGTAATAAACATTGATGACGCATATGGAAAAAAACTGAAATTATCACTTGTTCAAAATAAGACAAAAGTTATTACTTACGGCATTAAAAATGGCGATATTCGGGCAAGCCATATCGAATATTCTCTTTCTAGTACGACCTTTCAGCTAATAACCAAGAAAGAAACTTATAAAGTTAAGGCCCCTATAGTAGGTGAGTTTAATGTTTACAATCTTCTAGCTGTTATAAGCGGGCTTGTAGGATCAGGTCTACCAATTCAAAAAGTTATTAAACAAGTAAGTCACATATCTCAGGTTCCTGGAAGAATGGAAAGGCTAGGTACAAAACTAACACCACAAGTATTTATTGATTATGCTCACACCCCTGATGCCCTTAAAAAAGCTCTTAGAACATTAAAAGATCAAACTGAAGGAAAACTCGTTTGTGTATTTGGATGTGGAGGAGATCGGGATAAAGGCAAAAGAAAAGAAATGGCAGAAGCTGCCTCTGATTTAGCAGATACTAATTTTATTACTTCAGACAATCCAAGAAGTGAAAGTCCGAAAAAAATTATCAGTGAAATCAGTCGTTCTATGAGTGGGGCTTATAAAATTGAAATTGATAGACATAAGGCTATTTTTAAAGCAATTGAACAAGCTAAAAAACAAGACATTATTCTCATCGCAGGTAAAGGGCATGAAACTTATCAAGAAATTAATGGTGTGAGATATCCATTTAGTGACAAAAAGTACGTAAAAAAAGCGCTTAAAAAATATAAGACAAATTAAATGCAACTGACATTAAATCAAATTAAAAAAATTGTAGGAGGGAGTTACGAAGGGGATCCTGCTTTACTCAAAAAAAGAATTCGAGATATATCAATTAATAGTAATGCGATTAATAAAAATGACCTTTTTATTGGAATTAAAGGCGAAAAATTTGATGGGAATGATTTTGCAGAAGGTGCGATCAAAAAAGGAGCTATTGCTGCATTAGTTTCCAAAGACATTAAGAACATAAGCAATAAAATTATTGTTAAAAATGGTCGAGAAGCCCTAGGCAAGATCGCGCAATATTGGAAAGCGCAATCTAAATTACCTCTTGTGGCAATCACAGGTAGTAATGGTAAAACAACAACAAAAGAAATGCTTAGCAGTATTCTTACCCTTCATCTTAAAAGCAAAGCAAAGCTCCTTATGAGTCAAGGTAATTTTAATAATGATATTGGCCTTCCATTATCGTTATTGAGAGCAAAAAAGACGCATCGATATGCCGTGGTTGAGATGGGTATGAATCATGAAGGTGAAATTAGGTATCTAAGTGAGCTAGCAAAGCCTGATGTTGCAGTCATTACCAATATAGCTGAAGCACATATTGAATTTTTTGGCTCGAAAAAGGGAATTGCTAAAGCTAAGTCAGAAATTTTTGAAGGGTTAAAAAAAAATGGGATTGCAATCATTAATCAGGATGATGAATTCTATAGCCTATTAAAAAAAGCAGCACGAAATAAAAAAATTATTACATTTGGAGCCAATTCAAAATCTGATGTGTATGTAAAGAAAATAATTCGACAGGTTGCACAGGTTAAAACACCAAAAGGCCAGATAGACATTAAAGTTAAATTAGAGGGCGAGCATAATTTAAAAAATGCACTTGCAGCCATAGCCTCAGCAATAGCACTGAAAATTCCTTTAGAGACAATTAAAAAAGGTATTGAAGCCATTAAGCCAGTGCGTGGCAGATTAGAGTTTAAAAAAGGGTTGTGTGGATCTATTGTCATCGACGATACCTATAACGCGAATCCAGGATCTATGAGAGCTGCAATTGATGTATTAGCGAAGCAAAACCGAAACAAAATATTGATTATTGGGGATATGGGTGAGCTTGGTAAAAAAGCAGTTCAATATCATAAATCTATAGGCGAATACATTAAAGAAAAGAAAATATTGGATGTTGCAGGCACTGGGAAGCTAACAAAACACACCATAGAAAAATGTAAAGGTAATGCAAAATGGTTTGATGATAAGAAAGTACTTATTCAATACATCAAAACTAAAATGAAAAAAAATACATGTGTGCTTGTTAAGGGTTCTCGTTTTATGAAAATGGAAGAAGTTGTTGAAGCGCTTACTTAAAACTTTTAAGAAAGATAAAAATTATGTTGCTTGAATTGTTTAAATTTTTAGCAAAAGAGATTCATGGATTTAATGTATTTAATTACATTACATTGCGCGCAGTGATGGCGACTATCACTTCGTTAGTTATTTCTTTCGCTTTTGGCCCTTGGCTTATTAAAAAGCTTAATAAATATAATATAGGTCAAGCAGTGAGATCAGATGGCCCTAAAGATCATTTGATTAAAACAGGCACCCCGACGATGGGAGGCGGATTAATATTAGTGTCGATCATCGTATCAACCCTATTATGGGCAGATATTAGGAATAATTATATTTGGGTACTATTGATTGTGACGCTAGGATTTGGCCTCATTGGATTTGTAGATGACTTAAAAAAAGTTATTTATAAAGATCCAAACGGTATTAGTGCCGGACAAAAATATTTATGGCAGTCAGTGATAGGCCTTGGTGCGGCAATTTACTTATGGTCAAACGCAGTCACTCCAGAACAAACATCACTCATTGTGCCTTTTTTCAAAGACGCAAGTTTTGCAATGAACGGCATTGCATTTGTTTTATTAAGTTATATCGTAATTGTAGGAAGTAGTAATGCAGTAAATCTTACGGACGGTCTTGATGGATTAGCAATTATGCCAGCTGTTCTCGTAGCAAGTGCTTTAGGTGTATTTTCTTATGTCGCGGGTAACTATGTGATTGCAAAATATCTTGGTATACCTTATATAAGTGGCGCAGGTGAACTCGCTATATTTTGCACTGCCATGGCTGGAGCTGGTTTAGGATTTCTATGGTTTAACACATATCCTGCAGAAGTATTTATGGGAGATCTAGGAGCGCTTGCATTAGGGGCTGCTATAGGAACCGTCGCAGTAATCGTAAGACAAGAAATTGTATTATTTATTATGGGGGGTATTTTTGTAGTTGAAACTTTTTCTGTTGCAATTCAAGTGATGTATTTTAAATACACCAAGTTTAAGTATGGCATAGGCAAACGAATCTTTTTAATGGCACCTCTTCATCATCATTACGAGAAAAAAGGCTGGAAAGAAACCCAGGTAGTTGTGCGCTTCTGGATCATTACTATGATGCTTGTATTGATTGGTATTTCTTCACTAAAAATTAGATGAAGATCGATTTTTACAAAAAGAAAGTTCTCGTGATTGGCCTTGGAGATACAGGCCAATCTGTGTTGCATTTTTTAGCTGATAAAGCATGTGTTGTAAGGGCAATCGACACAAGAACTGGTATTGATGGCTTTGAAGAAATAAAGAAAGCATATAAAGAAGTTAAGTTTTTTATTGGAGGATCTTTTGATAAAAATGTCATTCAAGATATAGATCTGATTATTATTAGCCCCGGAGTATCATTAAAAGAAAGTTATGTCCAAGAAGCTTTAGGTCGTGGCATTCCAGTAATAGGCGATATTGAAATTTTCGCACAAGTGAAGTCAGCCTCTTCGAAAGTCATCGGTATTACAGGCTCCAATGGAAAGACAACCGTCACTTCGCTAGTTGCCGATTTGTTAAAGGCATCAGAGATATCCACCGTTGTAGGAGGAAATATAGGTATTCCAATATTAAATACGTTAAATCAAGCCATACCAGATGTATATGTTCTTGAATTATCGAGTTACCAATTAGAAACAACATACTCACTGACTCTTGATAGTGCGGCGATACTAAATATTTCAGAAGACCATATGGATCGATATAGTTCGATTGAAGATTATGCTAAAGCCAAGTACAGAATATTCAATCATGCTAAAAAGTGCATTTTAAATAGAGATGATACTTATCTTAAATCGAAGATCAAAAATGACTCGATAACATTTGGCTCGGATTCAGATGAAAAAAATTACAGCATCAAAAAAAATGGGAATCAGTATTTTATTGCGAAAGGTAAAGCAGAAATTGTTTCTTTAGATCATATTAAGTTAAAAGGCCCACATAATATAAAAAATGTAATGGCAGCTCTTGCGCTTTGCGAGCAATTTAATATTTCTACTTCTGTGATTGCGAAAGTATTGAGTGAGTTCGAAGCGCCACCTCATCGCGTGGAGTATATCGATTCTATATCAGGAGTCGATTTTTATAATGATTCAAAAGGTACAAATGTTGGTGCTACGATAGCTGCAATTCAGAGCATGACTAAGCCTATTTTATTGATTGCTGGTGGCGATGGGAAAAATCAGAATTTCCAGCCATTGTTAGGCCCCTTAAAAGGAAGAGTAAAAAATATTTCCTTGATTGGTAAAGATGCAGAAATTATGCAAAAAATATTTAGTACTGAATCTATACCTATCACTATAGAAAAAAATATTGAAGAGGCAGTTAAAAAATCTTTTGGAATAGCCAAAAAAGGTGATGTTATTTTGTTATCACCAGCATGCGCAAGTACCGATATGTTCAAAAATTATGTAGAGCGAGGAAATATTTTTAAAGGTTGTGTGATGAAGTTAAAAGAAGCTCATGCTAGATAAATTTTCTAACAAATCATTGATTGATAAACCATCCTTTGACCATGGCTTATTTTGGGTATCGATGATTTTAATTGGTATAGGCCTTGTGATGGTCTATTCATCGTCTATTGCGCTTGCTGAAGCCTCTAAAAAATACGGTAATTTTTCTGAATACTTTTTAATTCGACAAACCTTATTTATTTGTATAAGTTTGGTTGCAGGCTTTATCACATTTTTAATTCCTATTCGCTCGTGGCAAAAGGTATCGCCATATTTATTTTTATTTGGACTTCTTTTACTCATCATTGTTCTTATTCCAGGCTTAGGACATAAAGTTAATGGAAGTCGACGCTGGTTATCACTTATTGTATTTAATTTGCAACCTTCAGAATTCATGAAGCTTTTTGTAGCTATGTATGCATCTGATTACGTTTTAAGAAAATCTAAGGAAATTGGTACTTTTTTAAAAGGGTTCTTGCCTATGGCAACTGCCATTATCGTGGTAGGGCTTTTGTTGATTAAGGAGCCTGATTTTGGTGCGCTCGCCGTAATTTCTGTGATTGCAGCGTTGATATTAATTCTTGGCGGAATCAATAAAAATATTCTATTAGGATTGCTGTTTGTTTCTCCAGTTGCAATATGGGCCATTATTAATGCAGCTACTTATCGTACAAGTCGATTAAGTTTTTTAGACCCATGGTCAGATTCGCTCACTAAAAATTATCAGTTACAACATTCTTTAATGGCTTTTGGCCGCGGAGAATTTTTTGGTGTAGGACTGGGAGGAAGCGTAGAAAAATTACTTTATTTACCAGAGCCTCACACCGATTTTATCTTGGCTGTGCTGGCTGAAGAATTGGGTTTTGTGGGTGTGCTTGTTGTCATTGGATTGTTTTCATGGCTGGTGATCAGGGCCTTTGGTATAGCCAAAGAGGCCATCATTAATGAGAATTACTATTCAGCATTGTTATCACAAGGTATTGGAATCTGGTTTGGTATTCAAGGCATTATGAATATGGGTGTAAATATGGGTCTTTTACCAACTAAAGGTTTAACACTCCCCCTTTTGTCTTATGGAGGCAGTAGCATTTTAGCTAATATCGTTGGACTTGCAATATTACTTAGAATTGATTGGGAAAATCGAAGAGGATTAAGGGGAATATAGTTTAGTGAAATCCAATAAAAAAATATTGATTATTGCTGGAGGGACAGGAGGACATATATATCCCGGGATTGCGATTGCCGATTATTTAAAAGCCAAGGGCTTCATAATCACTTGGCTTGGAACTAAACAAGGTATGGAAAATAAGTTAATCGAGAATAAACCCTATCAGAAAGCCATGATCGATATTACAGGCGTCAGAGGCAAAAGCATTTTAAGTTGGTTAAAACTTCCATTCACTCTTATGGTCGCATGCACACAATGCGCTAAAATAATTCAAGAAGAAAAGCCAGATATAGTAATCGCCATGGGAGGTTATGTGTCTTTCCCAGGAGGGCTTATGGCAAGACTTATGCTTAAGCCCCTCATTGTGCATGAGCAAAATTCGATACCTGGACTCACAAATAAATTATTAGCAATTATCGCAACGCACATTTATTCTGCATTCCCCATTAAGTTAATGCGCTCTTCTCAGAAAATTGGTAATCCAGTGAGAGATTCAATCAGAAAAATTGAGAAGCCTGATCAGAGATTTAAAAATAGAAAAGGTCCTTTAAGGTTGCTTGTGGTTGGCGGAAGTTTGGGAGCTAAATTTTTTAATGAAATGATTCCCGAGAGCATTCAGCAAATCAACATTAAAAAAAGACCTCTTATTATTCATCAGTCTGGTGAAAAGCATTACGAAGAATTAAAAGCAATTTATAAGAAGTGCGAGGTTAAATCAGATTGCAGGGCTTATCTCGATGATATTGATAA
>BJGS01000015.1 GCA_014190615.1 Methylophilaceae bacterium
CCAAATAGAACTGCAAATATTGCACTTCTTTTATACGCAGATGGCGAAAGAAGATACATCATTGCCCCTAAAGGAGTAGCTGTTGGTGCTGAATTAATTAGCGGCTCTGAAGCACCTGTTAAAAACGGCAATGCAATGCCATTAAGAAATATCCCTGTAGGTAGCACTATTCATTGTATTGAATTACAACCTGGCAAAGGTGCTCAAATTGCGCGCTCAGCAGGAACTTCTGTGCAGCTTTTAGCAAGAGAAGGCACTTATGCTCAATTAAGACTTCGTTCAGGCGAAGTAAGAAAAGTGCATGTAGATTGCAAAGCTACTTTAGGTGAAGTGGGTAACGAAGAACATTCTCTTAGATCTATTGGTAAAGCAGGTGCTATGAGATGGAGAGGCGTTAGACCAACAGTGCGCGGTGTGGTAATGAATCCTGTCGATCACCCTCACGGTGGTGGTGAAGGAAAAACTGCGGCTGGTATGCATCCAGTAAGCCCTTGGGGAACTCCAACTAAAGGCTATCGAACAAGAACAAATAAACGTACTGACAATATGCGCGTCAGTCGTCGTCCAGCGAATAAGAGGTAATAGATATGGCACGTTCAGTTAAAAAAGGACCATTCATTGATGCACATTTGGCTAAGAAAGTTGAAGTTGCTTCAAGCAATCGCGACCGTAAGCCAATTAAAACTTGGTCAAGAAGATCAACGATCTTACCTAACTTCATTGGTCTTACCATTGCGATTCATAATGGTAAACAACATGTACCCGTATTAATTACAGAAAATATGATTGGACATAAATTAGGCGAATTTGCATTAACGAGAACCTTTAAAGGTCACACCGCTGATAGAAAGGCTAAGGTATAAAAATGGCTACTGAAGTTTCAGCTGTTCTTAAAGGCGTTCGTTTGTCACCTCAAAAAGCAAGATTAGTTGCTGATTTAGTAAGAGGAAAAAAAGTAGATTACGCGCTCAATATTCTTAATTTCAGTCCGAAAAAAGGAGCAGAAATTATTAAACGAGTTGTTGAGTCTGCAATTGCAAATGCTGAACACAATAATGGGGCTGATATAGATGAATTGTTTATTAAAACAATTTATGTAGATAAAGGCATTATTTTAAAACGTATCCGTGCTCGCGCTAAAGGCCGTGCAGGGAAAATTACAAAACCAACTTGTCACATTAAAGTGACAGTAGGTAACTAAAGAGAAAAAAATATGGGTCAAAAAATTCATCCAATTGGTTTCCGCTTAAGTGTTCAAAAAAATTGGACATCACGTTGGTATGCTAATAGTAAAAATTTCCCTGCACTGTTGAACAACGACATTAAAGTCAGAGAATTTTTAAATAAAAAATTAGCAAATGCTGCGGTAAGTAAAATTATTATTGAGCGCCCAGCCAAAAATGCAAAGATTACAATTTACTCAGCAAGGCCTGGGATTGTAATTGGGAAAAAAGGTGAAGATATTGAAACATTAAGATCAAGTTTACAAGTGCTTATGGGCGTTCCAGTTCATTTAAATATTGAAGAAGTGCGTAAACCAGAGATCGATGCAACATTAATTGCACAAAGTATTGCGCAACAATTAGAAAAACGTGTGATGTTTAGACGCGCTATGAAAAGAGCAATGCAGAACGCAATGAGACTAGGTGCTCAAGGCATTAAAATTATGAGTGCTGGCCGATTAAATGGTATTGAGATTGCAAGAACAGAATGGTACAGAGAAGGCAGAGTGCCTCTTCATACATTAAGAGCTGATATAGATTACGGTGTGGCCGAAGCAAAGACAACTTATGGAATTATTGGTATAAAAGTATGGGTCTTTAAAGGGGAATTATTCGTAGACAATACGAAAGAAACTTCACAGTCATTAGATGTTGCAAATCCAGCAATTGAAAAAACTGCAGAAGAAAGAAAATTAAGAAAACCTAGAGTTAAAAAAGACGAAACAACGGCACAAGAGCCAGAAAAAAAAGTGAGAAAGTCGAGGGCTAAAGATGTTACAACCGGCTAGACAAAAATTTCGTAAGATGCAAAAAGGCCGAAACAAAGGCATTGCAACGACAGGAAATAAAGTGAGTTTTGGTGATTTCGGCTTGAAAGCTATTGGACGAGGACGTCTAACAGCTCGTCAGATTGAAGCTGCACGTCGAGTGATGACACGTCACATCAAGCGTGGTGGCCGAGTATGGATTCGCATATTCCCAGATCAACCAATTTCAAAAAAACCTGCTGAAGTTCGTATGGGTAACGGTAAAGGTAGTACCGAATACTACGTAGCTCAAATTCAGCCTGGAAAAATGTTGTATGAAATGGACGGAGTAACAGAAGCATTAGCGAGAGAAGCATTTAAATTAGCAGCAGCTAAGCTTCCAATCGAAACAACCTTTATTACTCGTCATATCGGAGGCTAATATGAAAGCTAATATGAAAACAGCTGATTTAAGAAAAAAGACAACCGAAGAATTAGGTACAGAGTTATTGGAATTAAGAAGAGCTCAGTTCTCATTAAAAATGCAATTGGCAACCCAACAATTAAACAAGGTTGATCAAATTGCGAAAATTAAACGTGATATCGCAAGAGTGAAAACAGTTCTTGGCGAGAAAGTTAAACAGGCTTAAATATGACTGAAACAAAAAAAGTTGTTAGAACCTTTACCGGCAGAGTCGTTAGCGACAAGATGGACAAGACAGTTACGGTATTGGTTGAAAGAAAAGTTAAGCATCCTTTGATTGGCAAGGTTATTGTTAAGTCAAATAAATTTCATGCACATGATGAAAAAAATGAAAGTAAGGAAGGTGACTTGGTTGTTATTACAGAAAATCGCCCTATTTCAAAAACTAAATCATGGGTAGTTAGTAAAATAGTTACAAAGGCAGTTCAAGTTTAGTTCTAAGAGGTTGAGAATAAGAAGTAAATAGCATATAATGCGAGACTTTTTTGGGGTTCATAAACTATAAGTTTATAAGCTAACCCCCCAATACTGACCGTAGTATATCGGCTAATTAAAAAGCTGGCTTTCGTAATAACGGATTAAGTTGGAGATAAATTCATGATTCAAATGCAGTCAAGATTAGAAATTGCTGACAATACTGGCGCACGTTCAGTAATGTGCATTAAGGTATTGGGCGGCTCAAAACGACGTTACGCAAGTATTGGTGACATTATCAAGGTAAGTATTAAAGACGCAGCTCCTAGAGGCAGAGTAAAAAAAGGAGAGGTTTATACCGCAGTTGTTGTAAGAACAGCAAAAGGCGTTAGAAGACCAGATGGCTCTTTAATTAAATTTGATGCTAATGCAGCCGTTCTTTTAAACGCTAAATTAGAACCTATTGGAACACGTATTTTTGGACCCGTGACTCGCGAATTGAGAACAGAACGGTTCATGAAGATTGTTTCATTAGCACCAGAAGTTTTATAGGAGTATACGGATGAATAAAATTCGTAAAGGTGACAAAGTCATTTTAAATACAGGTAAAGACAAAGGCAAACAAGGCGTTGTTTTAAATGTTCTTAAAACAGGCCATGTTGTGGTTGAAGGTTTGAATATGGTAAAAAAACATACCAAACCAAATCCTGCAAAAAATATTCAAGGTGGAATTGTAAGTAAAGAAATGCCACTAAATATTTCTAACGTTGCTTTACTTAATAATTTGACTCAAAAAGCGGACAGAGTCGGAATTAAAAAATTAGATGATGGTAAGAAAATCCGTGTTTTCAAATCAAACAACGAAGCAGTTGACGCATAGGAAAAGAAATGGCTCGATTAAAAGAATTTTATAAAACAGAGGTCATCAAAAAAATGACTGAACAATTTGGTTATTCATCACCAATGCAAGTCCCTAGAATTGAAAAGATTACTTTGAATATGGGCGTAGGTGAAGCGGTGGCTGATAAAAAGATCATGGAGCATGCTGTGGGCGACATGGAAAAAATTGCTGGTCAAAAAGCTATTGTTACAAAAGCTAAAAAATCAGTGGCAGCATTTAAGATTCGTGACGATTATCCAGTAGGTTGCAAAGTGACTCTTCGAAGAAATCGTATGTATGAATTTCTAGATCGACTCGTCACAGTTGCTATTCCGCGAATTAGAGACTTTAGAGGTAATTCTTCTAGATCATTTGATGGTCGTGGAAATTATAATATGGGTGTTAAAGAGCAGATTATTTTTCCTGAGATTGAATACGATAAAATCGATGCATTAAGAGGGATGAATATCACAATTACAACGACAGCTAAAACTGACGAAGAAGCAAAAGCATTGTTATCTGCGTTTAGTTTTCCATTTAGAAAATAGGTTTAGACTATGGCTAAAATGTGCATGACAGAACGTGAATTAAAACGACGCAATATGGTTGAAAAATTTAAAACCAAACGCGCTGCTTTAAATGAAATCATTTCTGATATAAACGCATCTTCAGAACAAAAACAAGAAGCGAGACAGAAATTACAAAGTTTACCCCGCAATTCAAGCCCAGTTAGATTAAGAAATCGTTGTTCTCTAACAGGTCGTCCAAGAGGCGTATACAGCAAGTTCGGGATCGGTCGAAGTAAATTAAGAGATTTAATGATGCGAGGCGAAGTGCCTGGCGTGATTAAAGCAAGTTGGTAATAGGAGAAAAATAATATGAGTATGAGCGATCCAGTTGCCGATATGTTAACCAGAATTAGGAATGGTCAAAGTTCTAATAAAGTATCTATCACCATGCCTGCATCTAAATTAAAAAAATCTATCGCACATGTTTTAAAAGACGAAGGCTATATTGAGAATTTTGCTGAACAGGAAGTTCAAGGCAAACCAGTATTAAATATTGAATTGAAATATTATGCTGGCAGACCTGTTATTGAAAAAATCGAAAGAGTAAGTAAACCAGGTTTACGTGTTTATAAAGCAAGCCAGGGCATTCCAGAGGTAATGAATGGTCTTGGCGTTGCAATCGTGTCGACATCTAAGGGAGTTATGACAGATAGAAAAGCAAAAGCTGCGGGTATTGGCGGCGAAGTGCTTTGCTATGTGGCTTAAGGAGAAAATATATGTCACGTATAGCTAAAGCACCCGTAACCATTCCTCCTAAGGTAGAAGTTTCAATTAATGAATTGAATATTTCTATCAGTGGACCGATGGGCAAATTAAATCAATTCATTACACCAAATGTTAAATTAAATAACGATGGTCAAGTAATTACATTTGCAGCAGCTGATGAATCTCAGCAAGCAAATGCGATGGCTGGCACTATGCGAGCAATTGTTGCGAATATGATGAAAGGTGTTTCTGAAGGATTTGTTAGAAAATTAACTCTAATTGGTGTTGGATATAAAGCACAAGCACAAGGTGCAAACCTTAATCTTGATTTAGGTTTTTCTCATCCAGTGAATTATAAAATGCCTGAAGGTATTAAAGTTGAAACACCAAGTCAAACTGAAATTATTTTAAAAGGTTCTGATAAGCAATTAATAGGTCAAGTTGCTGCTCAAATTAGAGCATACCGACCACCAGAACCATATAAAGGTAAGGGCGTTCGTTATGCAGATGAGACTGTCATTATCAAAGAAACTAAGAAAAAATAAAGGTTGAGATATGTATAATTCAAATCCCCGTTTACGTCGCGCCAAAAAAACCCGAGCAAAAATTGCTGAGCTTCAAGTGACAAGACTAAGCGTTCATAGAACTAACACAAACATTTATGCCCAAATCATAAGCGCTGGTGAGAATAAAGTTTTAGTGAGTGCTTCATCGCTCGAAGCTGATATTAAAAAAACTTTAAAGAATGGCGGCAATATTGAAGCGGCAGCTCAAATTGGCAAACGCATCGCTGAAAAAGCTAAAAAAATCGGAATTACAAATGTAGCATTTGATAGATCAGGTTATCGCTATCACGGCAGAGTTAAAGCTTTAGCAGATGCTGCTAGAGAAAATGGCTTGTCTTTCTAACCCAACAATTTAAATAGGTCAAAACATGGCAAAAGATTTAGAAAATCAACAAACGCAAACAGACGGTTTAAGAGAAAAGATGATTGCTGTTAACCGCGTTACTAAAGTAGTTAAAGGTGGCCGTATTATGAGTTTTGCTGCGTTAACTGTTGTGGGTGACGGAGATGGTTCAGTTGGTATGGGAAAAGGCAAGGCAAGAGAAGTGCCTGTGGCTGTTCAAAAAGCAATGGACGAAGCAAGAAGAGGCATGCTGAAAGTAAAATTAAATAATGGAACATTGCAACATGCTGTGATGGGTGAGCATGGTGCTGCAAAAGTATTCATTCAGCCCGCTTCAGAAGGTACCGGCATTATTGCTGGTGGCGCTATGAGAGCGATTTTCGAAGTAATGGGTATCACGAATGTTTTAGCAAAATGTATTGGCTCAACTAATCCTTACAATGTTGTAAGAGCAACATTAAACGGACTTGAGTCTATGAACACACCGGCTGAAATTGCTGCTAAACGCGGTAAATCAGTAGAAGAAATCAGAGGCTAATTAAATGGCAAAAACAAAAAAAGAAGTTACAGCTGGACTAAAAGTCACACTAATTAAAAGTTTAATTGGTAGAACTGAGCCACATCGTGCAACTGTTAAAGGATTAGGCCTAAGAAGAATTCGTCATACCGTTGAGTTGCAAGACACTCCGGCGATTCGAGGCATGATTAATGCAGTAAATTATTTACTTAAAGTCGAAAAGATATAAAGAGAAATTATGAAACTAAATACATTAAAACCAGCAGCTGGTTCTAAAAAAGTAGCAAGACGTGTTGGCCGAGGTATTGGTTCTGGTCTTGGAAAAACAGCTGGACGTGGCCATAAGGGTCAAAAATCTAGAGCGGGCGGGTTCCATAAAGTCGGTTTTGAAGGTGGTCAAATGCCAATTCAAAGACGTCTTCCAAAACGTGGATTCAAGTCATTAACGCAAAAACTTACTGCACGCGTTAGAACAAACGAACTCAATTTAGTTGAATCAGACAATATTGATTTGCTTGTATTAAAGGCAGCTAAATTAATTTCTGATAATGCAAAAACAGCAAAAGTGTATTTATCTGGTGAAGTAAAAAGAAAATTAACAATCCAAGGTTTATTGCTAACTAAGGGCGCTCGAGCTGCAATTGAAGCGGCAGGCGGAAAAGTAGTAGAAGTTTGAGAATTTAATTTTGGCTCAAGACAATCTATTAGGTGCTTTTGGTAAGACAAGCGAATTAAAGAGTCGCATTTTGTTTTGTTTGGGAGCTATCGTTGTTTATAGACTTGGTGCGCATATTCCAGTCCCTGGAATTGACCCACTTGTACTTAAAAAATTATTTGACTCTCAAAGCGGTGGCATCTTGGGAATGTTTAATATGTTCTCTGGAGGCGCATTAAAAAGATTTACATTATTTGCATTAGGGATCATGCCTTATATTTCAGCATCGATCATCATGCAATTATTAACTGTAGTATCGCCGCAACTTGAGCAGTTAAAAAAAGATGGCGAAGCAGGAAGAAGATTAATAACAAAGTATACGAGATACGGCACAGTGGTTTTGGCCGCATTTCAGGCGTTAGGTATTTCTATAGCGCTTGAGTCTCAACCTGGATTGGTGCTTGATCCTGGATTGGCTTTTAGACTCACCACAGTTGTTACTTTAGTGAGTGGAACGATGTTCCTTATGTGGTTGGGCGAGCAAATTACTGAAAGAGGTATTGGTAACGGTATCTCAATTATTATTTTCTCAGGCATTGTGGCTGGATTGCCGCATGCGATAGGAAGCACGCTTGAATTAGCTAGAACGGGTGCATTTTCAATCCCGCTAGTTTTTTTCTTGTTTGCAGCAACAATTTTAGTAACAGCATTGGTCGTTTTTGTTGAAAGAGGCCAGAGAAAAATTACTGTTAACTATGCAAAAAGACAGGTTGGCAATAAATTATACGGAGGACAAACCTCTCATTTGCCACTAAAACTAAATATGGCGGGTGTAATCCCACCTATTTTTGCATCAAGCATTATTTTATTTCCAGCGACTTTGGCTGGATGGTTTGGGTCTAGCGAAAAAATGTTATGGCTTAAAGATATTGGAGCCGCTATTTCGCCAGGGCAACCGATTTATATTTTTCTATTCGCAGTAGCGATAGTGTTTTTCTGCTTTTTTTATACGGCTTTGGTTTTTAACCCAAAGGAAACAGCAGATAATTTGAAAAAAGGCGGTGCGTTTGTTCCTGGTATTAGACCGGGAGAGCAAACTGCAAAATATATCGACCAAATTATGGGTAGATTAACTTTAGTAGGTGCTGTCTATATAACGCTTGTGTGTTTATTGCCAGAGTTTTTGATACTTAAGTTTAATGTTCCTTTTTATTTTGGAGGTACATCGTTATTAATTATTGTGGTGGTAACGATGGATTTTATGACCCAAGTTCAATCTCATATGATGTCATATCAGTATGAGGGGTTGCTTAAGAAAGCAAACTTTAAAGGCGGCGCTAATGCGCTTAGATAGCCTTTAATCAATGGCAAAAGAAGACACAATTGAGATGCAAGGGGAGATTATAGAAAATCTTCCAAATGCAACTTTTAGAGTTAAGTTGGAAAATGACCATGTTGTATTAGGTTATATTTCAGGAAAAATGCGCATGAATTATATTCGTATTCTTCCAGGAGATAAGGTGACTGTAGAAATGACGCCTTATGATTTAACCAGAGCAAGAATTACGTTCAGGGTTAAATAAGTAATATTTAATTAAAATTTAAGAGGTATAAAAATGAGAGTTCGCGCATCCGTAAAAACATTATGCCGAAACTGTAAAGTTGTTAGAAGAAGAGGTGTTGTGAGAATAATTTGCTCAGATCCTCGACATAAGCAACGACAAGGATAAGGGTAGGTTGTTAATTGTTAAAAATTCAACAACCTGTTAAAATATAAGGCTTTTTATTTAATTTGCCATTTTTTTTGGAGTAAGTTATGGCTCGTATTGCTGGGGTAAATGTACCCGATCATCAACATGCAGAAATTGCTTTAACAGCAATTTATGGCATTGGAAGAAATACCGCAAAAAAGATCTGTGTTGCGGCGGGAATCATTACGACTGCTAAATTAAAAGATTTGAACGATGCTGATGTAGAAAAGCTTCGTGATCAAGTAGCAAAAATTAAAGTGGAAGGTGACTTACGAAGAGAAGTCACAATGAATATTAAACGATTAATGGACCTTAGCTGCTATCGAGGCGTAAGACATAGAAGAGGTCTTCCAGTAAGAGGCCAAAGAACTAAAACGAATGCAAGAACAAGAAAAGGCCCTGTTAAAGCAATTAAACAGGCTAAATAAAAAAAGGTTTAAGGATTATTTATGGCAATAAAAGCTAATGTTCGTGTAAAAAAGAAAGTTAAGAAAAACGTAGCAGAAGGTATTGCTCACGTTCACGCATCTTTCAATAACACAATCATCACAATTACAGACAGACAAGGAAATGCTTTGTCTTGGGCGACTTCTGGCGGCGCTGGATTTAAAGGCTCAAGAAAAAGTACACCTTTTGCAGCACAAGTTGCAGCTGAGGCTGCGGGTAAAGCTGCACAAGAGTGCGGCGTAAAAAATCTTGAAGTAAAAATTAAAGGACCAGGTCCTGGAAGAGAATCTGCAGTAAGGGCACTTAATGCTGCAGGATTTAAAATTACAAGCATTCAAGATGTGACACCAGTGCCACATAATGGTTGCCGTCCACCAAAGAAAAGAAGAATTTAATAAGCTCAGCGATTAATCGTTCGTTGAAACAGGAGAGTTATTTTGGCAAGAAATCTAGACCCTAAATGTCGTCAATGTAGAAGAGAAGGTGAAAAACTTTTTCTTAAAGGCGAAAAATGTTTTACTGATAAATGCGCTATTGAAAAGCGTAATTTTCCTCCTGGCCAGCATGGACAACGAAGAGCAAGTCGTTTATCAGATTACGGCGTTCAATTAAGAGAGAAACAAAAACTCAGAAGAATTTATGGAATTCTTGAGGCACAGTTTAGAAGTTACTATGCCGAAGCTGATAGAAAAAAAGGCATCACTGGCGAGAATCTTTTACAGCTTTTAGAATGCAGATTAGATAATGTTGCATATCGCATGGGTATTGGCGCTTCACGAACAGAAGCAAGACAAATCGTAAGACACAATAGCCTTTTAGTAAACGGTCGAAGAGTAAATATCCCTTCATATCAAGTGAAACCAGGTGATGTTCTTTCGGTAGCAGAAGCGTCTAAGCAACAATTAAGAATTAAAGGTTCGATTGAGGCTGCAGAGCAAAGGGGCTTTCCAGAATGGATTGAAGTTGACGTAAAAGGTCTTAAGGGCACATTTAAGAATAAACCTCTCCGTGATGATTTACCTGCAACAATTAATGAATCTCTCGTTGTTGAGCTCTATTCAAAATAATTAAATAAGAATTATTTATAAGGATACACATAATGCAAAATAGCCCTACAGAATATTTAAAACCAAGAATTGTAAATGTCGAAGTTATAAACCCAGTAAGAGCTCGAGTAACCTTGGAACCCATGGAAAGAGGTTTTGGCTTTACTTTAGGCAATGCATTAAGACGCGTTTTATTGTCATCAATTCCTGGCTACGCAATTACTGAGGTAAAGATTGATGGCGTAGTACACGAATATTCAACTTTAGATGGCGTGCAAGAAGATGTTGTCGATATTCTCTTGAATTTAAAAGGCGTTGCATTAAAGCTCCATAATAAATCTGAGACAACTCTCACATTAAATAAAACTACTGAAGGCCCAGTGACAGCTGCTGATTTTGAAGTCAATCACGATGCTGAAATTATTAATCCAAATCATTTAATTGCTCATCTTACAAAAGGTGGAAAATTAAATTTAGAAGTTAAAGTGGAAATGGGTAGAGGCTATCAGCCAGTTCCGGCAAGAAGAAAATCAAATCAAGAAGATAGAACTTTGGGTTTTATTATGGTCGATGCTTCTTTTAGCCCAATAAATAAAGTAAGTTATTTTGTTGAAAGTGCTCGTGTAGAACAAAGAACAGACTTAGACAAATTAATTATGGACGTTGAAACTAACGGCGTCATCGATGCTGAACAAGCTATTAGAGATGCAGCTAGAATCTTAATGGGACAACTTTCTGTATTTGCAAACTTAGAAAGCGCTTTAACTGAAGTTGAAGTGAAGCAAGCGCCTCAAGTTGATCCAGTCTTATTAAGACCCGTTGATGATTTAGAATTAACTGTAAGATCAGCCAACTGTTTAAAAGCAGAAAATATCTATTACATCGGCGATTTAATTCAACGAAGTGAAAATGAGCTTTTAAAGGCCCCAAATCTTGGAAGAAAATCTCTTAACGAGATTAAAGATGTTCTTGCTTCTAAGGGTTTAACTTTAGGTATGAAATTAGAGAATTGGCCTCCAGTAGGTTTAGAAAAAGCGTAATCATTAAATAAGAAAAAATTGAGGGTAAGAGTATGCGTCACGCAAATGGTCATAGAAAACTAAATAGAACGAGTAGTCATCGACAAGCAATGTTGAGAAATATGGCTACCTCTTTATTGAAAAATGAGATTATTAAGACTACTTTACCAAAAGCTAAAGAGCTTAGAAAAGTAGCCGAACCTCTTATTACATTAGCGAAAAATGCAACTTTATCTAACAGACGTTTAGCTTTTAGTCGCTTAAGAGATAGAGACATTGTGACTAAATTATTTGCTGAATTGGGCCCACGATACAACGCAAGAAAAGGCGGCTACTTAAGAATATTGAAGTGTGGCTTCCGAGATGGAGATAACGCGCCTATGGCCTTTGTTGAGCTTGTAGATAGACCTATTGTTGAGGTTGCGGCATCAGCTCCTAAAGAAGAAGTAGCAGCAGAATAAAGTAGTCTCGAATAAATAAAAAAGCCAGCTTATGCTGGCTTTTTTATTGGCTATATTAAATCTTAAAAATTATTTAATTTTTGCTTCTTTGTAAATGACATGTTTTCTAACAACGGGATCAAATTTTTTGATTTCCATTTTGTCAGGCATCGTTCTTTTGTTTTTTGTTGTTGTATAGAAATGTCCAGTACCAGCACTAGACTCTAATTTGATTTTTTCACGCATATATATTCCTTAAATTTTCTGGCCAGCTGCACGCATTTTTTTAACGATAACATCAATGCCTAGCTTGTCGATTGTTCTTAGAGCCGCATTAGTAATTCTCATTGAAACCCAACGGTTCTCTGTTTCAACCCAAAATTTACGATTTTGTAAATTAGGTAAAAAGCGTCTTTTGGTCTTGTTATTGGCGTGTGATACGTTGTTTCCAGACATTGGTTTTTTGCCGGTTAATTGACATACGCGAGCCATAATTTTATTCCTTTATTTGTTGCAATAATTTCGAAAAAGAGTGCTATTAAACCACATAACCCACTGTCTTTTCAAGTGAATTCGTTAGTTTTTACCTGTACTCCCAAAGCCGCCTTCGCCCCGTTCAGTTTGAGGAAATTCATCTACAAGATTAAATTTAGCTTGAATAACAGGAACAATGAGTAATTGGGCAATACGCTCCATAGGGTTAAGTAAAAAGGCGTTTTCGCTACGATTCCAGCAGGAAACTAGTAATTGGCCCTGATAGTCTGAATCTATAAGCCCTACTAGATTACCTAGAACAATCCCATGTTTATGGCCCAATCCAGACCTGGGTAAGATAAGGGCTGCATAAGCAGGATCTTTAATAAAAATAGAGATTCCGGTGGGAATAAGAAAGGTTTCACTTGGATTAATCGTTTGAACATGTTCAGTGCACGCTCTTAAGTCAAGTCCTGCTGATCCAGGCGATGCATAATTAGGCAGCATTTCCTCAATGCGTTTATCAAGAATTTTAAAATCAATAATTAGGCTCATTTTATTTACCCATGCTCATGTGGCGCGCTATTTCCTCTAAAATCACTTTTGCCGCTACTATTTTATTTGATTTTGGGACATCAATAACATTGTTTTTGTCGATTATTGAAATTTTGGCATCGTCCAGGCCCATAGATTCTTGAATTAAATTTGCCACAATTAAATCCAAGTTTTTTGTTTTAAGTTTTTTTTGTGCATTTTCAATTAGATTTTCACTTTCTGCAGCAAAGCCAACTTTAAATATTTTATTTTTACTGAGTCCCACCTCTTTAAGAATATCGATAGTAGGTTCAAGCTGAAGGCTTATACCTATAAAATCTTTTTTTAATTTTCCATTAAGTTTTTCTTTAGGTTTGAAATCTGATACAGCCGCAACACTAATGAAAATATCATGATCATTAATATGTTTTACAACTTCATCATGCATCGAACGAACATCACTTACATAAATAACATTAATATTTTTTGAGTAATCTTTACGATTTGAGGCGATTAAAGTGACACTTGCTCCCATTGATTCAGCTGCATTGGCAATCGCAGTGCCCATCTTACCTGAGCTGAGATTTGTAATACCTCTTACATCATCTATCATTTCAATGGTGCCGCCAGAGGTCATTAAGATTTTTTTACCTTTAAATATTTTTGGAATGAAATGATTTTTAATAGACTTAAACAATTCTTCAGTATCCAACATTCTTCCTAGCCCTATATCTCCGCAGGCTTGTTCACCAGAGTCTGGGCCAAAAAATATCACTCCATCTTTTTGTAATTGAGATACATTGCGTTGCGTTGCTTGGTTAGTCCACATATGAAGATTCATAGCAGGAGCTATTGCAATGGGACAAGTTCTTGCTAAGCATAATGATGACAAGAGATCGTCAGCAAAGCCATGCGTTAATTTTGCTAAGAAATTTGCACTTGCTGGCGCAATAACAATCAAATCATAATTTCTCGATAATTCTATATGTGACATCCCATTAGATGTATTGTTTTTCCATAAGCTAGTTAGTACTTCCTTGCCTGATAGAGCTTGAAATGTAAGGGGCGCAATAAATTGACTTGCAGATTCAGTCATAACGACTTGAACATCAAAATCATTTTTAACAAGAAGACGTGTTAATTCAGCAGCTTTGTATGCAGCTATGCCTCCAGTAACACCAAGAATTATTTTATGAGATGCCAAGATAATGTTTACCTAATAGCGATGAATTTAATTATTTTAATTTTTATTAATTGCATATAATTAATAGAATAAATGGGAAACAAGTATATCAAAGATATATAAGGCAATAAATTAATTTAGACATTGAATTGGATGCGGAATGATTGAAAAGTATTCTAAAAATATTATTTGGATTTTAGTAGCCTTATTGGGAGCTGCAGCGTTTTCGACTATAGCGCTTAGTCGAAATGAAAATATTAACGCTGTCTGGTTTATTACGGCCGCAGCATGTATTTATATGATTGCTTATAGATTCTATGCAAGCTGGATCGCAGCTAAAGTTCTAGTGATTGATGAAAATAAAAAAACACCAGCTTTAAGATTGAGAAACGATAAAGATTTTATTCCTACAGATAAATGGATTGTATTCGGCCATCATTTCGCAGCTATAGCTGGACCAGGGCCTTTAGTAGGGCCTACATTAGCCGCTCAATTTGGTTATCTTCCTGGCATGCTATGGATATTAATAGGGGCTGTATTAGGCGGCGCTGTCCAAGACATGACAACGTTATTTTTTTCTATGAGACGTAACGGCAAAAGTCTTGGTCAGATGGCTAGAGATGAGATTGGAATTATTGGTGGTACTGCTTCTTTGATTGGTACTTTTTTAATTATGGTGATTTTGATAGCGGTTCTGGGATTGGTAGTGGTTAATGCCATGAAACATAGTCCTTGGGCAACATCAACAGTGGCTGCAACTATTCCTATAGCTATTTTTATTGGTATTTATTTAAGGTCTATTAGATCAGGAAGGGTTCTCGAGGCCTCATTGATTGGATTTGGACTATTGCTTTTAGCCGTTTTTGCGGGAGGTTTAATTGATCACTCTGAAACGATGCGCATATACTTTGATCACGATAGTTTAACGCTAGCTTGGGCTGTCATTTTTTATGGCTTTGCAGCGGCTGTGCTACCTGTGTGGCTTTTGTTAGCTCCAAGAGACTATCTTTCAACCTTTGTAAAATTAGGCACAGTGATTGTTTTAGCTATTGCAATTATGACGTTACAACCCGAAATTAAAATGCCTGCACTTACTCAATTTACAAATGGTACAGGCCCTATATTTGGGGGCAGCGTCTTTCCTTTTGTTTTTATTACAATAGCGTGTGGATCTATTTCTGGATTCCATTCATTAATAGCTTCAGGTACAACACCCAAATTATTAGACAATGAAAAATATATTCCTATGATTGGTTATGGCGCGATGCTTCTAGAATCTTTTGTAGCAATTATGGCTTTAATAGCGGCAACAGTTTTAGAGCCCGGTGTCTTTTTTGCAATTAATAGCCCAGTAGGAGTTGTTGGAGCAGATGCAGCTGGTGCTATTCAAAAAATAAATTCATGGGGATTTAAAGTTTCGGTTGAAGAAATGGAATTGCTTGCAAAAAATATGGGTGAAACTTCACTTTTTGCGAGAACCGGGGGAGCTCCTTCCCTTGCAGTCGGTATGGCTAATATATTTGGCAAAGCATTCGGTACACATTTATTAGCAATGTGGTATCACTTTGCAATTATGTTTGAAGCAATCTTTATTCTTACAACATTAGATGCCGGGACTCGAGTTGGAAGATTTATGTTGCAAGATATGATCGGGAATATTTATCCGAAGTTTGGTCAGACATCATGGATGCCATCTATTATTTTAAGTAGCGCCATTGTTGTAAGTTGCTGGGGATACTTTTTATATATCGGTGTTATAGATCCCAATGGGGGCGTAAATATTTTATGGCCTTTATTCGGCATTGCAAATCAAATGCTTGCGGCAATTGCATTATCAGTCGGTACTGGAATATTGATTAAATCAAAAAAATTGAAATACGCTTGGGTTACTGGCCTGCCGTTACTGTGGCTAATTATTGTTACAACAAGCGCTGCATATCAGAAAATTTTTAGTCAGGATATTAGGGTTGGATTTATAGCAGCAGCACGAGATTTAACAGACAAAATAAATATGGGGCTTATTGATAGCGATAAAATTTCCATTACTCATCAATTAATCTTTAATCAGAAGTTGGACGCTTTTATTACTCTCTTTTTACTTATTATTTTATGGACAGTTGTTATTGATATGTTAAGAATTTCATTTTTCAAAAATAAATCATAGGCCATGCTAAAAACTATCAAATCATTTTATGAATTTATAAGAAGATTATCAGGAGATGATCTTTATGATCTTTATCTTGAAAATCATAAAAAATGCTCAAAGAAACACAATCTCATGACTAAGAAAAAATTCTATCAAGCAACGCTTGATAGAAAATGGAGTGGTATTAAACGCTGCTGTTAACTTTTCTTAAAAAGATAGATGCCTACTATGATCATTGGAATAGATAGCCACTGACCCATCGAAAGATTTAAGAAGAGTAAACCAAGAAATTGATCAGGCTCTCTTGTAAATTCAATTAAGAATCTAAATGCACCATATAGCATTAAAAATAATGCAGATATTTGCCCTGTTTTCCTTTTTTGTTTTGAGTACATCCATAGCGCTAAAAATAAAATTAATCCCTCAAAGAAGCTTTCGTAAAGCTGAGAAGGATGTCTTGGAATATCGTCGACATTAGGAAAGGTCATGCCCAATAAGAACTGTGTTGGTCTTCCCCATAATTCAGCATTAATAAAGTTTCCAATACGGCCAAAAGCAAGCCCTAATGGAACCAAAGGCGCAATAAAATCTAAAATCGAAAGCAGAGAAATTTTATATTTTTTTGCTAAGAGGAACATAGCAATAATGACACCTAAAAAACCACCATGGAAGGACATCCCACCTTTCCATAACGCCATAATTTCCATTGGCTGATGCATGTAATATTGCAGTTGGTAAAATAAGATATAACCTAGTCGACCGCCTAAAATGACTCCGATTGCTCCGTAAAAGAAAGCATCATCTAGCATTTGTTCATTCCATGATAGCCATGGCCGATGCTTTATCTGAACTTTACCTAGCTGAAGAAATCCGATAAAGGCGAAAAGATACATAATGCCGTACCAGTGAATTTCAAATGGCCCGAGATTAAAAGCTACAGGGTTTATTTGGGGGTGAATAAGCATAAGTTTATTGTCATTATAAGTTAAAATAATTGTTTAAATTGATTGAAATTTTAAGAGGTAATTATGCCCGCATACCGTTCTAAAACGACAACCCATGGCAGAAACCAAGCCGGTGCTCGTGCGCTTTGGCGAGCTACAGGCATGAAAGATGAGGATTTTACAAAACCAATTATCGCGGTTTGTAATTCCTTTACACAGTTCGTTCCAGGACATGTTCATTTAAAGGACATAGGGCAACTTGTAGCAAGAGAAATTGAAAAGCATGGTGGCGTTGCGAAAGAGTTTAATACAATCGCAGTAGATGATGGCATAGCTATGGGGCATGACGGCATGCTATATAGCCTTCCAAGCAGAGATCTTATTGCAGACAGCGTTGAGTATATGGTGAACGCGCATTGCGCAGATGCTATTGTTTGCATATCAAATTGCGACAAGATAACCCCTGGTATGTTAATGGCGGCTCTGAGAATTAACATTCCGGTAATTTTTGTGTCGGGCGGGCCCATGGAGGCAGGGAAGGTCAATTGGAATAATGAAATAAAGAAATTAGATTTAGTTGACGCTATGGTAGCTGGCGCTGATACGAGAATCTCTGATAAAAATTCTGATGAAATTGAGCGTTCAGCCTGCCCAACATGCGGCTCTTGCTCCGGCATGTTTACAGCAAATTCAATGAACTGTTTAACAGAAGCTTTAGGATTAAGCTTGCCTGGCAATGGTAGTACTTTAGCTACTCATGCGGCTCGGAAGAGATTATTTCAAGAAGCTGGAAGACTTATTGTGGATTTAGCCAAGCGATATTACGAAGGCGAGGATGAAAGCGCCCTACCTAGAAACATTGCAAATTTTAAAGCCTTTGAAAATGCCATGAGTTTAGATGTATCTATGGGGGGCTCAACAAATACGGTTCTTCATTTACTTGCTGCAGCTCACGAGGCTAAAGTAAATTTCACAATGAAAGATATAGATCGTATTTCAAGAAAAGTACCTTACTTAGCAAAAGTAGCACCTGCCTCAGCTAAGTTTCATATGGAAGATGTTCATAGAGCAGGCGGTGTGATGGGCATTTTAGGAGAACTTGACCGCGCAAAATTAATTCATAGAGATGTTCCAACTGTACATTCAAAAAATTTAGGCGAAGCAATAGAGCAGTGGGATATTGTGACGACTAAAAACGAAGAAGTTAAAAACTTTTATCGCGCTGCACCAGGAGGCATACCTACTACAATCGCATTTAGTCAAAGCATGCTTTATCCAACTTTAGATGACGATAGAACTTCTGGCTGTATTCGAAATAAAGAGCACGCTTATAGTCAAGATGGCGGACTAGCAGTTTTATTTGGAAATATTGCACGTAATGGCTGCATTGTTAAAACAGCAGGTGTTGATGAAAGTATTTTAAAGTTCAAAGGACGCGCGCGCGTTTTTGAATCACAAGACGAAGCTGTAGCAGCTATCTTGGGTGATCAGGTTATTGCGGGCGATGTGGTTGTCATCACATACGAAGGACCAAGAGGCGGCCCTGGCATGCAAGAGATGCTCTATCCAACCACCTATCTAAAATCGAAAGATCTCGGTAAGGCTTGCGCACTTTTAACTGATGGTAGATTCTCTGGAGGAACCTCTGGATTAAGTATAGGTCATGTATCTCCTGAGGCTGCAGAGCAGGGCGAGATCGCATTGATTGAAGAAAATGATCAAATTGAAATTGATATTCTAAATAGAACAATTAATTTAATGATCGATGATGAGGCTCTTGCTCAAAGAAAAAATAAAATGAATGCTAAAGGGAAAGGCGCTTGGAAACCTAAACCAAGAACAAGAAAAGTATCTCAAGCATTAAGAGCTTATGCATTAATGGCTACAAGTGCTGATAAGGGCGCTATTCGTGATATTTCAAAATTAGAGGAAATTTAATTTTAAAAATGACAAGTGAAAATAATATATCTTCTGCTCAGAGTTATAAGATTACGCAAAATGAAATTGGCTTAAAATTTATTACTATTGATAATGAGCTTTCTTCTGCAAAGATTGCACTTCAAGGCGCTCACATTATGCAATGGAAACCTCACAATATTAAGGATGAAGTTTTATGGCTTTCAAGTAATGCGAGATACATGCATGGAAGATCTATAAGAGGTGGTGTCCCAATCTGCTGGCCTTGGTTTGGTGCGCACCCTACTGACGGAAGTTTTTGTCCACATGGATTCGCTAGAGTTATACCATGGCGCATTAATGATGTTATTGATTTAGAAAATGGCGCTACTAAAGTGACATTAGTAATGCTTCCAACCCCTGAAGTAAATAGACAGCTTTCATATCAATTTAATTTAGAATTTTCTATTACGATTGGCCATTCAATCCATCTTGATCTTAAAACAACAAATTTATCTGAACAGCCTTTCTTAATTGGTGAGGGATATCACACTTATTTTAAGATAAGTGATATTGAAAATATTGAGATTACAGGATTAGAAAATAAAATTTACTCAGATAAGGCTAGAGGATATAAAAAATTTACCCAAGATAAAAAGATTGAATTTAGAGAGGAGTTCGATCGCGTTTATTTAAACACTAAAGACGACTGTATTATTCATGATCAAGGGTTTAATAGAAAAATTACGGTAAAGAAACAAAATAGTGATGCGACAGTGATATGGACGCCGTGGGATAAGAAAGTTAAAACTATGGCTGATATGGGAACAGAAGATGAGTGGAAAAAAATGATTTGTGTGGAAAGTGTTAATGCTTTAGAGAGTAGCGTTATGGTTTATCCGAATCAGTCTCACAATTTAATAGCTGAGTATTTAGTTCAGGAATATTAAGAGTTAAATTTTCTTCAAATTACATTTAATTTAAATAAGTTTAGTAGTATCATAACTAACGCAAAAATCAATTTAAGGGTGGAAATAATATGAAATCAGTAATTTTAAGTATTGCAATGGTTGGCGCGTTTGTAGCGAATCAAGCACAGGCTGCAGATGCTAAAGCTGCTGAGGCATTAGCTCAAAAAAGCGGATGTTTAGCTTGTCATAGCATTCAAAACAAAGTGGTTGGCCCAGCATATAAAGATGTGGCTGCTAAGTATAAGAGCGACAAAGGTGCCGAAGCAAAATTAGTAGCTAAAGTTAAAGCAGGTGGTAGTGGTGTTTGGGGCCCTGTTCCAATGCCAGCAAATAGCCAAGTGAAAGACGAAGATATTAAAACAATCGTTCAATGGATTTTATCAATTTAATCCAGTATTAAACTTAATAAAAAACCGGCTTAGGCCGGTTTTTTATTAAGATGACTGTGTTTTATTGAGTAAGTAAAATAAAAAACAATTCCAATTAATACCCAAATCAAAAACCTTCTCCAAGTTTCAACTGGCAGGAAAAACATTAAAGCGCTACATGAAAAAATTCCTAAGAGAGGAACAAGTGGATGCCATTTGTTTTTAAAAGTTGCTTTATTATTCTTATGAAGTTTCCTTACAAAAATTACGCCTAATGAAACAATTACAAAAGCAGCTAATGTTCCAATATTGACAATCTCTGCTAATGTGCCTAAAGGTATGAATCCAGCAATTACTGAGATAATTAATCCGCAAAAAATAATAACTTTTATAGGCGTGTTAGTGCTTTTGTTCACCTCACTTAAAGCGTGAGGTAGTAATCCATCTCTACTCATTGCAAATATAATTCTTGTTAAAGCATAATAAAGAACAAGCATAACAGTTGTGAGCCCTGCAATAACACCAGTGGCGACTAATGCAGAAGCTCCTTGAAAGCCTATTTTTTGGAGCGCATAGGCAATAGGGGATGAAACATTAAGTTCTTGGTATGGAACTACACCGGTAAGAAGTAATGAAACAACAATATATATTACAGTGCAAAAAGCGAGCGAACCAATAATCCCCCTTGGAAGATCTCTTTGGGGATTAATTGCTTCTTCGGCAGCTGTAGAAACAGCGTCAAAACCAACATATGCAAAAAAAACTAATGAGGCACCGGCAAGAACACCTACCGTTTTTCCATCCGGTAAAGTTGAAAACCATCCATAGGGCATAAAAGGATGCCAATTTGCTGGATTAACATTAAACATAGCCACAGAAATAAATAATGTAATTGTTAAGAGTTTAATAAAAACCATTGCAGCATTAAATTTAGCGCTTTGCTTTACGCCAACAATAAGTAAAGACATGATGACCAATATAATAAGCATTGCCGGAAGATTTACGAGCCCACCCAAAGCCGGCGCTTTTGATAGAGATTCAGGAAGACCTATACCCATAGCAGTGAGGGCATTGTTAAAGTACCCAGACCATCCATTTGCAACTGCTGCAATAGACATACCGTATTCCATAAGTAGAATCCAACCAATAATCCACGCAAAGAATTCACCAAATGCAACATAACTATAACCATAAGCGCTGCCACAACCACCAATTGATGATGATAGTTCTGCGTAAGCTAATGCTGCAAAAGCACAAGCAAAACCTGAAACTATAAAAGATAAAATGACTGCAGGACCAGCTTGATTAGCAGCAGCTATCCCAGTTAAGACAAAAATACCTGTTCCTATAATGCAACCAATACCTAAAAGAGTTAAATCTAAAGCACTAAGACATTTTTTTAAATTTGCTGGGTGTTTATGGTTAATATGTTTTTTTCTAAAAATTTTTTCAAATAGGTTATTCACGGCTCAACCAATCTTTATTAGTTAAAAAATGTGTATACAGCTTTTCCTCTTTACTACCTGCTTCTGGTTTCCAATCATATTTCCACTGAACCATTGGAGGCATGGACATTAAGATAGACTCAGTTCTTCCGTTAGATTGCAGACCAAATAAAGTGCCACGATCAAATAGTAAATTAAATTCTACATAACGACCACGTCTATAAAGCTGAAATTCTCTTTCTTTCTCTGTATAGCCAATATCTTTTCGTCTTTGGAGAATAGGTAAATATGCATTTAAAAAAACATCACCTACTGATTTATTT
>BJGS01000016.1 GCA_014190615.1 Methylophilaceae bacterium
AAAGGATATATTTTAGCGTTACTTGTTGTCACTTTATGGGAAAGCCTAAAAAAACTATATTATCGGAGGTCTGTTGGCTTTTTTGGTAAAAATTACAAAATTAACGAATAGAAGATTGCATTAACGTTTTAATTTTTTTCATTGCTGCTTGTTCGATCTGTCGAATTCTTTCAGCAGACACACCAAGCTTATCTGCAAGCTCGTGAAGTGTTGAAGCATCTTTATCCTTAAGCCATCTTTCTTCTAAAATAAGACGACTTCTTTCATCAAGTGATGAAAGTGCTTTATTGAGAGAAGACAAACTATTACCTTCAGACTGGTCTATTTCCATTTTTTCTGATGGCTCAGGTGTTTCATCTTTAAGATAAGCAATAGGCCTATAGACATCCTCTTCTGATTCTTCAGATCCGTAATCTAGTGAAATTTCATTGCCATTAAAGCGATATTCCATTTCGCGCACATCTTCAGGTTTGACATTTAGCTCTTTTGCGATCGAATTAATCTCATCAGATTTAAGAGGCTTAAGAGTTTTCTTCATGCTTCGTAAATTAAAAAAAAGTTTACGTTGAGCTTTTGTCGTCGCTGTTTTAACTAAGCGCCAGTTTTTAACAATATATTCTTGAATTTCAGCTTTAATCCAGTAGATTGCGAAAGATACTAGCCTTACACCTCTTTCGGGATCAAATCGTTTAACAGCTTTCATAAGGCCAATATTGCCTTCTTGAACTAAGTCTGATTGAGGGAGTCCGTAGCCGGAATAACCTTTAGCTACTTTAGCTACTAATTTTAAGTGCGACAAAATGAGTGTTTTTGCAGCTTCGAGATCGTTTGATGTTTTAAGGCGCATGCCAAGAGCCAACTCTTCTTCTGCGGTGAGAGAGGGAATAGCTCTAATGGACTGCATATAGCGATCGTAGCTATCAACGGAGCCTATTGAAGGTAAGCTTAAATCCAAAGTCATTTTAATAAAATCCTTTGTAAAACTTCATTAATAAACATAATTTTAGCACTCTTCATAAGAGAGTGCTAGCTTAATAAAGTTCCCAAAATTATAGATTAACCTAATAAATACAATAGGTTAGATAGCTATAATTTCCTAATCGATTGATTTATGGAGACGAAAGATGCAGCGACTGCGATCAAAACTGAGCTGCCTATGATGGATAAATACTCCAAAGGTTTTAAGTCCATAATAATAGACTGAGACCCATAGAGAGCCTCAACCTCAATGACACTATGGTTTAAGAAAATGACAATTAATTTGAGCGCGATGGCAGCAGTTAATCCGCCCCCAATGCCGTAAATAAAGCCGCTATATAAAAAAGGCCGTCTAATAAATTGATTGGTAGCACCGATTAATTTACTCAGCTCAATTTCTTCATGATGAGAAGTCATTTGAAGGTGAATTGTATTTCCAATCACCACTGTCAGCATAGAGGCTAGCAAAACCGAAGCCAAAAGAATGGCTTTATTCGCCAAATGAAGCACTGAGTTCAATTTTTTAACCCAGCCTGTATCAACAACAACTTGATCTACACCATCAAGCTTATCTAAAAATGACTTTAATTCACCGATTTGATTTGGATTTACAGTATTAGGAGAAATAAAGAAAGCATCGGGAAGGGGATTTTCAGATAGCCCATTGTTTGCGTCATTAAAGCCCATTGATTTTTGTAACCTAGGCCAAGCTTCTTCTTTTTTTACAAAATGATAACTATTAATTTCTGTGCGATTTTTTAATTCTTTTTCAATTTTATTTTTAGCATCAGTTGAAGTGTCTTTTTTTAGGAAGATACTAACCTGCGATTCATGCTGAATGTTTTCAGAAATTGATTTTAAATTTTGCACTATAAGAAAAGATATACTCGGTAATATAAAGGTGACACCTATAACCAAAAACATCATAAGTGTCGCTAGTAAGGATTCATGGCTTCGTTGAAGCGCCTTAAGAAACATCTGATAATGAGAAGTGAAATAGTTCATTTATAGCTCAGTAATTTTAATAAGATTGCCTGCTTGCAGAAAAAGTTGTTTATGTTTTTTTGAAATTACTGGCATTTCATGTGTGGCAATAATCACAGTCACGCCAAGCTCTTGAAAGCTGTAAAAAAGATTCATAATTTCATCCGCATATTTTTTATCTAAATTGCCTGTAGGCTCATCTGCAAGAAGGATAGAAGGTCTGCAAACTATAGCTCTAGCAATTGCAAGGCGCTGCTGTTCCCCGCCTGACAAGCTAATAGGCATTGATTTTTCCCTATTAAGCAAACCAACTTTATCTAAAGCTGCACGAACTCGACCTTTAATGTCATTGATACCAACCTCATTAATTTCCAGAGGAAGCACAATATTTTCATAACAATTGCGATCATATAAAAGTTTGTGGTCTTGAAAAACCAGACCAAATTTTCTTCTAATATAAGGAATAGCATCACTTTTTATTTGGCTTAGATTTTGATTCTCAAAAATAATTGTTCCATGCGTGGGCGGTTCAATCGCAGTGATTAATTTTAATAAAGTGGATTTTCCAGCGCCAGAAGGGCCCGTTACAAAAACAAGTTCGCCAGCATTAATTTCAAAAGTAATGTTTTGCAGTGCTTCTAAGTTTCCTGGATATCTTTTATGAACCTGGTCGAATTTAATCATTGATAAAAACCGATTTTAGAAAAGCGCATCAACATATTCCTGAGCATTAAAAACTTTAAGATCGTCTATAGACTCGCCGACGCCAACATATCTTAGAGGAGTAGGTTGTTCTTTAGCGATAGCTGCAATTACACCACCTTTGGCTGTGCCATCAAGTTTAGTCAAAGCAAGGCCTGTAATACCAAGAGCTTCATTAAATATTTTGAGTTGACTAATGGCATTTTGGCCTGTATTTGCATCTAATACGAGAAGAATTTCATGAGGCGCTTCCGAATGACATTTATTGATTACACGCTTAATTTTTGTAATTTCATCAATCAGATGTTTCTGCGTAGGTAATCTTCCTGCTGTATCAGCAATAACAATATCAATATTTTTTGCTTTCGCAGAATTGATAGCATCAAAAATTACAGCGCTTGGATCCCCAGAAGCTTGTGAAACAACATGAACATTATTTCTTTCACCCCAAATTTGAAGCTGCTCTGTCGCCGCCGCTCGAAAAGTGTCACCCGCAGCAATTAAGACAGATTTATTTTCATCGAGAAAAATTTTAGTTAGTTTTCCAATAGTGGTTGTTTTGCCTGCGCCGTTTACTCCAACAACCATAATGACAAATGGATGTGTTCCTTTTAGTATGAGCGGATTTTCGATAGGAGTTAAGAGTTGGATTAATTTTTCTTTAAGCAAGCCTTTAATTTCATCTGCATTTTCAATATTGTTCTTTTTAACAGAGTTTCTAATGCTATCCAGAAGGAAAGTGGTAGCCGAAATACCCACATCAGAAGTAAGCAAAATAGTTTCTAGCTCTTCGAAGAGCGATTCATCTATTTTTTTACCCGTAAAGAGAGTTGTAAGTTCGGCAGTTAATTTTTCTCTGGTTTTAGTAAGGCCTTTTTTTATCTTGTCAGCAAAGCTAAAAAACCCGCTCTTTTTCTCTTCTTTTGGAGGTGCTTTTTCTTCTTTTTTAATTTCAATAGGTTTTTTGTCGATAACTTTAGGAGTCGATTTTATCGGGCGCTCAGACTTTAAAGCTTTTTTCTTTTCCGGGGGCTTGGGGGCTTTAGTAACTTTTTGTTTGGGAGCCGGCGTTGACTTTTTTTGTGGTTTTTTGACGACTTCTTTTTTTGCCGCAGGCTTCTTTTCTGGGCTATTTTTTTTTATAATTTTTTTTAGGAATTCAAACATTTTTTAAAATATTAAGAACTTTATGAGATAAAGAAACTCTACGAAACAATCATATTCATTATAATAGCTAAATCACTTAAGGATGAGACGCATTGTTAAAAAAAATTCTATTTCTTCTGTTAATGTTTCCACCTTTGCTTTTGGCTCAGACGTCAGAATTTAAACTTTCCAATGGTTTAAAAATTATTGTAAGAGAAGATCATCGATCCCCTGTAGTGGTTTCTCAAGTTTGGTATCGAGCAGGCAGTCTTGATGAAGTAAATGGCAAGACCGGTGTTGCTCATGTGCTTGAGCATATGATGTTTAAAGGCACCAAAAAAATTAAAGCTGGAGAATTTTCAAGGCTTATTGCACAAGCGGGCGGAAAAGAAAATGCTTTTACGGGCGCAGACTACACTTGTTATTTCCAGCAACTTGAAAAATCAAATCTTGAACTTTCATTTAAACTAGAAGCTGATCGCATGGAAAATCTTAATTTATCAAAAGAAGAGTTTGATAAGGAAATTAAGGTGGTTATGGAAGAGCGAAGATGGAGAACTGACGATAAACCTACATCACAAGTCAAAGAGCAATTTGTATCAACAATTTTTAAGGCACATCCATATAGTAGGCCCGTAGTAGGATGGATGAATGATTTAGAAAATATGACTGTGGAAGATGCTCGAGAATGGTATCAAAAATGGTACACACCGAATAATGCTACGCTTGTGATAGTTGGCGATATTCAAGTTAATGATGTATTGAGCTTAGCAAAGAAGTATTTTGAAAAAATTCCTGCAAGAAAAATTCCCGAAAGAAAGCCACAAATTGAACCTAAGCAAAATGGAGAAAGAAGATCGGTTATTAAAGCACCAAGTGAATTATCTTATCTTTTAATGGGCTATCCAGTGCCTACGCTAAGCGATCGAAATGGAAATAATGATGGTTCCTGGGAGCCCTACGCACTAGAGGTATTGTCAAGTATTCTCGCTGGTAATAGCTCATCAAGGCTTAATCAAAATATTGTTAGAAATCAACGTTTAGCAGTTAATGTAAGTGCTGGGTATGATTCAACCGCAAGAGGAAGAATTAGTGTATTTGAATTAGAAGGAACGCCAAACGATTTTAAGAAGATTAATGAGCTTGAAAATGCATTACTTCAAGAAATTGAGAAAATTAAAAATGATGGTGTGACCCAAGAAGAATTAGACAGAGTCAAGGCGACTGTCATCGCAAGTGATGTATATCAAAAAGATTCAATGTTTGGTATGGCCATGGAAATCGGGCAGCTTGAAACAATGGATTATTCTTTCCACTTAAGTGATGGGTACATTGAAAAAATTAATAGTGTCACATCTGAGCAAATAAAGAATGTAGCTACAAAATATTTAACTCGAGATAATTTATCTTTAACAATCCTTGATCCTCAACCAATGACAAAAGATTTAAGCCCTAAGGGACGTCCTCATGTTCACTAAATTCTTTCAGCTAATTTTTTTATTTGTTTTTTTTCAGCAAAATTCTTTTGCCACACTTAAAATTAACACATGGGAAACACAAACTGGCACTAAAGTTTTTTTTGTTGAAAACCATGATCTTCCCATACTTGATATCAATGTAAATTTCTTTGCAGGCAGCGCTCAAGATCCTTTGGGTAAAGAGGGAATTGCAAATTTAACTCACCATCTCATGAATTTAGGAGCGGGAGGCATTAACGAAGAGAAGCTGGCTAATCAATTTTCAGATATTGGTGCAGCAATTGGTGGTGATATTGATCTAGACAGAGCCTACTTTAAATTAAGAACATTAAGCTCCTCTCCGCAGAAAGATAAAGCACTTACCCTATTTAAATATGTAATTCATGCCCCTGATTTTCCAATTCCAGTTATAGACAGAGAAAAAAATAGAATTATTGCAAGTATCAAGCAGTCAATGACGCAGCCAGAAACAATAGCTAATCTAGAATTTATGAAATCTATTTATGCCGATCACCCTTATGCGCATGATGAAGCCGGAAGCATAGATACCTTGCAAAAGTTAAATCAGGGAGACTTAAAGCAATTTTATAAAAATTATTATCTAGCATCCGAAGCTTCGATTGCAATTGTTGGGGATATTAGTCCTGAAGAGGCTAAAAATTTAAGCGAATCTATCAGTCAAGGGCTGCCTCAGGGAAATCTAAAACATAGCATTAGTGCCGTGACATTGCAGAATTATGTAGGGGTTAAAAAAATACAGCATCCTGCTAAGCAAGCGCATATTTTGATGGGCATGCCAGCATTAAAGCGTGGAGAAAAAGATTATTTTCCACTATATGTTGGTAATTATATTTTAGGCGGTGGCGGTTTTGTATCAAGACTAACAGAAGAGGTAAGAGAAAAGAAAGGGTTGGTATACAGTGTATATAGTTATTTTATGCCACTCTACGCTGAAGGGCCGCTTGAAATAGGCTTCCAAACCAAAAAAGAACAAGCAGATGAGGCGCTTAGCATTGTTAATGGTACTGTCAAAAAGTTTATTGATGACGGACCTACCGAAAAAGAACTCATTGCTGCTAAACAAAATTTAGTTGGCGGATTTCCTTTAAGGCTTGATAGTAACGCCAAAATTATTGATTATCTAAGTATGATTGCTTTCTACAAATTACCGATTACCTATATCGATAATTACATACAAGAGATTAGTAAAGTTACCACTGATCAAATTAAGACCGCATTTAAAAAGAAAATTGATCCCAATAAACTTACAACGATTATTGTAGGTGCCGAATAATTTTTGAAGACCACTAAAAATCAAATAAAGATTATTGGTGGTCAATGGAAAAGAAAGAATGTTTCTTTTGTAGATGCCCCCGGTTTGAGGCCCACACCAAGCAGAGTTAGAGAAACTCTATTTAATTGGTTAGATCAAGATTTGACAACTAAAGTTTGCTTGGATCTCTTTTCAGGTTCTGGTGTCATTGGATTTGAAGCACTTTCTCGAGGTGCACGAAGTGTCACTATGGTCGAAAAATCCCCTCAGGTTTTTAAAATGATCCAAGAAAATAAAAAACTTCTTCAAGCGGAGAAGGCAGACCTTGAATTTATGGATGCGCTTATATTTCTCCAGAAAAATGTGATTAAGTTTGATATTATTTTTTGTGACCCACCTTTTAATGAGGACTGGGAAGCTAAATTATTTCCTCAATTAGCTAACCATTTAACAAAGTATGGGCTAATATACTTTGAATCAGAAACTGATATAAAAGAACATAATGTATTTAACATTTTAAAAAAAAGAAAAGCAGGTAATGTTTTTTATCACCTTGTTACATTAAAAAATAATGACTCAATCTAATTTATCTATTGCTATTTATCCTGGAACATTTGACCCTATTACATTGGGCCATGAAAACGTTGCTCATCGCGCTACAAAAATTTTTGATAAAGTCATCGTAGCTGTAGCCGGTAACATGAGCAAGCAATCCTTTTTTTCTTTTGAGGAAAGGGTAGTTTTAGCCAAGACTGTATTTAAAGACCATAAAGAAATTGAAGTCGTTGGATTCAAAGGTCTTTTAATGGAATTTGTTGAATCACAAAATGCTCACGTCGTCATTAGAGGATTAAGAGCCGTATCTGATTTTGAATACGAATTTCAACTGGCAGGGATGAATCGAAAATTGTATCCAAATGTGGAAACGCTTTTTTTAACTCCTTCTGAGCAATTTACTTTCTTATCTTCAAGTTTAGTCAGAGAAGTGGCTACCTTAGGCGGAAATATAGAGCAATTTGTGTCCCCAGTCGTCAAGGAAGCTATGAAAAAAACTGGACGATAATCATGGCGTTAATGATTACAGATGAATGTATCAATTGTGATGTATGTGAGCCTGAGTGTCCAAATGGCGCGATCTATCAAGGCATTAATATTTACGAAATCAACCCTCAATTATGTACAGAATGTGTAGGGCATTTCGATACACCACAATGCCAGGAAGTCTGTCCTGTAGATTGCATTCCACTCCATCCAGAATATAAGGAGTCCCAAGAAGAGCTTATGCTTAAATATCATCAACTTCAGAAAGAGAAAGTAAATTAACGATGCGCATTCTTCATACGATGGTTCGCGTGGCTGACTTAGAAAAATCTTTAGCGTTTTATACTGATATTTTAGGAATGAAACTTTTAAGACGGCATGAATATCCTGATGGCAAATTTACTATAGCCTTTGTAGGGTTTGGAGATGAAAAAGATCATGCTGTGATTGAGCTTACTTATAATTGGGGCGTTACAGCTTATGATAAAGGCAATGCTTTTGGGCATGTTGCAATTGAAGTTGGGGATGCATACAAAGCTTGTGAATTAATCAAAGCTAAGGGTGGAAAAGTTATTCGAGAAGCTGGCCCTATGCAACATGGGTCAATAGTGCTTGCTTTTATTGAAGACCCAGATGGCTATAAAATTGAATTAATTCAGGCAGGCACATTTTAATTAATCAAATAAGTCTTTCATCTTATCAAGCCAGCCTTTTGATTTTGGACTGTGTTTACCTCGATCTGATTGATTGATCTCTTCAAGCTCTTGTAACAATTCTTTTTGTCTGTCTGTCAGTTTTACAGGAGTTTCTATAGAAACATGACAATGCAGATCACCAGGCGAACTTTGTCTTAACGGCTTAATACCCTTACCTTTCAATCTAAATACGGCGCCTGTTTGAGTTTCAGCAGGAATTTTCATTTTTGCATGACCGTCTAAAGTTGGTACTTCAATTTCGCCACCAATTGCTGCAGTAGTAAAGCTGATAGGCATTTCGCAATGTAAATTTCCACCGTCACGTTCAAAAAAATCATGTTTTTTAAGATGAACTACAACATAAAGATCTCCAGATGGGCCTCCATTAATGCCAGATTCACCTTCACCTGACAATCGAATACGATCTCCTTCATCTACGCCCGCAGGAATTTTAACGGAGAGCGTTTTGTTTTGTTTGACACGACTAGCCCCATGACAAGTTGTGCATGGTTCTTTAATAATTTTTCCTGTTCCATGACACTTGGGACATGTTTGTTGTACAGAGAAAAATCCTTGCTGCATTCGGACTTGACCATGGCCATGACATGTGTCACATGAGACAGGCTGTGTACCTGGTTTAGCGCCTGTGCCTTTACATGGCTCACAGGAGGTCATGACAGGAATGCGTATTTTTGTTTCCGTGCCTTTTGCCGCATCTTCAAGACTGATTTCCATGTTGTAACGAAGATCAGCTCCTCGATATACATTAGATTTTTGACCGCCACGACCACCGTTAAAAATATCACCAAAAATATCACCAAAGGCATCATTAAAGTCTGAAAATCCTGCAGACCCTTGACCGCCCATACTTTGGTCTACGCCTGCATGACCATACTGGTCGTAACTTGCTCTTTTTTGTGAGTCCGAAAGTATTTCATAAGCCTCTTTAGCCTCTTTAAAGTTTTCTTCAGCTTTTGGATTGTCAGGATTGCGATCAGGATGAAATTTCATCGCAAGTTTACGATAAGCTTTTTTTATTTCCTCTTCTGAAGCGTCACGAGATACACCAAGAATCTCGTAATAATCTTTTTTAGTTGCCATGGTATTTTTTCAAAAAACAAAACAACACCAGAAATTCTAATGTTGTTTTAGTGGTTAAAAGTTATTTATCTTTTTTATCTTGTTTTACTTCTTCAAATTCAGCATCCACAACTTCAGCATCCACTGTTTTTTCCTCTTGAGGAGTGGCGCCAGAGTTAGGCTGTTGTGCCTGTTGTTCAGCATATATTTTCTCACCTAGTTTTTGTGATGCTTCCATAAGTTCTTTTGTTTTAGTCTCAATCTCTTCTTTATTATCAGATTTCAAGGATTCCTCTAAAGATTTTATAGTAGTTTCAATTTTTTCTTTTTCTGCAGCATCTAATTTATCCCCATGGTCGGTAATAGATTTTTTAACTGTATGAATCATCCCATCTGCAGAGTTTTTGGCATCTACAAGCTCTCGAATCTTACGATCTTCATCCGCATACTTAACTGCATCTTCTTCCATTTTTTTAATTTCTTCTTCGCTGAGTCCGCTATTTGCTTTAACCGTAATCTTATTTTCTTTGCCAGTAGCTTTATCTTTAGCAGACACATGCAAGATACCGTTTGCATCGATGTCGAATGTCACTTCAATTTGCGGCATACCTCTTTGTGCTGGAGGTATATCAGTTAAATTAAATTGACCTAAACTTTTATTACCTGAAGCTATTTCGCGTTCACCTTGAAGCACGTGAATTGTTACAGCATTTTGATTATCTTCCGCTGTTGAGAACACTTGAGATGCTTTGGTAGGAATTGTTGTGTTTTTCTTAATAAGTTTAGTCATAACACTTCCAAGTGTTTCAATGCCTAAACTCAATGGAGTAACATCAAGAAGCAAAACATCTTTTACATCACCTTGAAGAACGCCGCCTTGAATCGCAGCACCCACCGCAACTGCCTCATCAGGATTCACATCTTTTCTGGGTTCTTTACCAAATATATCTTTTACTTTCTCTTGGACCTTAGGCATGCGGCTTTGGCCGCCTACTAAAATGATGTCTGCTATGTCGCTACCAGAAACACCAGCATCTTTCATTGCAACTTTACAAGGCTCAATTGTTCTTTCAATAAGATCATCGACGAGAGATTCAAATTTTGCGCGCGTGATTTTAACGACAAGATGTTTTGGGCCACTCGTATCAGCCGTAATGTAAGGAAGATTAACTTCAGTTTGTTGACTGCTCGAAAGTTCGATCTTCGCTTTCTCAGCCGCCTCTTTTAGGCGTTGTTTAGCTAATAAGTCTTTTCTTAAGTCGAGCCCGTTTTCTTTTTTAAACTCATCTGCTAAGAAATCTATTAAACGATTATCAAAGTCTTCACCACCAAGAAAAGTATCTCCGTTTGTAGAAAGCACTTCAAATTGATGTTCACCATCTACGGTAGAAATTTCAATGATAGATACGTCGAATGTTCCGCCACCTAAATCGTATACCGCAATCTTTCGATCACCTTCTTGTTTATCTAAACCAAAAGCAAGGGCTGCTGCAGTAGGCTCATTGATAATACGTTTAACTTCAAGCCCTGCGATTCTGCCGGCGTCTTTAGTTGCTTGGCGTTGACTATCATTAAAGTATGCAGGCACAGTAATTACAGCTTCTGTGACTTCTTCCCCCAAATAGTCCTCAGCTGTTTTTTTCATCTTTCTTAAAACTTCAGCTGAAATTTGTGGTGGAGCCATTTTTTGATCACGCACTGTTACCCATGCGTCACCATTGTCTGCCTTTGAAATTTCATACGGCATTAAACTAATATCTTTTTGTACTTCTTTTTCTTCAAAGCGGCGACCAATTAATCGCTTTACAGCAAATAATGTATTTTTTGGATTCGTTACTGCCTGTCTTTTTGCTGGTGCGCCGACTAAAATTTCGCCATCATCTTGATAGGCAATAATTGAGGGGGTAGTTCTGGCACCTTCTGCATTTTCAATCACTTTAGGCTTTCCGCCTTCCATGACAGCTACACAGGAGTTTGTTGTTCCTAAGTCAATACCGATAATTTTAGCCATTTTTTTTCCTTAAAAATCTGTTTAATTTGATAGATCTATAATTGGGATGATCTTGAATATTTCAAGAGCTTATGTATTTTTAGTTTTTGAGACTGTTACCAAAGCAGGCCTTATAACCCTTTCGTTCAATAGGTAGCCTTTTTGAAGTACTGTTAAAATTTTATTTGGTTCTTCTTCTGATTCCACCATGCTAATCGCTTGATGTTGATTAGGATCGAATTTTTCACCTAATGCATTAATCTCGTTGATGCCAAATTTCTCAAATACGTTGATGAGTTGTTTTTGTGTAAGCTCAACTCCATTCTTATAACTTTCTAAGTTCGCATTTTCAACAGTAAGGGCAGCATCAAGGCTATCTTTGACGGAAAGTAATTCGCCACTGAATCTTTCTAATGCAAATTTTCTAGCTTTATCAATATCTTCAACAGAGCGTTTTCGTATATTTTCTCCCTCAGCTTTGACATAAAGAACCTGCGCCTCAGCTTCAACTAACTTTTCCTCTAGGAGCTTTAGTTTTTCTTCTGGACTACTTGTAGTTGATTGATCTGAATGATTTTCTAAGTCATCTGCGGATGGATTGTTTTTATCTTCTGCGTTCATATTTTTACCTTTTAAATCTTTTAAAAATACTGCGGGTTAGGACAAATTTGGGGGTGAAGTACTAAATTTCAAGGGGTAGAAGCTAAATAATTGCTTCAATTTGAGAAATCGTGGATTCGGGGGTAGGAATCACACCAATTTCTCCTAGATTAACTGATGGCACCTTAATGTTTGGATAAACGCCATTGAGATAAGGGTTGCTATCCATATAAAGGCCGATAGTTGGAATGCCCAAAGCGTTGCCAAGATGCGTTAGTCCCGAGTCAACACCTACAACACATTTAGCCCCAGAAATAATATTTGCGAGGTTGTTAATATTCATTTTAGGTAACACCAAAGAATTGGTTGAGGCTTTACGGAGTGCTTTAGAAAAATGGTATTCCTCAAGACTGCCCCATGGCAAAAGGACTCTTAGGCCTAGCACATTAAAAAATTGAATGACTTTGAGCCAATACTCCATAGGCCATTGTTTTGATTTTTTACTCGATCCATGAATTAGAATGACATAGCGCTCAGAAAGATTAAAGTTGTTGATATTATGAATCTCTAATCCAAAATGAGCTGACTGATCTATTAGCTCGTATTGAAAACATTTAGAGGCTAATTCTCGATTGCGAACAACCGCATGAATTTGCTTTGATACGGCATGTGTGTGCTTATAAAAGTAAGATGCGGCTGTTTCTCGGATAGAAGCTTTATCAAAACCATGAATATCTCCACGCGTAAATAAAGTAAAAAAAGCACTTTTTAAAAGACCTTGAAAATCAATAATGATATCGTAATGATTTTCTCGGATAGCTTTTATGGCTTTATAAAGTCCAGTCCATGTTGATTTCCTTCTAAGATTTTTTTTCCAAGATCTAAGAGAGATTGTAATTACAGAATTAACTCCTGGATGAAGTCTTGGCACATCTGCGAAAGATTCCTCTACCAGCCAATCAATAGAACTCTCAGGAACAAAATATTTAATATCATTAATGATAGGTAAACAGTGAATAATGTCCCCTAGCGAGGATGTTTTAATGATAAGTATACGAACCATATAGAGAATTTTCTCATATAAATCAATGCCTATAAATGATTTATATAATTAATTAATATTTAATCGTTTGACGCTTACTGAGTGTTTCTAGGATAATCTGTCATATAAAGAAATTTCTATTCATTCAACATAACGAATTTATTTAATGAAAAATTCCATAGTCGAAATTACCGAGAGAATTAAAGAAAAAAGCAGGCCAACACGCATTGCTTATTTGTCTCGCATTGATGCCATACTTCAAAGACAGCGCGGAGCAGATCGTCTAGGCTGCGCTAACGTTGCGCATGCGATCGCCGCTCTTCCTAAAAATGATAAATTAAGAATTGTTAGTGAGAAAAAACCTAATATTGCGATTGTGACGGCGTATAACGATATGCTTTCAGCACATAAACCTTATGAAAATTACCCTTCAATTATTCGCGATGAAGCAAATAAGCTTGACGCAACTGCCCAAGTAGCTGGCGGTGTGCCCGCTATGTGTGATGGTATTACACAAGGCGAGCCAGGCATGGAGTTAAGTTTATTTTCTAGAGATACCATTGCGATGTCTTCGGCAATTGCATTGTCACATGACATGTTTGATGGTGCTTTAATGTTGGGTATTTGCGACAAGATTGTCCCGGGGTTATTAATTGGAGCATTACATTTTGGACATTTGCCCACCATCTTTGTACCCGCAGGACCAATGTCTACTGGTATCGACAATACTACCAAATCTAAAGTGCGTGAAAAATATGCACAAGGATTAGTAGGGCGCGAAGAGTTGCTTGCTTCTGAGTCCGCAGCTTATCATGGCGAAGGTACGTGCACATTTTATGGTACCGCGAATAGTAATCAAATGTTAATGGAAGCTATGGGCCTTCATATTCCAGGTGCTGCATTTATCCATCCTCGCGAAGATATTAGAGAAGAAATTACGCGAGAGTCAGTAAGGTCACTTTTAAACATCATTAAAAATAAACATAACAAACCTATTGGTAAATTAGTAGATGAGCGAGTTATAGTCAATGCGATGGCAGCGTTACTAGCAACTGGTGGATCGACAAACCATCTTATTCATTGGGTTGCGATTGCAAGAGCTGCAGGAATTGTTATTGACTGGACAGATTTCCATGATCTTGCGAAGTCGACACCATTGTTAGCCAGTGTTTATCCAAATGGCAAAGCTGATGTCAATGAATTTCAAGCCGCAGGTGGACCTGCATTTGTGATTCGTGAACTCATCGAAACTGGATGTATGTATCCAGATGTAATGACTATCAGCGAAGGCGGCTTAAAAGAATATACAAAAAAACCTAACAAAGAAAATGGCAAAATTATTTGGACTGATCTCCCTAAAAAAAGCGGTGACGAAACTATTGTCAGAACTGCAGACAATCCATTCAGTGAATCGGGCGGACTTAAATTATTGAATGGTAATCTTGGGCGCTCAGTGATTAAAATATCTTCGGTACCAGAAGATCGTTACATTATCGAAGGTCCTGCAATTATTTTTGATACACAAGAAGAGCTTCTAAGCGCATTTGATCGAGGAGAGCTTGAAAAAGATTTTGTTGCGGTCGTGAGATTCCAAGGACCCAAAGCAAATGGAATGCCAGAGTTGCACAAGCTTACGCCACCTTTAGCTGTGCTTCAAAACAAAGGATTTAAAGTGGCTATAGTTACTGACGGAAGAATGAGTGGGGCTTCTGGAAAAATTCCAGCTGCGATTCATTTAAGCCCAGAGGCTTCAGCAAATGGACCTATCGCAAAAATCCGCAATGGCGATACGATTCGATTGAATGCTTTGGTAGGTACTCTTAATGTATTAGTTGATGAAGATACATGGCATGAAAGAGAATATGAAGTACCCTCAGACAAACTTAGAAATGATCATTCCCATGATATTGGCCGTGAGTTATTCGCAGGCATGAGAAAAAATGTGCTATCTGCCGAAGAAGGGGCAGTCACATGGCTTTAATAATATAAGGACAATATGAAAACATTAGATTTGGCAAATTATGGGCCAGTGATACCAGTCATTGTGATTGATAAAGTTGAAGACGCAGTGCCTATGGCAGAGGCTCTTCTCGAGGGCGGCATTAAAGTTCTAGAAGTAACTTTAAGAACTACATGTGCGATTGAGGCTATGGATAGAATTATTAAGCATTTACCGGAGGCTATTGTTGGTGCTGGCACAGTAAGAACTAAAGCTGATGCTTCAGCTGCAAAATCAATTGGTTGTCAGTTTGCAGTAAGTCCAGGTTATACAAGCGAAATAGGAAAGCATTGTATAGATATTGGATTGCCTTTATTACCTGGCGTATCGACAGGTAGCGAAGTTATGATGGCCAACAATGATGGCTATTATTTTTTAAAACTTTTCCCAGCAGTTGCAGTAGGCGGTATTAATCTTTTAAAAGGCTTCGCAGGGCCTTTTTCGGACGTTAAGTTTTGTCCAACAGGTGGCGTAACTGTTCAATCAGCGTCAGACTTTTTAAGTCTTCCTAATGTCCCTGTCTGCGGCGGAACTTGGCTAACTCCAAAAGACCTTGTTGCAAATAAAAATTGGGTTGAAATCACAAAGCTAGCAAAAGAAGCTAGTGCGATTAAACGTCCTTAGCATTATTCAAAAATAATGTTGCCTATTTCCCAATACAAAACAATCCTATTTGATTGTGATGGGGTTGTTCTAAATTCAAACTTTCTAAAAATAGAAGCATACCGCTTAACCGCATTAGAGTTTGGAGCATCTGAAGAAGATGCTATGAGACTAGTTAACCATCACATCGAATATACGGGTATATCTAGAAATATAAAATTCGCATATTTTTTAGAAGCCATACTCAAAAAACCAGTAGATGACTCGTCGATGAATCATCTATTAAGACAATTAAATATTGAAGTTGAAAGGCTTCTTGAAAATTGCGATATCGCTGTTGGCCTCGAAAAGCTTAGAGAAAAAACAAGACAGGCTCACTGGATGATTGTATCAGGTGGCGACCAAGAAGAAATCATTCGTCTTTTTTCTAGAAAATCATTATTAAAATATTTTGATGTTGGTATTTTTGGTAGCCCTGATTCCAAAGAGGAAATTGTGGCGCGTGAATTAAAAAAACCAACAGGGCAAGCGCCTGCATTATTTATTGGTGATTCAAAATACGATTATCAAGTTGCAAAGAGGAATAATCTAGATTTTATTTTTTTAAGTGACTGGACAAATTTCTTCGAATGGAAACATTTTTGCGAAGAAAATGAAATTGAAGTTTATCAAAAGCTAAACGATCTCAATCGCTAAATAATTTTTTTAATAATCTCACTAGGCTTAATATTTTTTAAGCAATTAGTATGTTTAAGAGGACAGGTTCTTTCAAAACAAGGACTGCAAGAGAGACCAAGATAAACTAATTTTGCATGTCGACTTAAGGGTGGGGTTTTTTTAGGATCCGAAGAGCCAAAAATAGCGACTTGTTTAATATTTAAACTTGCCGCCACATGCATAAGCCCTGAATCATTACTTAAAAACGTTTTGCATAAACTCATTACATCAATAACTTCTTCAAGTTTAGTTTTGCCGATCAGATTAATCACTTTATTCTTTGTGAGTCGATCTAAGGTTTTCCCTAAATCTTGATCGTGTGATGAACCTAATGAAATGACTTTCCAACCTTTTTGCATAGCTTCGTTGGCTACATCCGCAAAATACTCAATAGGCCATCTTTTAGCTTCTCCGTATTCAGCGCCAGGAGCAATACCAAGGACTCTATCTGATGCACTTAATTTACCTCTGAGAAGTTTTTTACCCTGATCAGGGTTCGAGATAAGGTATGTAGATAAACTAGGTTTAATATCTTTCGGCTTTGGGACAAGCGCTAAGTATTGGTCAACTGTTCTATACAGCTCTGGATCTTTTTTAATACAATCATTAATTAAAACAAAGCGCATTTCCCCCAAAAAGCCTGTGCGCTTTGGAATACCTGCAAAAAATGGAATCAGTGCAGATTTAAATGAATTTGTTAAGACAATAGCTTGCGCATAACCTTCTAACCTCAACGCTTTAGCTATCTGATAACGTTTTGATATGTTCAGCTCGCCATGAGAAAAAGGCAATGAAATGGATTGATCAACCTCAGGCATTCTTGACACCAAAGGTATTGTCCAAGCAGGAGAGGCTACATGGAGCTTATCATTAGGATAAATATCTTTAATGACCTTAAAAAGCTTTTGTGCGATAACCATATCGCCAAGCCATGATGGTCCGATGATGAGAATTTTTTTTGGGTTCAAAATCTTAAGAGATTTTTTTGATGATAGCACTCGTACTTCTGCCGGGGACAAAAGAAACTAATTCAACTCTGCCATGCCATTTTTTTAATTCTTGATGGCCCACAACTTGATTTTTTTTATAGTCACTACCTTTAACTAAAATATCAGGCTGAATTTTTTTTATTAAATGAAGCGGTGTAGTTTCGCTAAAAATGATAATACCATCCACGGAAGAAAGCGCTGAAAGAACTCTCGCTCGATCTTCTTGGTGAATCACAGGTCTTGATTTACCTTTTAGTTTTGTGACCGATGAGTCACTATTTAGCGCTAAGATAAGTACATCACCTAATTTTTTTGCTTTTTCTAGATAGGTCACGTGGCCCGCATGAAGAATATCAAAACAGCCATTTGTAAATACAATTTTCTTCTTCTGTTTTTTCCAAATCACAACTTTTTCCATAAGCTCTGAGAGTGAGTTAATCTTTTTCTCTTGTTCAGAATGCTGAGAACTTACAGTTTTTATGAGGTCTTGCAGTGTGATAGGAATGGTACCTAATTTCCCAATTACTATACCTGCTGCTACATTTGCAATATTAAGGCAAGTTTCAATAGGCATCTTTGCGATCATGCATGCTGCAAGCGTTGCAATAACAGTATCACCCGCCCCTGATACATCAAATACTTGTTGCTGGTTTACAGCAGGCATATTTTTAATGGTATTGCCTTGTACTAAATCAATACCATCTTCACCTTTTGTCATTGCAATAAATTGCAAATTAAGAGATTTTTTTAATTTTAGAAGAGGTGTTAAAAAGTTTGTATTTTTTGTGACATAAATATGGCACGCTTCGATAGCTTCCTTTTTGTTTGGGGTAATCGCAGTTGCATTTTTATATTTATTGTAATTAATACCTTTGGGGTCAACTAGCACTGGTATTTTTTTTAATTTTGCAAGTTTAATAACATGTTGACATAGCGCTTCACTTAAAACCCCTTTTGCATAGTCAGACAATATAACGATAGAAGGTTTTTTATTAAGAAGAGTCGATATTCTTGTAATTAGTGGTTTAGCATCAATCAAATCTGCAGATGCTTCTTGATCGATTCGCATCATTTGTTGATGTTCACCAATAATCCGTGTTTTTGTAGTCGTAGGATTTTTGTCTTTGACAATACCATCTATACCAATGCGATTTTTTTTGAGGATCTCAAGTAACTTTTTACCATCTACGTCATGACCAATTTGGCCAGCTAAAATTGTTTTGATGCCTAACTGGGCTAGATTAGCTGCTACATTTCCTGATCCACCAATACGATCAAATGATTCTTTTAGTCTTACGACTGGAACAGGGGCCTCAGGCGAGATTCTTGAGACGCTGCCAATTAAATAGCGATCTAACATTAAATCGCCAACAACTAATGCCCATTGATTTTGGGCGTTAAATTTATTTTTTATAATATCAATTTCGCTCATAGATTACTCACCTTCATCAATGAGTTCACATAGCGTATGCCCAATGAGAATATGAGCTTCTTGAATTCTTGCTGTTTCATTAGAGTCTACAACAATAGCGTGTGTTGATATTTTCTGAATGAGGCCGCCATCTCCCCCCGTTAAGCCAACTGTAATTGCACCCAATGCATTTGCTTTTTCTAGCCCTTTAATGACATTTTTACTATTGCCGGATGTGGAGATGCCAATTACCACATCATTTTTTAAACAAAGGGCTTCGATTTGCCTTGAAAAAATATGCTCATAACCATAATCATTTGCAACAGCTGTAATAATCGATGTATCCGTTGTTAACGCAATAGCAGGTAAACCTTTACGTTCTTTTACGAATCGCCCTACAATTTCTGCAGCAATATGTTGACTGTCAGATGCGCTACCACCGTTTCCAAAAATAAGAACCTTACCGCCTGAGTGAAGTGCTTTTTTAATAAGGCTCGCTACTTCACTTATCTTTGGAATGAGAGAAGTTGATTTTTGAATCGTATCTTGATGCTTTTTAAAGATGGATTCTATTTTTTTTAAATTTTCATTACTCATGCGTATGCATCACTTTTAGTTAAATAATTTATTGCGTAATCCTTAACACCTTCTTCAATGGTATGAAAAGGTTTTGTATATCCAGCATTTTTTAGTTTCATTACATTAGCTTCAGTAAAGTATTGGTATTTTCCTTTAAGATCATTTGGCATATCAACATATTTAATCGTATTTAGATCGCCCTCAACACTTTTTACAAGGGACTCTGCAAGGACTTTAAAGCTTGAAGCTTTTCCTGTGCCTACATTATAGATACCTGAATGTTTTTTGTGGCTTAAAAAATGTAAAACAGCTGCCGCAGCATCTTTTACGTACACGAAATCTCTTAATTGCATACCATCTTTGAAGTCAGGGCGATCACTTTTGAAGAGTCTTATTTCACCCTCTGTTTTAAGTTGATTGAATGCATGAAACACAACGCTTGCCATTCTATTCTTGTGGTATTCGTTTGGGCCGTAGACATTAAAAAATTTGAATCCACACCATTGAGGAGGTGTTTTTTCTTTTGCGAGGACTTGTTGCACTACCCATTGATCGAAAAATTGTTTTGAATAACCGTAAGCATTGAGAGGTCTGAGTTTGTTTAGCTCTGACTCATTGTCATCATAGCCAAATTCTCCGCCGCCATACGTGGCAGCAGAGCTCGCATAAAGAAAAGGTAAGCCACGATCGCTTGCATAGCGCCATAGATTTTGGCTATACCGAATATTCTGATTTAAGAGCTTAGTAAAATCAGTTTCGGTTGTAGCGCTGATAGCACCCATATGAATGATGGCTTCGATCTCTTGTTTTTTTTCAAGCCAAGGGAATAAATCATTTTTATCAAGGTAGTCAATATAGCTTCTTTTGCTCAAATTATTCCATTGATCTGGATGTTGAATATCATCGACAATCATGATGTCTTTGCGATCTAGGATAGTATTAAGATGCCAAGCAATGACACTTCCAATCATGCCGGCACCACCAGTAAGTATTATCATAATGAGGCGTTATCTTTAAATAATTAGGATTGTTTTTTTTCTATCAGGGCAGCTCTTTTTTTGGTGATCGCCGAATCTTGAGCTTCTTTTTTAGCTTTCCACTTATGGTCAATCCAGCCTTCTAAATTCTCTAAAATTATCCCTTGCATAGCATTGATCCAATCTGGATTGTCATTGAGCGCAGGTATATAACTAAAACTTTTACCACCATTGTTTAAGAAAATATGTCTGCCTTCAATATTAATTTCTTCTAAGGTTTCTAAACAGTCACTTGAAAAGCCTGGACAAATAACATGCACATTT
>BJGS01000017.1 GCA_014190615.1 Methylophilaceae bacterium
AAAAAACCAGCAGCTAAAAGAAAACCAGCAGCTAAAAGAAAACCAGCAGCTAAAAAAAAACCAGCAGCTAAAAGAAAACCAGCAGCTAAAAGAAAACCAGCAGCTAAAAGAAAACCAGCAGCTAAAAGAAAACCAGCAGCTAAGAAGTAATAAATGTAACGGGACTTTAAGTCCCGTTTTTATTAGCAAAGTTCTTTGTTGCTAAACTGACTAAAACCAAGCAAACTTCATTTTTGCTTGGTTTTTTTTATTTAATCGATGCCTATAATCCCCAAAAATATTTCTCAGATCAATCAAAACATTCAAGAAGCTATTACTCTTAGTAGTTTTGATGAAAAAGTGACCTTAGTTGCTGTAAGCAAAGGCCAGCCTTTTACCAATATTGTCACAGCATTTGATGCTGGCATCATAAATTTCGGCGAAAACTATCTGCAAGAAGCTTTGGATAAAAAATCACATTTAGAAAAATTAGCAATTCAATGGCATTTTTTAGGTCCCATTCAAAGTAATAAATGTAAATTGATTACGGAAAATTTTGATTGGGTGCATAGTATTGATAGAGTTAAAGTTATGAAGCTTCTTAATGATTTTAGGCCCTCATATATGAGGCCTTTAAATATTTGTATCCAAATTAACTCTAGCGGCGAAGAGACTAAGAGTGGTATTGCAATAAATAATGCGCATGAATATTTAAATGACCTTATTGCCTCCCTTAAAGAACTTCCTATGCTTAAACTAAGAGGTATTATGTCTATACCTTCTAATACAGAAAATATTAACCAGGTTGTTACTGAATTTAAATCAATGTATAAACTTTATACTGAATTAAAAACACAAATTGATACAGTCGATACATTATCCATGGGTATGTCCAATGACTATAAACTAGCAATTGAACATGGCTCAAATCTTGTTAGAATTGGTACCGCTATTTTTGGAGCGCGGGAAATAAAAATTAATGGGAGTGATAATTGAATATTTGTTTTTTAGGGGGTGGGAACATGGCTAGGGCTATGATTAGCGGCCTATTAAATAAAAAATATGATTCTGCCCTTATTCGCGTTATTGAGTCTGATCATGATAAAAGAATATCTATAGAGAGTGATTTTAAAATTACTGTCCACGCAGAATTTAAACAAATTGCTGCGGATGAGATTATTATACTTGCTGTAAAACCTCAGCAGACTGAAATTCTACTAAGATCCATTTCTGATCAAATTTCAAAACAACTTATTTTATCTATCGCAGCAGGTATTCAGATCCAATCGATTGAAAAATGGACAAACGGGTATAAAAATATTGTTCGATCTATGCCTAATATGTGCGCTCAAATCCAACTTGGAATTACAGCTCTTTTTACAAAAGAGGTATTGCCGCTAAAAAATAAAGTTGCAATAGAAGAAATTTCAAGTGCCATCGGTGAATTTATATGGCTAGATGATGAGTCTAAAATGGATGCAGTCACGGCTATATCAGGAAGTGGCCCAGCTTACATATTTTATTTTCTACATGCATTTATTGAATCAGCCATTCAATTAGGCTTATCAAAGAATGAAGCTGAAAAATTATGCAGCAAAACTATTCTTGGGGCTTCTCATTTAGCTGAGGATCAAATAGGCAATCTCCAAAATCTTATCTCATCAGTTGCTTCAAAAGGAGGCACAACGGAGGAAGGCTTAAAACAGCTTGAATCTAACAATCTAAATGAAGCCCTTTTAAAAGCAACCAGAGCTGCCTACGAAAAATCAAAAAAACTTGGCTCTGAATTCAATTAATTTACATGAAAAATAATACTGTCATTGTAGGCCTGTCTGGAGGAGTTGATTCTTCTGTGACGGCTTTGCTCCTTAAAAATCAAGGTTATAACGTGATTGGTCTTTTTATGAAAAATTGGGAAGATGACGATGATGACGAATACTGTTCGAGTAAGCAAGATCTCGTTGATGCTGTATCTGTTGCTGATAAAATTGATATTGATATTGAAGTGGTAAATTTTAGTAAAGAATATAAAGAAAAAGTATTCTCTGAATTTATTAATGAAATTAAAAGTGGTAGAACCCCCAATCCAGATATTTTATGTAATTCTGAGATTAAATTTAATGCTTTTTTAAATCATGCAATTTTAATGGGAGCAGATAAAATTGCAACCGGTCATTATGCGCAAATTAAAGAATGTGATGGGCTATACAGTCTTCTTAAAGCTGATGACTCGACTAAAGACCAAAGTTATTTTTTATACCGTCTCAATCAACACCAACTTTCAAAATCTATATTCCCATTAGGCAAACTTCTTAAAAAGGATGTAAGGGAAATTGCTAAAAAAGAAGGTTTACATAACAGCGAAAAAAAAGACTCTACAGGTATCTGCTTTATTGGGGAAAGGCCTTTTAATGAATTTTTAAATAAATATATTGAGAATTCCCCAGGTCCTATCAAAAATGAATATGGTAAGACTTTGGGAGAACATATCGGTCTTATGTTTTACACTTTAGGCCAAAGGCAAGGGCTTGGTATTGGAGGTTCAAAAACAAGCAACGGCGAACCCTGGTTCGTTGCTGAAAAGGATATTAAAGAAAATACGCTTATAGTTGTTCAAGGGCGTAATCACCCTCTTTTATTTAAAGATGGGTTAATCGCGGAACAAATGCATTGGATTCATGGATCTTTACCCAGAAAGCATTGGGTGTATGGCGCCAAAACAAGATACCGCGAATCTGACGCGCCTTGCGAAATTGATATGATCAAAGGTGATTCTTTAGAGATATTTTTTGGGCAAAAGCAATGGGCAATTACTCCAGGACAGTCAGTGGTAGTCTATGAAAGCAATGTATGTCTTGGTGGAGCTGTTATTGAAAAGACTATAGATAAGGTTCCGGTGCTGTCATCTGAAAAGATGGTCGCTGCATAAGCAATTCATACAAACGATGTAAATTTAAATATTCTTCCTTAAAGTCAATTTCGGGATATCTTAATTTAACGTACCCCAAAGCACTTCCAACTGCGATATCAGCATATGAAAATGTATTTTCTAGATAATATTCTTTATCTTTCATTTCTTCATTAAGCCATGTAAGGCTTAATTTAATTTTGCGCATCTGTTTTTCAAAAACATCAGCATTTTGTTGGGAAGATATCCTTCGTTTTTCTAACATAATAGCAACAGCAGCATCACATAAACCATCTGCTATCGCCTCCCATCTTTTGAGTAGCATTCTTTTATCAAAATCACCCGGAATCAAATAAAGAGGGCCGCTTTTATGGTCGACATACTCAGCAATAACGGGCGAATCAAAAATAGATATATCATTTACAAATAAAGTAGGCACTTTAGACAAAGGATTGTATTTATGGATGATGCAATTTTTATCTGCAAGGACAACTTTCTCAAGAATAATACTGGCTTTTTTCTCGTCAATAAGAATTCTTATTTTTCTTGCGTAAGGACTATTGTTTGAATAGAAAAGCTTCATTTTATTCCCAAATTAAAAAGCTAACTTAATTATAATTTGATAAGCTTCTACATTATGCAAAGCTCAAAAATAAATAAGAAAATTTTGATTGAGGCCATTCAAAAAAATATAAAAATGGCGCTTCAGGAAGATATTGGCAAAATTGATCTATCTGCTCAATTAATCAATCCAAAATTATCTGTAATTGCATATGTTAAATCCAAAGAATCGGCTTTAATTTCAGGCATTCCTTGGTTTAATTCTACTTTTCATACGCTAGACCCAAAAATAAAAATCAAATGGCTAATTAAAGAAGGTCAAATTGTAAAAAAAAATCAGCGGCTTTGTGAAGTTTATGGCAAAGCAAGATCAATTCTGAGTGGCGAAAGAGTCGCGCTCAATTTTTTACAAACTTTATCTGCTACATCCACTGCTACATATCATTATGTAAAGGCCATTTCAGGCTCACACGCAAAAATCTTTGATACTCGCAAAACAATACCTGGATTAAGAATTGCACAAAAATATGCTGTGATTATTGGGGGTGGAAATAATCAAAGAATTGGCCTCTTTGATCAGATACTTATTAAAGAAAATCATATTAAATCTTCAAACAAAATGGATGATCTATTCCCGCTTGCTTTGAAATATGCAAAAAATAAAAATATACAAATTGAAGTTGAAAGGCTCGATCAGTTCAAAAAGGCATTAGGACTAGGTTTTAGGAATATATTATTAGACAACTTTGACATTAAAGCCCTTAAAAAAGCTGTCCTCCTTAACAAGGGAAGGGCTTTGCTCGAGGCATCAGGAAACATTACGCTAAAAAATGTCAAAAAAATTGCACTTACTGGGGTAGATAGAATCTCTTTAGGGTCTCTCACAAAAAATATCAAAGCAGTTGATTTGTCTATGAAAATAGAGGCGTTTAAAAGTCTCTAAACTTGACCAAATACGCTTAAAGCGTTAAGGTTGAGGGTTTATAGCTATCTCATTAATTACAATCAAGAATTCTATGGGCTCAAACTACATTTCTGGCGCAGAAATTGTTATCCGCTGCCTTCACGAGGAAAAAGTCAAATTTGTTTTTGGTTATCCTGGTGGAGCAGTCCTTAATATCTATGATGCTGTTTTTCAGCAGAATAAATTTAAGCACGTCCTCGTTCGTCATGAGCAAGCAGCGGTTCACGCTGCTGACGCTTATTCAAGATCTACTGGAAAAGTTGGAGTTGCTCTTGTTACATCAGGCCCTGGAGCTACAAATGCTGTAACAGGTATTGCTACAGCTTATATGGATTCAATTCCTATGGTTATTATTAGCGGCCAAGTTCCAACCTATGCTATTGGACAAGACGCCTTTCAGGAATGTGATACGGTTGGTATTACGCGTCCATGTGTTAAGCATAATTTTTTAGTTAAAGATATTAAAGACATTGCATCGACAATGAAAAAAGCTTTTTATGTTGCAGCAAGTGGTCGGCCCGGACCGGTTTTAGTCGATATTCCAAAAGATATCACAGCTGAAAAATATGAATTCAGTTATCCAAAGACGGTTCATTTAAGGTCTTATAACCCAATTATTAAAGGTCATAGCGGTCAAATTAAAAAAGCATTATTGCTTCTTCTTGACGCAAAAAGACCCATGGTATATTCGGGTGGTGGTGTCGTCTTGGGTGATGCTTCAAATCAATTAACTAAATTTGTTCGTACTCTTGGATCTCCTATTACAAGTACGCTGATGGGATTGGGTGGCTTTCCTGCAAGTGACAAACAATTTCTTGGTATGTTGGGTATGCATGGTACCTATGAAGCTAATATGGCAATGCAAGAGTGTGATGTATTGTTGGCTGTAGGGGCACGATTTGACGATAGAGTGATAGGTAACCCGGAGCATTTCTTATCAAAACCAAAAACAATTATTCATATAGATATTGATCCATCATCAATCTCCAAGAGAGTAAAGATTGATGTGCCTATTGTAGGTGATGTCATTTCAGTTCTTACTGAACTCAATGATCTCTTGTCTAAAGAAAAAATAAAACAAAACGCATCGCTTAAGCCTTGGTTTAAAGAAATTGATCAATGGAGATCAACGAATTGTTTAAATTTTAAAAATGACAAAAAACTCATTAAACCTCAGTTTGTAATTCAGACCCTTCATAAAATAACAAAAGGTGATGCTTTCATTACCTCTGACGTAGGGCAGCACCAAATGTGGGCTGCGCAATACTATCCATTTGATAAGCCTAGAAGATGGATTAATTCTGGAGGGCTTGGGACTATGGGTGTTGGATTACCTTATGCCATGGGCACTCAATTAGCACATCCTGATGCAAAAGTTGCTTGTGTAACAGGCGAAGCCTCTATACAAATGTGTATTCAAGAGCTTTCTACATGCAAACAATTCCATTTGCCCATCAAAATTATCAATCTCAACAATCGATACATGGGCATGGTAAGACAATGGCAAGAGTTTTTTTATGGGAATCGTTATGCAGAGTCCTATATGGAGGCACTGCCAGATTTTGTAAAATTAGCTGAATCTTACGGTCATGTCGGTATGAAAATCGAGAAGCCGAGTGATGTTGAACCTGCGCTTAAAGAAGCTTTTAGCAGCAAACTTAAAGAGCGCTTGGTATTTATGGACTTTATAACAGATCAAAAAGAAAATGTATTTCCAATGGTTCCTAATGGTAAAGGCTTGTCAGAAATGATCATAGCTGAGGACTTGTAAATGAGACATATTATTTCTCTCTTAATGGAAAATGAATCGGGTGCTTTGTCCAGAGTTTCGGGCTTGTTCTCTGCTAGAGGTTACAACATTGAATCTTTGACTGTTGCACCTACTGAAGATCCCACACTCTCAAGAATGACAATTGTGACGTCTGGATCAGATGAGATTATTGAACAAATTATTAAACAACTTAATAAATTAATTGATGTTGTAAAGGTATTAGATCTCAATGATGGCCGCTTTATTGAGAGAGAGTTAATGATTGTTAAAGTAAAAGCGAATGCCCAATATCGCGACGAAATGAAAAGAATGTGCGATATTTTTAGAGGGCGAATTATAGATGTTTCTGATAGCTCTTTTACCATTGAGATAACAGGATCATCCAGCAAATTAGATGCTTACATTGAAAGTATTGATGAAGCTGCTATTTTAGAAACGGTTAGGACTGGTGCGTCAGGTATTGGTCGCGGTGATAGAATTTTAAAAGTATAAATTAAAACTGAAAGGTTATTATGAAGGTTTACTACGACAAAGATGCTGATTTAAATCTCATTAAAAAATTGAATGTTACGATTGTTGGATATGGCTCACAGGGACATGCTCATGCAGCCAATCTTAAAGAGTCAGGTGTTAATGTCACGGTTGCGCTCAGAAAAGCTGGCGCATCATGGGAGAAAGCCAAAAGCGCCGGACATAACGTTCTAGAAATTAATGATGCTGTAAAAAATGCTGACGTCGTCATGCTTTTAATACCTGATGAAACAATGCCCGATATTTTTCATCAAGAAGTTGCGCCATTCTTGAAAAAAAATGCTGTATTAGCATTCGCTCATGGATTCAATATTCATTACAACCAAATTATTCCAAGAGATGATCTTGACGTTATTATGATCGCCCCAAAAGGTCCTGGCCATACTGTTCGCTCAGAATATCTTAAGGGCGGTGGTGTCCCTACATTGATCGCGATTTATCAAAACACATCTGGTAAAGCAAAAGAAATTGCTCTTTCATATGCGGCGGCAAATGGCGGAACCAAAGGTGGAGTGATTGAAACAGATTTCCGCGAAGAAACAGAAACCGACTTATTTGGCGAACAAGCCGTTTTATGTGGTGGTGCAGTTGAGCTTGTGAAAGCAGGTTTTGAAACTTTAGTGGAAGCGGGCTATGCACCTGAAATGGCTTATTTCGAATGTTTGCATGAGCTTAAGCTTATTGTAGATCTAATGTACGAAGGTGGCATTGCTAATATGAACTATTCCATCTCCAATAATGCTGAATATGGAGAGTATGTCACTGGGCCAAGAGTAATTGGTAATGAAGCAAAATTAGCAATGAAAGAGGCTTTAAAAAATATTCAAAATGGCGATTATGCAAAACGTTTTATTCTTGAAGGAAAAACAAATTACCCGGAAATGACGGCGAGAAGAAGGCTCAATGCAGAGCACCCAATTGAAAAAGTTGGTTCTCAACTAAGGTCAATGATGCCTTGGATCGCGAAAAATAAGCTTGTAGATCAAAGTAAGAACTAGGTTAATGGTAAAAAAAACCTATCCCATCATTGCAAAAGAAGGTTGGCCATTTTTAATAGCTTCAGTTGCCATTTCAGCCTTCGTTTTTAATATATGCAATTTATGGTCCCTGCCCCTTTGGCTTATCTCTTTATTTATTTTGCAATTTTTTAGAGATCCAAAAAGAAATACGCCATCTAAAAAAAATATGGTGGTATCAGCGGCGGATGGCAAAGTAATTGTGATTGAAAAATGCAAAGATGAATATCTGAATAGACGTGCAATTAAAGTCAGTGTCTTTATGAATGTCTTTAACGTTCATTCAAATAAAAGTCCAATTCAATCAATAATCATAAATAAATGGTATTTTCCTGGCAAATTTCTCAATGCAGCGCTATCAAAAGCTTCTTTAGAAAATGAAAGGTGTGCCTTGCACCTTAAAAGTAAGGGCGGTTTCGATATTACGTGCGTTCAAATTGCAGGTTTAATTGCAAGAAGAATTTTATGCTATGCCAATAAAGGCGACACATTGGAAGTCGGCGAAAGGTATGGCTTTATAAGATTTGGTTCACGGGTCGACTTGTATCTTCCTATCAATTCCAAGATAAAAGTTGCGCTAGGTGATAAAGTTTTTAACGGTGAAACAATTATTGCTGAATTAAAAAAATAGCCTAATTGTCTACAAATAAACGAAGTTCATTTAAAGCTAGTCGATATACGTCTCTCTTAAATTCGATAACTTCATTGAGCGGCATCCAGTAATCATGCCAACGCCAATCATCAAATTCTGGTTTTTTGGTATTTCTTAAAAAGATATCCGTATCCTGCCCTTTCATTCTTAAGAGATACCATATTTGTTTTTGACCCTTGTAAGTTCCTCGATAGTCTCTTCGAACCCATTGAGATGGTACTTCATATTTCAACCAATCCTTAGTTCGACCAAGTATTTCTACATGATGTGGCTTTAATCCTACCTCTTCCATAAGCTCTCTATACATCGCCTCTTCTGGACTTTCACCTTTTTGAATTCCGCCCTGAGGAAATTGCCAAGCATGTTCCTGTGTACGTTTTGCCCAAAAAACTTGATTGTCAGCATTGCAAATTACAATACCCACATTTGGCCGGTAGCCATCTTTATCAATCATAACCTTGCCCTAAGAATTTCTTTAATTTTTTCATAGATTTAGTTTAAATAAAAGCCGGAATTAAAGCTAGAATCTATTACGAAAAAACTAAAATCATGACATATAAAAACCTTTTTTTACTTATTTTGTATCTATCGCTTAATGCATGCTCAAGCTTGCCAATTGCTTACATTACCAACCAAGGCTCTAATACGGTAAGTGTAGTAGATATTAAAAATAGAAAAATTACACATGAAATTCCTGTAGGCAACGGTCCAGTGGGTGTTGCAATCTCTTTAAAACAAAATTATGGATTTATTACAAATGCAAATGATGGTTCGGTTGATGTTTTAGATCTGTATCAAAATAAAATAGTTAAAAAAATTATAATAGGGGGAACCCCTGTTGGAATTACAAAATCAACGGATGAAAGATATATTTTTGTGAGTGATTGGTTTAATAATAAAATCATCATTATCGAAACAAAATCTTTATCAGTTATTAAAAAAATTAAAGTGGGCAAATCCCCGTCAGGAATGATTTGTGATGACCAAGGAAAGTATCTCTTTATTTCTAATCGTGATGAAAATACTGTTGAAATATATAACCAATCTAGCCTCAGTCTCTTTAAAAAAATTAAAGTAGGAAAGCATCCTTATGGTGTATTTTTTAGAAAAAACTTACTTTTTGTTGTAAATGTATTAGATGATTCAATTTCTATAATTGATATCAATACATTTAATATAGAAACAATCAAGGTTGGCGACCATCCTTATGGCGTTGTATCCGATATTAAAAACGAATTTATTTTTGTTACAAATACTCAAGATGATGATATTAGTGTGATCGATCTAATACAGAAAAAAGAAATTAAAAAAATCAAAGTGGGTGGCAATCCAGAGGGTATCGATATTGATGAAAGAAATCATTTGCTTGTTATCTCAAACTGGAGAAGCGATTCTATTTCTATCATCGACGTTATTAAACAAGAATATTTATATGATGTTAAAACTGGTAAACAAAGCCGTTCATTTGGTCAATTTATTAAAATTGAGTAAGTTTATGCATAAAAACAATTTATAATTACTAGATTAATTCAACACCAAAGGCCTCATTCAAATGAAAAAAATTATTATTGGAATTTTCCTTACTTTTGTATCTTTTAGCGTATTTGCCCATGGTCCCTCACCTCAAAAGGTTGAAAAATCAATCACAATCAATGCATCTCCAGATAAAGTCTGGGCTATTGTTAAAGATTTTGGTAGCTTTCAGAAATGGGAACCACTTGTAACTGATATCAAGTTAGAAAAAAAAGGTGAGGATACATTAAGAACCCTTACATTAAAATCGGGTGGCAAAGTGATTGAAAGACTTAAGGGTATTGATGAAGAAGCCATGAAGCTTAAATATGAAATTATTGAAGGGGCTGTTCCTGTAGCGGACTACAATTCGTTTATTGTTGTTTCAAAAGGCTCCAATCCTAATGAGTCTAATGTAACTTGGGTAGGTCGCTTTTATAGAGTTTACAAACTAAATCCTCCAATTCCAGCAGGACAAGATGATGAGTCAGCACTCAAGGCTGTAAACGAAATTTATGACGCAGGTCTTCCAGCGCTTAAAAAGTTGGCTGAATCAAAATAAGAAGATTTATGTACAAAAAAGCAGAATTAAGTTCTGCTTTTTTTATTTATGACTCCCATTATTATTGATAGTATTGAGCCTCCTATAGGCTCAGTAATTTTTCTTCACGGTTTAGGTGCTGATGGCTCTGATTTTAAAGAAATATTTACAAGATCCCAATTCAATAAAATACGATTTGTTTTACCACATGCTCCTTATCAGCCAGTCACGATGAATCAAGGTTTTGAAATGAGAGCTTGGTATGATTTATACGATTTATCCTTAGAAAAAGATGAGGACGAAAGAGGAATGGAAAGATCCAGCACTTTTATTGAGAAATTAATTGAAGAACAGATTTTACTTGGAATTAAACCTGAAAAAATTCTTATAGGGGGATTTTCTCAAGGGGCTGCAATGAGTTTTTATTTGGGCTTAAAACACCCAAAAAGATTAGGAGGTATAGCAGCTCTATCAGGTTACCTTCCCCTAAAAGAGAGGCTTTTAGAGTCTTTAAACAATGATTTAATAGACATCCCTATCTTTATGGGTCATGGTCTATATGATAATGTTATAGATATCAAAATCGCTAATAGCTCCTTTGAAAAGCTATCAAATAAACTTAACGCTGTGGACTTCGAAAAATATGACATGGGACACGAGTTATGTGAAAAAGAAATTGATGATTTATCAATTTTTTTCAATCAATCACTTAAATAATATATAAATTTATGAATAAAAATTCACTCGAAACAAACCTTAAAGAACTTGAATCTATTGTGGCAAAAATGGAACAAGGTGATATGGCTCTGGAAGATTCAATAAGATCTTATGAAAAAGGCATGCTTCTTCTCAAATTGTGCCAGGATTCACTAAAAGAAATTGAACAAAAAGTTTTAGTATTATCTTCAGATAACGTGCTCGGTCAATTCAAGCCTTCTGATGAATAATTTTCATGAATGGCTCTCTAAAAAACAAACGCTTATTGAGTCTATGCTCGAAAAAAATTTACCTGAGTCCAATCATGAATCTGATTTAAATGAAGCTATAAGATATAGCATTCTTAACGGCGGAAAAAGAATACGATCAACGCTTGTATTTGCCATTGCCGAAATAGTTGAAGTAGATCCTATTGCTATTGAAAAAATTGTATGTGCCATAGAATTTTTGCATGCATATTCATTAGTTCATGATGATATGCCCTGCATGGATAACGACGATCTAAGACGAGGAAAGTTATCTTGCCATAAGAAATTTGGGGAAAGCACAGCGCTTCTTGCTGGAGATGCTCTTCAGTCTCTAGCTTTCTCATGCTTATCTTGCCCATCGCTTCCTATCAAAGCTGAAAAACGACTAGAAATTATTCATATTTTTTCTAATGCGATTGGACTTAAAGGTATGGCAAAAGGACAGGCTCTAGATATTAAAAATACAAACAAAAAAATTACTTTGAATGAGCTCAAAACAATGCACCAATATAAAACTGGCGCTCTTATTAATGCTTCCTGTCTAATGCCATTATTAGCTTCAGAAAATAATGATACGAATATGCTGAACTGTATAGATGCTTATTCAAAATCTATTGGCTTAATATTCCAAATTAAGAATGACATCCTTGACAAAGAGGCAAATAAAGATCTCTTAGGCAAAACACCCGGGAAAGATGAGAAAGATAATAAATCTACTTTTGTTTCTCTATTAGGCATTGATGAATCTAAAAAGCTTGCAGCTAATTATTATGAGAATGCTTTAGCTTCCATTCAACCCCTTGGGGGGAAAGCAGATTATTTAGCTGGCATTGCAGAATTTGTTATGACTCGCTCATATTAATATGAATATCCTCGACAAAATTAATTCCCCTAAAGATTTAAAAAAACTTAATCGTGAAAAGCTTATTTCGCTATGCGATGAGATAAGGAGCTTTATTATTGAAAGCGTTTCAAAAACAGGCGGCCATCTCTCGTCTAATCTTGGCGTTATTGAGCTCACTGTGGCGCTCCATTATGTTTTTGATTGTCCAAATGACAAGTTTATATGGGACGTTGGTCATCAAACTTATCCCCATAAAATTCTTACAGGTAGAAAAAAGGTAATGAGCTCTTTAAGAACAATGAATGGCATTTCAGGCTTTCCAAAAATATCAGAAAGTCATTATGATATTTTTGGGACTGGGCACTCAAGCACTTCAATATCAGCAGCCTTAGGGATGGCGGAAGCGCTCAAAAAGAAAAAATCAAATCACAAAGCGATTGCAATTATTGGTGATGGAGCTATGACTGCAGGCATGGCTTTTGAAGGGCTTAATAATGCCGGAGACTCGGATAACAATATTTTAGTTATTTTGAATGACAATGATATGTCAATCTCTAAAAATGTTGGGGCTCTCAATAATTACCTTGCAAAACTGATGTCAGGTAATCTTTATGGAAGCATTAAACGCTCAAGCAAGGTAGTTTTATCTGCTGTTCCTCCAATGCTTGAATTTGCGAAGCGCGCCGAAGAGCATGTAAAAGGTATGGTTATTCCTGGAACCTTATTCGAAGAATTTGGATTTAATTATATTGGGCCGATTGATGGTCATGATATTAATGCTCTGATTGACACTCTCACCAATCTTAAAAAACTGCAAGGCCCACAATTTTTACATGTAGCCACTCAAAAAGGATTTGGCTATGAACCCGCAGAAATCGATCCAAATAAATTCCATGGTATTAGTCAATTTAATCTAAAGGATGGCATAAAATCATCAAAAACAAAAAAGCTTACTTACACTGATGTGTTTGGAGATTGGATTGTTGATATGGCTAATATTGATAAAAAGCTTTGCGCAATCACTCCTGCAATGTCAGATGGTTCGGGTCTTAACAAATTTGCAGAAAAATTTCCTGACCGTTTTTTTGATGTAGGAATTGCTGAACAACATGCAATTACTTTTGCAGCCGGTCTTGCGTGTGAAAATTACAAACCTGTAATTGCTATTTATTCAACTTTTCTTCAAAGAGCTTATGATCAACTAATACATGATGTTGCATTACAAAACATTCCCATGCTTTTTGCATTAGATAGAGCTGGTATTGTAGGGCAAGATGGGCCTACACATTCAGGAAGCTTTGATTTATCGTTCTTAAGATGTATTCCAAACATTCTTATTATGGCGCCAAGCAATGAAAATGAATGTCGGCAAATGCTTTTTACAGGATTTAAATTTAAGGGCATTTCAGTAGTTCGTTATCCGAGAGGTCCTGGTCCAGGATCTTCTATTAAATCTAAAATGACGACCATTCCAATTGGTAAGGCCGAAGTCATCAGAAAAGGTCGTAGGATTGCTCTACTAGCTTTTGGTAATATGCTAGACGAAGCTTTGAAAGCTGGAGAAAAAATTAATGCTACTGTCGTTAATATGAGGTTTATTAAACCTCTTGATATTAAGTTAATCAAAGATTTATCAGAGTCACATAAACTTCTTGTCACACTAGAAGAAAACGCTATATCAGGCGGAGCTGGATCAGCAGTGCTGGAAGTAATTAGTGAGTATGATTTAAAATGCCAATCACTTCGACTCGGCTTGCCTGATAAATTTGTTGAGCAAGGTAGCCAAGAACAGCTCCGTAAAAAATATGGCTTAGATGCTGTATCTATTGTTAAATCAATTGAGAAAAAATTAACCTAGTGCTACACTCAAGTATTAATAAATAACTATTCATTATGACGACAAGCAATCAAACATGCCCGATTGAAGATGTTCAAAATTCACCTGATCTGAGAAGTTTGGATATTGACAAGGTCGGTATTAAATCTATAAGGCATCCTGTACTTGTTAAAGATAAAACGGGCGGCGCCCAGCATACAGTTGCAACATTTAATATGTACGTCTATTTACCTCATAATTTTAAGGGTACTCACATGTCAAGATTTGTTGAAATCTTAAATATGAATGAAAGAGAAATATCTGTTGAGTCATTTGAAAATATTTTAAGAGAAATGATTAAGCGACTCGAAGCTAAATCATGTGATGTCGAGATGACATTCCCTTACTTTATTAATAAAACTGCTCCTATTTCTGGGGTCAAAAGTCTTCTTGATTATGACGTCAGTTTTATCGGAAAAATTGCTGATGGTAAATTTAAAAATACAATTAAAGTTGTTGTTCCTGTGACAAGTCTTTGCCCATGCTCAAAGAAAATTTCAGATTACGGTGCGCATAACCAAAGATCTCATGTAACAGTTACTGTTGAAATTAATAAATTTATTTGGATTGAAGAGTTAATTGAGCTTATTGAAAAACAAGCTTCATGTGAGCTTTATGGTTTATTAAAAAGACCTGATGAAAAATTCGTAACCGAAAAAGCTTATGACAACCCAAAGTTTGTAGAAGACATGGTGAGGGATGTTGCAGCGCAATTGAAATTAGAAAAAAGAATTAATCACTTTATTGTGGAGTCTGAAAATTTTGAATCCATTCATAATCATTCGGCATACGCACTCATTGAAGGTTAAATAAACTTCAGTCCGACTTAACCAAATATTTTATTACCTTTAATTTCTAGCTTTAATCCAAACCAAATTACAACAAAACCAATTAAAGGCGATATTGCAGCAATCATGAAACCAAGCTGACCACCAAGATATTGGATCAAATATCCTCCTCCTAAACCACCTACGGTCCCACCTATACCATAAGCTACACTGTTATATATCGCCTGCCCTCTTGTTTGATTTCGTCCTTTAAAATAATAAGCAATAACCTCGATAGATGCCGCATGAAAACTCCCAAAAGTTGCTGCATGAAACATTTGCGCTATAAACAATAAATATAAATTATCGGGGGAGGCGCCAATTAAAATAAACCGAATAACGCCTAAAAATAAACTCATCAATAAAATTGTTTTGAGTGAATAACGTCTTAAAATTTTTGGCATGGCCATAAAAATCAGAATTTCACAAATAACACCAACAGCCCAAAGCCACCCTATCGTGCCGCTACTATACCCATGATCTTTTAGGTAGATTGAATAAAAATTATAAAGTACTCCATGCGCTGAGACCATCAAAGCGCAGCCAACCAAAAGCGCTATGACAGAGGGTGTTTTAATAATTTTCCAAATAGATAAATCGTTTGTTTTATGATGAATCTCTTTAGTCTCAGGAATGGTATTTGATAAGAAAAATATAATGGCTTGAGCTATCAATAAAACCCATAATAAAATATTAATACCTTGAAGATCAATTAAATATCCTAAGAATAACGACGCTACAATAAATCCGATTGATCCCCATAGTCTTATTCTGCTGTAATGCCCATCTGTCGTTGCTAAATGTGCAAGAGTTAAAGATTCGGCAAGAGGTAATGTTGAGCTCGTAAATAAACTTAATGCTGACATTACTAAAAAGATCCAAAAAAATCCCTTAGCCCAAAAAACACCAACAAATCCTATGAGACCTAAAAATGATGTCAGCTTTATCCATTTAACTCGATGACCCGTATGGTCAGCTAACCAGCCCCAAAAATTAGGGGCAACAATGCGACTGATTTGAAATAAAGAGAGAAGAATACCAATACTAGAAGGTGAAAAATTTTCTGATTGTAAATAAATTCCCCAATAAGGGACAAAAGAGCCTACGAAGAAATAATAAAAAAAATAAAAGCGTGATAAACGCCAATGAAGATTATGGCTAGAACTCACTAAATTTTAGGTGTATGTGAAATTACATCCGCGTTTTGAGCTCGATGTCTTAATGCTTGGTCTATAACAACTAAAGCTAACATAGCTTCGACGATTGGTGTTGCTCTTATAGCAACACAAGGATCGTGACGGCCTGTTGTTTGCATAAGAACGGCTTCACCTTTTGTGTTAATTGATTTTCGATCTTGAGGAATGCTTGAGGTTGGCTTAAAAGCTACATGAGCAATAATAGGTTGGCCTGTGGAAATACCCCCTAAAATTCCACCTGCATTATTTGTCAAAAAGCCTTGCGGGGTAAGTTCGTCGCCATGTTCACTTCCTTTTTGAACGATGGAGCCGAAGCCTTCACCAATATCAACACCTTTTACAGCATTAATCCCCATCATTGCATGAGCAATTTCAGCGTCTAATCTTCCAAAAACAGGCTCACCCAAGCCCACAGGAACATTCTCAGCAACTACAGTAATTTTTGCGCCTACAGAATCTCTATCGGCACGAATATCATCTAAATATTTTTCTAACTCAGGCACTTGTTCGAGATTGGGACAAAAAAATGGGTTTTGATTTACATCTTCCCAATTTTTAAATGGAATGTGAACGGTCCCCATTTGGCTTAAATAAGCACGGATTTTAATCCCATATTTCTCAAGGAGCCATTTTTTAGCTATAGCACCAGCAGCAACTCTGACTGCGGTTTCCCTGGCGCTTGATCTACCTCCACCCCTATAGTCTCTTAAGCCATATTTATGAGCATAAGTGTAATCTGCGTGTCCCGGGCGAAATACATCTTTAATTTTCGCGTAATCTTGACTACGTTGATCTGTATTTCGAATAACAAAACCGATAGGTGCGCCTGTTGTTTTACCCTCAAATACGCCAGATAAAATCTCAACCTTATCTTCTTCGCTACGTTGAGTCACATGCTTTGAGGTACCAGGCTTTCTTCGATCCAAGTCTATTTGCAAATCTTCTTCCGACAATTCTAATCCTGGTGGGCAGCCGTCTACTATGCCGCCTATAGCGGCGCCATGGGATTCACCGAAAGAAGTAAGTGTAAATAATGTACCTAGAGTATTACCTGACATAGATATGCTTCGTATAAATGTAGTTAAATTTTATCATAATCGGTTACTTATTAATGGGATAGCAATCCTTTAATCCGCAATCCTTAAACTCTAAATTAAAAGTAATTTTTTTATTCATGGATAATTTTATAGGTACCGAGATCTAATTCATCTAGCTTATAAGACCCAATCGCAAAGCGAATTAATCTTAGAGTGGGGTATCCAATTTTTCCAGTCATTCTTCTTACTTGGCGATTTTTACCTTCTGATATTTTAATTTCAAGCCAAGTTGTGGCGATCATTTTTCTCTCTCTAATTGGCGGTATTCTTTCCCATAATATTTCAGGTTCATTTATCATTTTTACCTCCGCAGGTAATGTTTTAAATTCTCCTAAATCAACGCCTTTTCTTAATTCCTCTAAATCACTCTCTTTTGGAGCACCCTCAACCTGAGCCCAGTAAGTTTTTTGCATTTTGTATTTTGGATCACTAATTTGATGTTGAAATATCCCATCATCAGTTAGAATAATTAAACCTTCACTATCAGTGTCAAGCCTACCTGCAGGATAAACATTAGGTATTGGAATAAAATCTTTTAAGGTTTTATGGTTGTCATGCTTACTAAACTGACAAACCACACCATAAGGCTTATTAAATAATATTTTCATTAAAATAAAAGTGAGTATGAATGCTTAGTAAAATTAATCTTCCAAAAAATGCTTCTAAAATTACAGTCAATTCAAACTTAACTTTGAATGTTCCAGACCGTCCCATTATCCCATTTATTGAAGGCGATGGCATTGGTATAGACATTACACCGGCAATGCTTAAAGTGGTGAATCATGCTGTCTTAAAAGCTTATAGTGGGGAAAAAGAAATTGCTTGGATGGAAATTTATGCAGGAGAAAAGGCTACAAAAATATACGACAAGGATACATGGCTACCTCAAGAAACTCTTGATGCTATGAGAGAGTTTGTTGTGTCTATTAAAGGTCCGCTCACGACGCCCGTGAGTGGAGGCATCAGATCGCTTAATGTGGCTCTGAGACAAGGGCTCGATCTTTATGTCTGCTTAAGGCCTATTGAATACTTTGATGGTGTGCCAAGCCCTTTAAAAAATCCTGAAAAAACTAATATGGTTATTTTTAGAGAAAATACAGAGGATATCTACGCAGGAATTGAATGGCAAGCCTTCTCTGAGGAGTCAAAGAAAATTATTCAAATGATTTCAGAGCTAGGTATTAAAAATAAAATACGCTTCCCTGAATCAACGGCGATAGGAATTAAACCAGTGTCTAAAGAAGGGAGCCAAAGACTTATAAGAAAAGCGATTGAATATGCCATTAAGCATAAAAAAAGATCGGTCACGCTCGTGCATAAAGGCAATATCATGAAATTTACTGAGGGTGGATTTAAAGAATGGGGATATGAATTAGCCCGAGATGAGTTTGGTGCTAAAGCTATTGAAGGAAAGCCTAGTTTTAAATGTGATAATGGCCTCATTATTAAAGATTGTATTGCAGATGCCTTTTTGCAAGAAATTTTACTACACCCCAGCGAATACGATGTAGTAGCTACGCTTAATCTTAACGGGGACTATATTTCGGATGCATTGGCGGCACAAGTTGGAGGTATTGGCATTGCACCAGGTGCTAATTTATCAGATTCGACTGTTATTTTTGAAGCCACTCATGGCACTGCCCCAAGTATTGCAGGTAAAAAAATTGCCAATCCAAGCTCCCTTATTCTTTCAGCTGAAATGATGTTAAGACATATGGGATGGACGGAAGCTGCTCATATCCTTTTAGCAGCATTTAGAAAAACATTAGTAGCTCAAAAAGTCACTCAAGATTTTTCATCACAATTAAATAATGTTGGCCCACTATCCACTGATAGCTTTTCTGATGCCATCATAAGTTATATGTAAAAAAAGCCCGCTTACGCGGGCTTATCTATTTAATTTGAAACTAGGCTTTATTTATATTTGAAGCTTGCTTGCCTTTTGGTCCGTCTGTAACGTCAAAAGTTACTCTTTGACCTTCTTTAAGACTTTTATATCCTGTATCTACGATTGCTGAGAAGTGAGCAAATAAATCATCACCACCATCATCAGGAGTAATAAAACCAAAACCTTTTGAATCATTAAACCACTTTACTGTACCTGTTGCCATTTCATAAATCCTTAACTTTAAACAAGGGAGGCCCCCCAAAAGTTTGAATCAAGAACTAAAGCACTACTTAAATATAAATTAAAGCTAGCTAAATAAAACTCGAAACCAAACACCTGGGAGCTTTTTTACGTGGTTTAGCAATAAATGTCAAGTTATTTGTTGTATAAAAAACCTTATGATTTGATACCGTTTAACACTTTTTCTATCTCTTTGTAGGGCTGAGCACCTAACATTCGCTTGCCATCAGAAAAAATGAGGGTCGGTGTAGATGTAATACCTAATTTTGAGCCTAATTCAAGCACTTGCTCTGTAGGTGGCTCACAATTTGCTTTGCCAGGAGGAAGTGTCTCATTAAGCGACCAATCAAGCCATGCTTTTGAACGGTCTTTAGCACACCAAATAAGCTGTGATTTATTCTTAGCATCCGGATGCAATTTTTCAATTGGAAAGAGAAACGTATAAATCGTAATATTATTTAAATGGGTAAATTCATTCTGCTCAAGCCTTTTACAAAAAGGGCAATCAACATCTGAAAATACAGCCAATTTTCTCGAGCCATCGCCTTTGATGGTTTTAATCGCTGAGGCAAGAGGCAGTGATGCAAAATCAATTTTAGTTAAATCCTCGAGACGCTCTCCCGTTAAATCCTTTTTTGTTTTTGGGTCAACAATATGTCCTTCTGCAATAAGAAAAGAAAATTTTTCATCTGTGTAAACAATTTGACCGCCCATGAAAACCTCGTAGAGTCCACTGTAAGGAGTTTTCTTAACACTCTCA
>BJGS01000018.1 GCA_014190615.1 Methylophilaceae bacterium
TTTTTTTAATCAATTTCCATGGCATAGAAGGGTTCGGACGAATAATAAATTCGTCTAAAGTGCCTTTCTTTAACTTTTTGATTTGAACCATATTTGCCTTGACGTTCACAAAAGAAAAAAATTCAAATAATTTTATAATTTATGGTGCCGGGAGCGAGAATCGAACTCGCACGCTATTACTAGCGCGGGATTTTGAGTCCCGTGCGTCTACCAATTCCGCCATCCCGGCCTCTAGAAGCTTATAACTTAAACATTATAGATAATATCGGTTTATATCTGATAACTATATTAAAATTGTAAGAATTTAAAACTTAATAAAAAGACTATGATCAATATCATTAAAAGTATTTTATCTGCTTTTTTCGGCGTCCAAAGCAATAGAAAATTTTCTCAGGACGATGCTTTTGTTCAAAAACATGGAATAAAGTATTTTTTGATTATAGGTTTTTTAATGGCTATGCTTTTGCTATTAACGCTTGCAACTTTAGTTAATGTTATTTTAAATCATATTAAATAATTCTATTATTCAGATTATTTAAAGATTTTTCTTAAAATATTAAGCGCATAAATATAATTGCTAATTGAAGAATTTAATTTTGATTTACCCCAGCATCTTATTGCCCAAACCCCTCTTCAAAAAAGGGATTCAAGTCGACTTCTTGTTTTAAATAAAAATACAAAGTCATTCAGCGATAAAAAATTTACCGAATTTATTGATTTATTAAATCCAAATGATCTTTTGATTTTCAACGATACACGTGTGATTAAAGCGAGGTTATTTGGGAAAAAAATAACAGGTGGAAAAGTTGAAATCTTGATTGAGCGTATTATCAACAATCATCATGCTTTGGCTCATTTAAAAACATCAAAAAAAATATTAGATGGCAATCTCTTTGAGATTAATAAAGATGTCGTAATTAAAGTCATCAAAAAAGAAAATGATCTTTTTCATATTGAATTTCATTCAATATTGTCTGCCTATGACGTACTAGAGCAATTCGGACATATCCCCTTACCGCCTTACATCGAAAGAAGTGCAGACAAATCTGATGAAAAAAGATATCAAACGATTTACGCAAAAGAATCAGGTGCAGTTGCAGCTCCTACAGCGGGACTTCATTTTACTGATGAAATTTTCAAAGCATTAGATGCTAAAAAAATTAAGCATGCATTTTTAACGCTTCATGTAGGTGCTGGTACTTTTCAGCCTGTGCGAGAAGACAATCTCGATGGCCATCAAATGCATAGCGAATCTTTTAATGTGCCAGATGAAACTATCCAAATGATTCAAGACACTAAATCCAATCAAGGCAGAATTATTGCTATTGGGACTACGGTGCTCAGAGCCTTAGAAAGTAAATTCTCAGAGGAAATTATTGAATCAGGATATAAAGAAACTTCTATCTTTATTAAACCTGGTTATCAATTTAAAATTGTGGATGCGTTGCTCACCAATTTTCATTTACCTAAAAGTACTTTATTTATTTTGGTCTCTGCTTTTAGCGGAAGTGATACTATGAAGAAACTTTATCAGCATGCTATTAAACATGAGTATCGTTTCTTTAGTTATGGTGATGCTTCATTCATTGAACGATCAAACTAAAATTAATAACTCAATCTAAGAAGATATATTTATGAAAATTATTATTGCCCTGTGCTTTTTAATGCTTAATTACTCGATTTATGCTGATGTGCTTCCCGAAGCAAAATCAGAAATTAAAATAGCGCTCGCTAAAAAACCCACTACCCGACCTATGACAGTCGCCTTTATACCAGGCCAAAAAAAATATTATATTGCTGATGGTGGCCTAGCGCCCTTGGGCTCGGAAACTGAAGCCCCTATTTCCAAATCCCTTATTCACACCTATGATCAATCTGGAAAATATCTGTCCTCAACTCAAGCCGGGTTTGACAATCGCTCCATTTTTTATAATGAAGTCACCTTTCAGCTTACAACGATTACTTATAATGTATCGAGTGAGGCGGGTTTTGCGCCTAATACTGGTATTTATTCGTTAGATCTTGATCCTCAAGGTAATTTGAAAGGTAGCTCAAAAGAGGTTTCAGGTTTTAATCCTGCCTTTGGTGATTCGGCTACGATGCCTTCCTTTGACTCCAAATCTAATCATTACTTTGCTAAACAAAAGAGGGGTGACAAAGTTATTGTCATTGATGCTAACGAAGGTAATAAGATAGGGGAAATTAATTTAGATTTAAAATCGGCCGGTGTCGCATTTGACGATCTAAGTGATAATTTTATTGCAGCCACAAGCATCGATGGGGAAGAGATGGCGATTCTCGATGTCGATCATAAGGCAGTATTAATCTTTAATGCTAAAGGTAATTATGTTGGCAAATCCATCTTACCAAAAGAGATAAAACTAAGAGCCCATAATCATTACAATGGTCTCGGCTATACAAATAATCTATTCTTTATATATAACGAATCTGAAGGTGAATTCGGAACCTATTACGGATTTAAAATCTCTAGTAAATCTAAATAAAAAAACGCACCCTAAAGGGTGCGTTTTTTTAAACTACTTAAAATAATTACTTAATTGCAGACGCAAGTCTTCCTGCTAAATTACCTGCAACTACGCCCAAGATAGTTGAAACTAAAACAATGGCGACTGGATTAGATAAATCCATTGCACCGATGCTAGCTGCGCTTGGTGCTAGTGTAAAAGCTGACGCAAAACCTAAAACATTCACGCCGACATTAGCAACTTGAGACACCTTATCAGCAACAAGTACAAGAATGAGTGCCGCTACACCTACGCCTACTGCAAGATTTGCGCCTATTACAGGTAATTCAATCCCCGCTAGAAAAACAGCAACTGATGCAATGATTGCGCCAAAAGTCATTCCGATAACTGTTTTTTGCATTGCGTCTGATTTGCCAACTAGGCCAGATGCAGCCCAAGCTAAAAAACCAATCGCGATACTTGCAAAGCTGAGATAACCACTTCCGAGGAAAGTCCAAAGACCTGCTACTACACCAACACTAATTGCTACTGCTAATGATTTCGACATAACATCTCCTAGATTAGTTGACTGTATATGAACATCAAAGAGCTATAGTACTTGGGCACTTAGTTATCAATTGGCCCTGGTCTTCCAAGTCATCGATTACTAACTACTTGCCGAATATTAACCTTTTTTTTAAATAAGTACACCACTTAATTGTAATTATTTTGTAATAAATGCTTGAAAAAAATAGCTCAATTAAATCAGTTAGTTATAAAGAAATGGGTTTAATGCTTTAGAGGGATAATAAAGACTTAATTTCTGTAAATATTTGATTTTCATCAATTAATTTAGATTCCTGATCCAATCGACCTTGAAATTCGACTTTGCCTTTTTTTAGACTGCGATCCCCTATAACAATTCTATAAGGAATACCTATCAATTCCATTTCGGCAAACATAATGCCTGGGCGTTCACCACGATCATCGAGTAAAACGTCCACACCCATTTCTTTAAGAGCATCATAAATTTTATGGGCCGAAGCTTTGACTTCAATACTCTTGTCGTAACCTATGGGCGCAATCACCACCTCAAAAGGAGCAATATTAACGGGTAAGACAATGCCCTTATCATCTTGCGACTGCTCAATCGCAGCAGCTACAATTCTAGATACCCCGATACCGTAACAACCCATCTCTAAAGTTTGAGTTTGGCCATTTTCATCTAAGTATTCTGCTTTCATCGCTTTAGAGTACTTATTGCCTAGCTGAAAAATGTGGCCCACTTCAATACCCCTGCATATTTGAAGCGTTCCTTGATTATCTGGACTCGCATCGCCTTCAACCACTTTTCTCAAATCTGCATAAAGTATTGGTTCTGGGAGATCTCGCACAAAATTAACACCTCTTAGGTGAAACTTGGGTTCATTTGCACCACAGATAAAATCAGACAAAATTCCTACGGATTTGTCTGCCATGATTTTTATAGAAGATTTAACTCCTACAGGCCCTATGAATCCTGGTGGACATTTAAGGTACTCTTTTACTTCATCTTCTGTTGCAAAACGGAAATTCTCGAAACCCTTCACTTTAGTTAATTTAACCTCATTAAGCTCATGGTCGCCGCGAATAAGGACTAAGAAAAATTCATTCACTTCATTGGTTTGGTTGATAAGCGCTATAGTTTTAACTGTCTTCTGAATAGACGCACCAATTAATTTTGCTACGTCATCACAAGTCGTTTGTTTCGGCGTATCAAATTTAACCATCGATTCTTTTGCATCTGGTCTTTTATCATCTTGCAGAACTGCCTCTGCTAATTCAATATTAGCGGCGAAGTCGGATATCGAGCTATATGCGATCGCATCTTCGCCAGAATCAGCTAAGACATGAAACTCATGGGACCCGTCCCCTCCAATGGCACCGGTATCCGCTTTCACTGCTCTAAACTGAAGGCCTATCTTATTAAAAATATTGGTATAAGCCTGATACATCTTGTCATAGGTTTCTTGCAATGAAGTTTTTGATGTATGGAAAGAATAGGCGTCCTTCATAAGAAACTCGCGGGCACGCATCACCCCGAAACGAGGTCTTATCTCATCCCTAAATTTCATTTGAATCTGATAAAAATTAATAGGCAATTGCTTATAGCTATTAATTTCTTTTCTGGCGATATCTGTGATGACTTCTTCGTGTGTCGGTCCAAAACAAAAACTTCGGTCATGGCGATCTTTAATCTTTAACATCTGTGGACCGAAAAGCTCCCATCGGCCTGTCTCTTCCCATAATTCTGATGGTTGGATGGCTGGCATTAATAGCTCCACTGCTCCAGCCTGATTCATTTCAGCTCTAACAATAGCTTCAATTTTTCTTAATACTTTTAAGCCGAGCGGCATCCAAGAATATAGGCCTGAGCCTAGGCGCTTAATAAAGCCTGCACGAATCATAAGCTTATGACTGATAAGCTCAGCTTCTGAAGGCGCCTCTTTTAGGGTTGAAATGTAAAATTTTGATGCGAGCATTTATGTTCTTTCTTATTTAAAAAGCTTTAATTAAATCTAAAATATTTTCCCAAACTAATTTCTTATCTTTCGGGTTTTGCAGCAAGTGATTAATATCAAACGTATGCTTAATGTTCATAGTGACATTATTCATCAAAATATTTGTTTTGTATTCTTCAAACAAATCATTATTTAATCCAAAAGCTAACACATGCTTGGGGAGAGTATTTAAACAAAGCTCACTTAATTGATCTTTAGTGAGTATTAATAAATGACTCTTTTGGAATGTGTTTATGCCTATCGTCGTTGAAATAAATTTTGCAATATTTAAAAACAAGTCTTGAGCGACCTCTTCCGTTCCCAATGCGAAATTTTGACTCAAAAGTAACAGAGAGCCTTCTGTGTAATTAATTTTGAATGCAAAAAATGAATCAGCCTCAACAGGCTTTAAATGAAGTTCGCTACTGAGCTTGTTTTTTTCCTTCCATAGAGGAAATAATTCAAGCTCTTTTAAGATTCTTTTTTTATAATCAGCATCCATTAAATTACGAGCCCCATTAACACTGCATCTTCCCGCCCCTCTTTAGCACGATAATAGTCTTTTCTGATGCTCATTTCATTAAATCCATGTTTGTCATATAAATGAATTGCAGCATGATTGGATATCCTCACTTCAAGATAGATTGTTTTCGAATGAGCTAGCCTTGCCCGTCGAATAACTTCTTTGAGAAAATGTGACCCATAACCTTTTTTTTGCATACTTTTTTTGATACTTATATTGAGCAGATGGCATTCGTCTAATACAAACATCATGACTGTAAAGCCTACGATTTCTTCATTGAGCTTCATCATTAAACATGTGTGGCTTGATTTTATTGAATCTAAAAAATTACCTCGCGTCCAAGGATAGGCTTGGGCTTCATTTTCAATCAATTCAATTGCACTTAAATCACTCTCCTTAAAGTTACTGAATTGCATTAAATACTTTTCGCTCTTCAGTGGTAAAGGCAACTTTATTTCTTAAGTAAACAGGCTCGGCATTAATCAACTCGAATGCTTTATTTTTAATAAAAGGTTTTGCCAGTTTTGAAATAGATTCGACTACTTCGTATGGGCCGTCTATAAGATCATCTATCTGTTGGCCAAAATGATCTTTCATTTCTTTTTCATATGTTTCGATTGCATTGCCAATCAAGGTCCAGCCTGATTCTATAAGCTGAGGTAATTCATGGGGCTTATAAACTCCTTCGGCGATGGGCTTTGAAAATGTTTTACTATCTTTTATATAAGCACTTAAATATATTTCACCCATTCTGGCATCAATACTACTAATCACTTTATTTTTGCCCGAGCTATCAGCAAGCGCCAAAAGATTATTAACACCAATGACTGGAATCGACGCACCATAACCTAATCCATATGCAATACCGCAGGCAATTCTTATACCTGTAAATGAACCTGGTCCTCTGCCAAATGCTATAGCGTCAAGATCTTTTGTCGTTAATTGATGTTCGCTTAATAATTTTTTTATTTCCGGTAAGATAATTTCTGAATGCGTCTGCCCAGCTTTGATATTGATCGAATAAAAATCTTCATCAATCTTCAAGCCTAAAGACATATATTCAGTAGAGGTATCTAAGGATAAAATTTTCATAAATTAAATTTTTTCTAGGAACTGGATGACTTCTAAATCGTCACGGGTTCGTGCAAAAGGGGGTAAACTCTGCCACATTCTTTTTCCATAAGCTTTATCAATAACCCTTGTATCACATATCACAAGAACGCCCTTATCAAACTCATCCCTTATTAATCGACCTGCGCCCTGTTTTAAAGTAATGACTGCGTTAGGCAGTTGATATTCCATAAAAGCATTCTTGCCACTTTGGTTGATTTTATCAATTCTCGCAGCAAGGACGGGATCCTCTGGTGAAAAAAATGGTAATTTATCTATTACCACCAATGACAAAGCGTCGCCCTTTACATCCACGCCCTCCCAAAAACTTAAGGAACCTATAAGGATAGCGTGACCATGTTCTCTAAACTTATTTAAAAGATGATTTCTTGAGCCATCCCCTTGAAGGTAGATTGGGTAATCCAATTGATCTGTTTCAATTTTGTCTTGAAGGAGTGTAAATATTTCCCGCATCGATTTTAATGTCGTACATAAAATAAATGCTCTGCCCTTGCTTGCTTTAATGAAAGGATAAATTTGATTTACAACCGCGAAATTAAAGTTCTCGTGATTGGCCTCCGGCATTGTTTTGGGAACGAAGAGTAAAGCTTTTTCAGCGTAATTAAATGGGCTCTCTTTGGAGACTGAATCTGCATCCATTAAACCTAGTTGGTTTTTGAAATGATCAAAATTAGTTTTTACAGCAAGTGTTGCTGATGTAAAGATCCATGAAGTGGATTCATTATTAATATGTTTTGCAAACATATCAGCAATCGATAACGGCGTATTATTAAGTTGCACGGATTGCGAATAAACCTCGACCCATTTAATTGAGTTGTTATCTTTATCCCCAAGCCAAGCAGCAAAGCTTGAGAGTATTTCATTGGTCCTATCAAAATACTTTTCAATCTCCGTATCCCTATCTTTATGCAGCGCTAATAATTCAATTATTTTTTTGAGTTTTTCACTCAGCTCTTGATAGTTAGATTCGAATCGATTAAAAGAAGCAATCTTTTGATAGGGATATCGATTGGATTCTCTTGGAAATACCAGTCTAAAATCTTTATTTGCTTTTTCGAGATCATTTAAAATCGGTTCAAAATCTGAAACATCTTTCATATGTTTTAAATAAATCTGATAACCATCTTGAACAATCTCGCTGATCTGGCCTGTTGAAATATTTTTTCCAAAAAAAATTGAAGCGATGTCAGGTATCTGGTGCGCTTCATCAAAAATGACTGTCGTAGCTTTTGGAAGAAGTTCGGATATGCCTTCTTCTTTCATATTAAGATCGGCAAAAAATAAATGGTGGTTCACAATCGTCACGTCCGCGGTTAATGCTTTTTTTCTTGCATTCATGACAAAGCACTCTTTATAAAAACTGCAATCCTGACCCAAACAATTTTCCTTGGTAGAGGTCACTTGTGGCCATATAGAAGAGCTTTCTGGAATGGTATCTAATTCCGCCCTATCGCCATCTTCACTATGTTTTGCATGTTGGTTAACAAGATGAAGATAGGTGACGTCTTCTTTGGTCATAAAAGCACCCTCAATCATGGCGTTTTCTAATCGCAAATGACATAGATAATTTGATCGGCCTTTAAGCATGGCTAAAGTCACAGGGACTTTTAATGCATCTCTAATCATAGGAATGTCTTTAGTGAATAATTGATCCTGAAGATTTTTAGTCGCAGTAGAAATGATAATTTTTCCGCCAGAGAGAAATGCAGGGACAAGGTACGCAAAAGTTTTACCGATGCCTGTACCCGCTTCAACAATTAATTTTTTTTTATGTGTAATGGCTTCGTCAATTAAGACTGAGATATCGACCTGCTCTTGTCTCACTCGATAATCATCAATACTATTAGAAAGCTGGCCTTTTTCGCTAAAAAATTGTTTTATAAATAGTTCATTCATGATCATAGGATTATCTCATGCAGATGAAACTCCGATTTCACAAACTCTCTATAAATGGTAAAATCTCTAAAATTTAATCGATTTCAAACTATGAATTTCAAAGCTTTACTCATCTTTTTAGCTCTCGCATTTTCCATCCCGTCTTGGGCGGAGGTTGACTCATCAAATTTAAGCGCTTTAGATACAGCTGCTCTTTCAGAAGTGATACCGGAACCTCAGCAGCAATGGAAAAGCGATATTGGCCCCATCATTAATAAAGCCTATGAGCTCACGGGTATTAAATATAAGTTGGGCGGCTCAAAACCAGAAACAGGTTTTGATTGTAGTCAATTTGTAAAATACGTCTTCGAACAAGCTTTAAATTTAAGCCTTCCACCAAGCGCCAGGTCTCTCAGTAAGATAGGTGAAACTATCAGATTTGAAGACTTGCAACCGGGTGATCTTGTATTCTTTGACACACGAAAATCGAAGTTCTCTCATGTCGGTATCTATGTGGGAAATAATGAATTTATTCATGCGCCGCGCACAGGCAAAACAATTCGCGTTGAAAGTCTTACAAAAAACTACTGGCTTAAAAGATTTAATGGCGCAACAAGAGTTGAGCCAGAAGAAACGCTTTAAACATCCGTATGACCCAGATTTCTCTCTGGGCTTATCTTATCTCTAATCAACTTTTTAATATCCTTGATATCAAGAAACCCGCCAAATTCTGATCTAGAATAGATCTTTTCTTTATCTAGGAAAATTTCAAAAATACCCCCTGACATAGGTGTCAATGTGACAGATAAAATTTCATCCTGAAAAGTGGTTAGGATTTCTTGCATCATCCATGAAGCACGAGGAAGCCAGCCACATTGTGTACAAAATTGAATTTCAATTTGATGTGTTTTAGATTTAGTTCCCATAGTTCAAAGTTATTCTTAAAATATATTTATTAAAGCCTATTGATATAAGTTAAACAAAAAGACAAAATGCTTAATTATTTAACGATTACTGCTTAATAGCTTATTACGAAAGTCATTCATGCGCTCAAAATTAGAAAAATTTACCCTTATAGCCTGCGGCGCTATTATTGGTGTACTGATCAGTTTAAATTTACCCGTTTTTGCGGATAAAGCTGAAAAAAATAATTTGCCTATTGATGAGCTTAGAACTTTTGCTGAAGTCTTTGGCAAAATTAAATCTGACTATGTCGAGCCTGTTGAAGATAAAAAACTGATTAATGAAGCGCTCAATGGGATGCTAACTGGCCTTGATCCTCATTCCTCTTTCCTGAATTTGGATGACTTTAAAGATTTAAACCAAGCCACACAAGGTGAGTTTGGCGGCCTTGGTATTGAAGTGGGCATGGAAGATGGATTTGTAAAAGTCATATCTCCCATTGAAGATAGCCCAGCTTATAAGGCAGGTTTAAAGAGTGGTGACCTCATCATGAAATTAGATGATGCTTCCACAAAAGGCTTAACGCTTAATGACTCTGTTAAAAAAATGCGTGGCAAACCAGGCACAAGTATTGTGCTCACCGTGTTAAGAAAAGGCGAAACTAAACCTTTAATCTTTAATTTAGTGCGCGCCATTGTCAAATCACAAAGCGTTAAAGGAAAACTTGTTGAACCTAATTACGCTTATGTTCGCGTAGCACAATTCCAAGAACATACAGGTGAAGATTTAGCGAAGCTCTTAAAAAATCTTCGTCAGGAAAATAAAGTGCCGTTCAAAGGTATATTGCTTGATCTTAGAAATAATCCAGGTGGCTTATTAAATGCCGCTGTCGGTGTATCTGCAGCATTCTTACCTAAAGGTGATTTAGTTGTTTATACCGAAGGTCGTGCGCCAGATTCAAAAATGCACTTAACAGCTGTACCAGGGGATTATCTTAAAGGTGGCGGTAAAGACGATTACCTGAAAGATCTTCCGGAAGATATTAGAACAACGCCTATGGCAGTGCTAGTGAATAACGGTTCTGCATCCGCATCTGAAATTGTGGCGGGCGCACTCCAAGATCACAAGAGGGCTTTGATTGTGGGTATGCAAAGCTTTGGTAAAGGCTCTGTGCAAAGTATCCTGCCTATGAATAACGGTACGGCAATCAAGATGACGACAGCAAGATACTTTACGCCTAACGGAAGATCTATTCAGGCCAAAGGTATTGTGCCTGACATCATCGTTGATGATGGAAGCGATCCTTCATTTATGACTAAAGAAGCAGATCTTACAAACCATCTTTCAAATCCAAAAGATGCTAATGCAAGTGCTGCGCCTAAAGATAAAGATACTAAGCCTGTAGCCCCACCAGTCAAAAAACCTGAAGAAGAGAAAAAGAAAACTTCCGATACGCCATCAGGCCCGATTGAGCCTACAAGTAAAGCAGATAAGCAATTCCAAGAAGCAATGAATATCCTTAAAGGTCTACAAATTATTCAAAACAAATGATTGATGATCTCATCATTGAATTTGATAAGGGCCTGAAGGTTTTATTCTCTAAACCGAAGGGCTCTAGACCAAGACCTGATCTTCACATTGAAGATACCGAATTAACTCCAGACGAAAAAAAACGCACCATTGAATTGATGCGAGTCAATCACTCGGGTGAGGTATGCGCACAAGCTTTATATAGCGGACAACTTCTTTTCAATCCGCATGGTGAAGGAGCAGAATCTTTAAAAAAAGCCTCCAAGGAAGAAATTGATCATCTGGATTGGTGTAATACTAGAATTCATGAACTGGGTGGCAAAACAAGTCTTCTTAATCCTATTTGGTATACAGGATCGTTTTTAATGGGCTCTTTTGCAAGCGTATTAGGTGAAAAATATAACTTAGGATTTTTAGCTGAAACAGAACATCAAGTGACAGATCATTTAACAAGTCACTTAAATAAAATATCAAAAAAAGATCTAAAAACTAATAAAATTTTAGAAGTAATGGCAAATGATGAGGAACAACATGCAACCAAAGCAAAGGAATTAGGCGGTATCGAATTACCCCATCAAGTCAAAAAAGCAATGTCATTAACATCAAAAGTTATGACTACACTCTCTACAAAAATTTAATCGATGCAAAAATTTAATGAAATTCTATTAACGCTCGATAATTCAGATCATATTGATCGTATCGAGATTTATAAAAACAATGCGTTAATGGGTTCTATCGAAAATAAGCCTGGAAGCCAAGGTTCTATTAAGGTCTACCAACATCTTTGGAAGCTATTTGGTTCAATTACCCTAGATGCTGCGATTGAAGGTCTAGATTTGTATTCGGAACATACTGAGGATGCACAAAAAAATCCAGGGAAACATCCAAATATTGATCGCCTCCTTTCCGTCATGGAAAATGAAGAGCCTCTTGATTTAAAAATTATTAAGCATTAATTACTGCTTAAGCATCTTCCTTAATTTCAAAATCGTGCGTAATTTCAACTGCCTTAGATAACATGATCGAAGCTGAGCAATATTTTTCAGCAGATAAGTTAATCGCACGCTCTACCTGATCTTTATCTAAGTCCTTACCTTTTATCACAAAATGAATGTGGATCTTCGTGAATACTTTTGGCACTGTCTCAGCTCTTGTAGCTTCCATTTCAGCATAACAATCGCTAATAGCTTGTCTTGATTTCTTAAGAATGGTCACCACATCAAATGATGTGCAACCTCCCATGCCAATAAGTAGCATTTCCATGGGTCGCATACCTAATTTTCTGCCACCTAACTCTTCGGGCCCGTCTAAAATCACTGAATGATTTGACTCGGACTCACCTATGAAACATACATTCTCAACCCACTTAACCCGAGCTTTCATTATTTAACTCCGAGCAACTCAACATCAAAAATCAAAGTGGCATTTGGTGGAATCACTCCGCCCGCTCCTCTCGAGCCATAGCCCATATCTGGAGGAATAATTAGAGTTCTTTTGCCATGAATTTTCATGCCATCCACACCATCATCCCAGCCTCGAATTACCTGACCACCACCTAAATTAAAAACGAAAGGATCATTGCGATCTAGTGAACTATCAAATTTTTTGCCCTTACCATCCTTTTGATTAGGATCGTATAACCAGCCAGTGTAATGAACAGTAACTGCAAGGCCCTTTTCAGCTTGTCGTCCATTTCCTAGGGCGGTATCTTGAATGACTAATGTAGTGATATTTTTTTCCAATTTCATTTCCTTTTGTGAGATTTTTGATTCAGCAAAAGCCAAATCAATATTAAATAAAATAATACCAAAAACTAAGATAAATTTAATCGCATTCATATATCGCATATTAACATTCCTTAAGTTTAATTAAGATAAGTCCATTCAATCAGCTCGTCTTGTATTTTAGATGATTCGTTTGCCTTAGGATCATTGGCTATAAATACAAAAACTTTCACATCATTATTTTTATCAAAAATATATCCTGCAATAGCGCTGACATTTTGAATGCTACCTGTTTTCAAATAAGCATGCTTTGCAACAGATAATTTTTTTCCTCTACTCTTCAAGGTACCATCTATGCCAAGATTAGGGAGCGAAGCTATAAATTCAGGCATATAAATATCGGTGTAGGCTTTTTCTAATAAAAAGCCTAGATTCTCAGAGTTCACTTTTGCATTTCTTGATAGTCCAGCGCCGTTATCCATCTCAAGAGAATCAAGCTTAACTTTACCTTTCATTAAGGATTCTTTAATAAATCTTCCCGCCTCATTTTCGGTGATGGGATTACCATTATTTTCTGCAAGAATGGTGAGCAATAAATTCCTGGCAATTAAATTTTGGCTATATTTATTAATATCTCTCACAACAAGACTTAACGGCCTCGATTGGTGTTCATAGAACGTATGCGTATTGGTAATATTTTGGTAGGTGTTTTTGAATTCACCGTCTATGCTTCCACCATGGAGTTTCCAAAGCTTTTCAAATAGGGCTATAGGTAAGCGATCAATACCCATCACTGACAAATCAATATCCCTACTTTCACAAGCCTTATCAAAGCGTCCGTTAAATTTAATCTCCGTCACATTCAGTTTCGTCTCTACCTCATATCCAAGACTATCTTTCCAGTCATTACAACCCTGATCCGTAAGTTTTAAATGATTAAGAATTTTAAGCGTATTAATTTCAGGGAAGGCTTGTATATTAATATTTTCATTTTTGATTGAAAAATTAAAATTAATTGTATTCTCATTCACGACAAAAGATTTTGGATTGACGTTATAGGCTCGATATTTTTTATCGTCAATAATATCTTGATTTTGCAATTCCCCGAAGAAGCTTTCATCAAAAATAACATTGCCATGAATGTGCGAAATGCCCTGCTGTTGAACTTTCTCGATAACTTCTGAAAGATCTGCATAAGTTAGCGTCGGATCGCCATATCCTTTAATAATAAGGTCGCCATAAAGGTGCTTATTTTTTATGGTGCCCTTATAAAGCACCCTCGTCTTCCATTGGTACTCTGGGCCTAAAAGTTGGAGCCCAGCGTAAGTCGTGACGAGCTTCATTACGGAAGCCGGATTGAATGGTTTTTGTTCGTTATAACTAAACACTTTATTTTGCTTCGAGATATTTTTAATATAAAGGGAGTAGTTTTCTTTTGAAAGCTCAGAGCGATTGAGTATTTTATTAATGGCATCAGTATCGGCTAATACGGCATGCGTCCATAAGACATATATGAAAAGTAGTAATCGCATATTTATACGTATGACTGAATTACTTCTAAAGTTGTATCAATCATAAAATCTATTTCGTCATGATTAATAACATAGGGCGGCATAAAGTAAATGGTATTTCCTATTGGCCTTATGAAAAGACCATTCTCAATGGCTTTCATAGTTATTTTTTTTATTGTCTTTTTTGAGGTTTCTTCGAGCTCAAATGCCCATATCATGCCTATATTTCTTAAGTTAGAAATAGGCAATGTTGCAAGTGTCTTTATGCGTTCCGATAAGTAGGCTGAAGTTTTATTGTTTTGATTAATCACGTCATGATTTTCAAAGTAACTTAATGTTCCTAATGCTGCGCTGCAAGCGAGCGGATTACCCGTATAACTATGCGAATGAAGAAATCCTTTTTCTATCTTATCTTCATAAAATGCCATATAGATGTCATCAGTCGTTAATACAGATGACAAAGGAAGATAGCCGCCTGTTAATCCTTTTGAGAGACAAATAAAATCAGGTTTTATTTGTGCATGTTCAAATGCAAACATTTTTCCTGTTCTTCCGAAACCAACTGCAATCTCATCGTCAATAAGATGAATTTGATATTTCGTACACAGCTCTCTGGCATTCACTAAATAAGTTGCATGATACATCCCCATACCTGTTGCACATTGCACAAGTGGCTCTAAAATAAAGGCTGCAATGTGTTGATGATTATCTTGTAGGTATATTTCTAAATCTTGAATACATCTTAATGCATAAGATTCAGCTGTTTCCCCTTTATCAGCATATCGCCAGTCTGGCGTCTTGATAGAATTATTTTTTTTAATCAATGAGGCATAATTTTTTCGAAAAAGTTTGATGTCTGTCACAGATAAAGCACCGAGAGTCTCTCCGTGGTAACTATTCTCTAAATAAATTATTTTATTTTTCTTGGGGCACCCTTTATTCTTCCAATAATGCACACTCATCTTAATAGCGATTTCAATAGCATTGGATCCGTCACTACCGTAAAAAGCGTGGCCTAAGTTTGTGATACTACTTAATTTTTCCGAAAGCTGAATGGCGGGCTCATGCGTTAAACCTGCTAGCATCACGTGCTCAATAAGATCGAGCTGGTCTGTGATGTATTTTTTAATTTCGCTTTGGTTGTGGCCAAATAAATTAACCCACCACGAACTGATCGCATCTAAGTATTTTTTTTCATTGTAATCATATAACCAAACACCCTCTCCTCGCTTTATCGGAATAAGGGATTGGGCTTGCTGAATTTTCATTTGTGTACATGGATGCCACAAACTTTTTAAACTTCTATCGATGTAGTGCTGGTTCTTCATGCATCAAGGTGCTGGATTCATATGAGTAAGATGAATTCTTTCAATATCATCGAGTAAATCTTGAGATAAGTTTTTGTTGTACGCTTCAATATTTTCTTTTAATTGATCAAGTGATGTCGCACCTATGATGGTAGATGTCACAAACCACTGATGATAGACAAATGCTAAAGCCATCTCTGTTAACGTCATGTCATGTTTCAATGCTAATGCTTCATAAGCTCTCACAGCAGGGAACACGTTAGGTTTGTCATATCTTTGTGCAAAGCCTTTAAAGAATGTGACGCGACCTTTTGCATCAGCATTCTTTAAATACTTTCCAGTGAGATGTCCAAAAGCCAAAGGAGAGTATGCTAAAAAACCGATCTTTTCTCGGTACAAAATTTCAGTCATGCCAAACTCTAACCCCCTATTAATGAGGTTGTAACAATTCTGAACTGAAGCTATAAGAGGTAAATTCATTTCTCTTGCAATGCGAATAAATTCCATCACACCCCAGGATTGCTCATTTGAGATGCCGATATATTTAATCTTGCCTTCTTGCACTAACTTACCTAATGCCTCTAACTGTTCATGTATAGAGACCCATTCTTTTAATTTTGAACCATCCACTTCAACACTTGGATCAAATTTATATTGGCCAAACATAGGCACATTTCTTTCAGGCCAGTGAAGCTGATACAAATCAATGTAATCTGTTTGAAGTCTTTTTAGAGAGCCTTCAACTGCCGCACGAAAATTCTCCTCATCAAATGCTTTAGGGCCATTTCGAATCCAATTAAGCGACCTTCTGGGTCCCGCTGCTTTAGTCGCCAAAACAATGTCTTCTCTTTTTTGTTTTTTTAGCCAATTACCTATGATGATTTCAGTCGTCGCAAAAGTATTTTCTTTTGGCGGAACGGGATACATCTCGGCCGTATCAATAAAATTAATACCATGTGATATCGCCCAATCGAGTTGCAAACATGACTCAGCCTCTGTATTTTGCTCACCAAAGGTCATCGTGCCTAAAGTAATGGGGGGAATAAGCAAATCTGATTGCCCTAGCTTTCGATAGTCTTGCTTTTCTATGTAATAGCTCATATAAAAATAATGTTTAAATTCATATATTTAACGAAATAACACTTGAAATTTTAGACTTTCGTCCCTATCATTAGCACTCTATGACATTGAGTGCTAATCACTCATGTTTTCGATTTTGATTAATTTTCAAAGAATACACTATTAGGAGAATATGAAATGAAAATTCGCCCTTTACATGATCGCGTAATTGTAAAGCGTCTTGAAGAAGAACGTACAACAGCATCAGGCATTGTTATTCCTGACGGCGCAACAGAAAAACCAGACCAAGGCACAGTGCAAGCTGTGGGTAATGGAAAAATCCTTGAAGATGGCAGTGTTAAAAAATTAGACGTCAAAGTAGGCGATAAAGTTCTATTTGGAAAATACGCTGGCCAAGCCGTTAAAGTTGATGGTGAAGAATTACTTGTGATGCGTGAAGAAGACATCATGGGCATTGTTGAATAAAGCCTTAAACATTCATTCGTAAATATTTTGGAGAAATAAAAAATGGCAGCAAAAGACGTAAGATTTGGTGACGACGTTCGCCAAAAGATGATTACTGGTGTAAATATTTTAGCAAATGCAGTTAAAGTTACACTCGGCCCTAAAGGTAGAAATGTTGTTCTAGAACGTTCATTCGGTGCACCTACGATCACTAAAGATGGTGTATCAGTTGCAAAGGAAATCGAACTTAAAGATAAATTTGAAAATATGGGCGCGCAAATGGTTAAAGAAGTTGCATCTAAAACTTCTGATATCGCAGGCGATGGCACAACCACGGCAACTGTATTAGCTCAAGCGATCATTCGCGAAGGTATGAAATCAGTAGCTGCGGGTATGAATCCAATGGATCTTAAAAGAGGCATCGATAAGGCTGTTGAAGCTGGCGTTGCTGAACTTAAAAAATTAAGTAAGCCATGCACTACAAGCAAAGAAATTGCTCAAGTAGGTTCAATCTCTGCTAACTCTGATCACTCTATCGGACAAATCATTGCAGACGCGATGGATAAAGTCGGTAAAGAAGGTGTGATCACAGTTGAAGATGGTTCAGGCTTAACAAATGAATTAGACGTTGTAGAAGGAATGCAATTTGACCGTGGATATCTTTCACCTTACTTCATAAATAATTCAGATCGACAAATTGCATTGTTAGAGAATCCTTTTATTCTTTTACATGATAAAAAAATATCTAATATCAGAGATCTTCTTCCGGCACTGGAACAAGTAGCTAAATCAAGTCGTCCTTTACTTATCATCGCTGAAGATATTGAAGGTGAAGCACTGGCTACTTTAGTTGTAAATAATATTCGTGGCATCTTAAAAACTGTCGCAGTTAAAGCGCCTGGTTTTGGTGACAGAAGAAAAGCAATGCTTGAAGATATTGCAATTCTTACTGGTGCTACAGTGATTTCAGACGAAGTAGGTTTGAAATTAGAAACAATTAAGATTGAAGATTTAGGTCAAGCGAAAAGAATTGAAGTGGGCAAAGAAAACACTATCATTATTGATGGTGCTGCTGACGAAAAAAATATTAAGTCACGTATCGCTCAAATCAAAATACAAATCGAAGAAGCTACAAGCGACTACGATAAAGAAAAACTTCAAGAACGTGTTGCAAAACTTGCAGGTGGCGTTGCTGTAATTAAAGTAGGTGCAACGACTGAAATTGAAATGAAAGAAAAAAAAGCACGCGTTGAAGATGCGCTCCATGCAACAAGAGCTGCTGTTGAAGAAGGTATTGTGGCTGGCGGTGGTGTTGCTTTAATTAGAGCGCGTGATGCGATTGCAAAAGTTAAAGGTGAAAATGCAGATCAAGAAGCTGGTGTTCGTATTGTGCTCCGTGCTGTTGAAGAGCCTTTAAGACAAATCGTTGCTAATGCTGGTGTAGAACCATCTGTGGTGGTGAATAATGTAGTGGCTGGTAAAGGCAACTACGGATTTAATGCAGCAAACGAAACTTATGGTGACATGGTTGAGATGGGCGTGTTAGACCCTACTAAAGTCACTCGCTCTGCATTACAACATGCAGCATCTGTCGCAGGTCTTATGTTAACAACTGACTGTATGATTGCTGATCTTCCTAAAGATGACTCTCCAGCAATGGGTGGTGGTGATATGGGTGGCATGGGCGGTATGGGTGGCATGGGCGGTATGATGTAACTCAAAAGCATTAATAAGAAAAGGCCTCTTAGGAGGTCTTTTTTTTAATCTTTTTTTTATCTGTTAATAAATTAGGATAGCATTACACCTCATGAACGCATCCCTGCCCAACCAAAATCAATTCAAAGATTTAAATGAGAAACAAATTGAAGCTGTAACACTTCAAAATGAATCTGCACTCATTCTCGCTGGAGCAGGGAGTGGTAAAACTAAAGTGCTTACTTCCAGAATTGCATGGCTTATTCAAACGAATGTGGTGAGTCCTTTTGGTCTTATCGCTGTGACATTTACCAATAAAGCTGCAAAAGAAATGCTGCAAAGAATTACCATGCAGCTTCCTATTAATACCAGAGGTATGTGGGTAGGTACATTTCATGGTTTATGTAATCGATTTCTTAAAATGCATGCAAGAGATGCTGACTTGCCTGAGACATTCCAAATATTAGATAGCCAAGATCAGCTATCTTTAATTAAAAGAACCATGAAAGCAATGAATGTGGATGATGAAACTTATGCGCCTAAACAAGTGCAACAGTATATAAATGGTTGCAAAGATGGAGGTTTAAGAGCTGCTCATGTGGATAGTTATGACACACACTCAAAAAAATTAAACGAAATTTATCTCGAATATGAGAAACAATGCCAAAAAGAAGGGCTCGTTGACTTTGGCGAACTACTCTTAAGATGCTATGAACTTTTTGAAAAAAATGTACCTATACGTCAGCATTATCAAGACCGATTCAAACATATTCTGATTGATGAGTTTCAAGATACAAGTGAGCTTCAGTATAAATGGTTAAAGCTTCTTGCTGGCAACAGCAGCTTTGTCTTTGCTGTAGGAGATGACGATCAGTCCATTTACAGCTTCAGAGGTGCTCGTGTTGGAAACATGAAAGACTTTGAAAGAGATTTCCATGTTAAACAAATTATTAAGCTCGAACAAAACTACAGGTCTAAAAGTAATATCCTCAATACGGCGAATGCCATTATTGACCATAATAAAAATAGATTAGGTAAGAATTTATGGACTTCAGCAGGCGAAGGTGACCCCATAAGAATTTATA
>BJGS01000019.1 GCA_014190615.1 Methylophilaceae bacterium
TTTTAACCGAATGACTAAAAAACTATTTTTTTCAGATCTTTATAAACAGATGATTTTAGGTTTATGTTTCGGCCTCCCGATTTTGTTTGTTGCATTGTGGATGCTTCAAAATGCTGGCGTATATTGGTGGATTTATCTTTGGGCAGTATGGAGCGTATTTAATCTTTTGATTCTTGCAATCTACCCCACCTGGATTGCTCCATTTTTTAATAAATTTTTACCTCTTAAAGATAAAACATTAAAAAGTAAAATCATCGCACTATTAAAAAAATGTGGCTTTAAATCCCAAGGATTATTTGTGATGGATGGTTCCGCTAGAAGTAATCATGGCAATGCATATTTCACTGGCTTTGGTAAAAATAAACGTATTGTATTTTTTGATACCCTGTTAGAACGTCTTAATCATAATGAAATTGAAGCTGTATTAGCTCATGAGCTTGGTCATTTTCATCACAATCACGTTAAGAAAAGAATTGTAATGATGTTTGTTGTAAGTTTTATTGGCCTTGGTATCTTAGGATACCTAAAAGATCAATTATGGTTTTATCAAGGCTTAGGCATTACTGAGCCTTCAAATGGAAATGCTTTGCTCCTCTTTATGTTAGTAGGCCCTACTTTCATTTTTTTCATAAGACCGATCATGGCATTCTATTCAAGACAAAATGAGTTTGAAGCAGATCGTTATGCAAAAATGCATTCAAGTGCAAAATATCTTAAAGAATCATTAGTTAAACTTTATAGAGATAATGCATCAACCTTAACACCCGATCCTTTATATTCGGCATTTTATGATTCTCACCCTCCTGCTTTGCAGCGCATCGCGAGGCTATAAGAACTTTTTAGTAGCAACCAATGGTAAAATGTCATTAATTTAGATGACTTAATGCTTAATAAAATGGATATTACAACACGCTTAGAATTCGATGCAGGGCATCGTATACCCAATCATAAAAGTAATTGCAAAAATTTACATGGGCATCGTTATGCTATCGAGGTCACTGTAACAGGACCTATACATGACGATAGAAAAAGTTCAGATTTTGGTATGGTGATAGATTTTTCTGATGTCAAACAAATCATTAAAGATTTAGTGGTGGAGCCTTGGGATCACGCATTCATTGTTTTTCAAGACGATAAGGAAATTGTAAACTTTTTAAATACGCTTCCAAGTCATAAAACTGTGATATTTCCTGTTGTTCCTACAGCAGAAAATATGGCATCCGAAGCGTACAGAATTTTAAATGATGAAATGAATAAACGCTTTAATGGACAGCTTAAAATAAAACAAATTCGCATGTACGAAACACCTAACAGTTGGGCTGATGCTATTTAGCTTAGATTACCAACTCAGTTTTTTCTCGCCCTTCATTTTATTCAAATAAGCTTCATGATTTTTAATTTCTTCATCATCGGCCTTTAACACCATAAGATTAGTTGGGCGTTTAGCATTTTTTTCGCTTGCAATCTCCCCTGCACTATATTGAAAATCAATCATTAAATCTTCTTGTCCACGCGTCATCGCTAAATAGACTTCAGCTAAAAGTTGTGCATCTAACAAAGCACCATGAAGACTTCTCTGTGAGTTATCAATATTATAAAAACGGCATAAAGCATCTAAGCTATTGCGCTGTCCTGGTCTCATATCTTTAGCCATTTTTAACGTATCAATAATATTAGCAACGACACTTTCAATAGGCGGCTTTTCTATCAAGCCAAGTTCCATATTAATAAAACCCACATCAAAAGGTGCATTATGAATAATAAGTGTCGCATCTTTAATAAACGCAAAAAAATCTGAAGCAATTTCTGTGAATTTTGGCTTGTCTTGTAAAAACTCCAAAGTAATACCATGCACCTCTTGCGCTGCAGGATCTATTTCTCGATCTGGATTAAGGTAAAAATGAAAAGAATTATTTGTAGGACGACGATTAATGATCTCAACCGCTGCAATTTCAATAACTCGATGTCCTTGGGATGCATACAAACCTGTTGTTTCAGTATCTAAAAAAATATGTCTCACTACAATCCCTTTAATAAGTTATCAACACCTTGATTTGCAAGCTGGTCTGCTTTTTCATTGCCATCATGGCCAGCATGGCCCTTAACCCAAAGCCAATCAATAGTGTGGCCTGAGGCCAATTCATCGAGCCTTTGCCATAAGTCTATATTCTTGATAATTTTCTTACTACTATTTTTCCAGTGATTACGTTTCCAATTATGAATCCACTCCGTAATGCCTTTTTGCACATAAGTCGAATCAGTATATATTTGAATATCAGATGACTGTTTGATAATTTCAAGCGCCTTAATCACAGCCAATAATTCCATACGATTATTTGTGGTGTTTCTTTCACCGCCACAGATAGATTTTTCATTGGTTCCCGAGATTAATAGAGCGCCCCATCCGCCATCTCCTGGATTGCCTCTGCAGGCTCCATCTGAATATATTGTGATGATGGGTTTCATAATTTAATTTTAAAATTTTTAGTTTTTTGAGGTGAATATACGTGCGTTTTAATCAATTTCTTTTTCCATAAGGGTCGAATAGGCGTCATACCAAGCACTCTTTTTTGAATCACCAAGAAGTAAAAACCTCCTAACATAGGCCACCATCGGTCACCTAATTTTTCCATAGTGTGTAATTTTTTTAACCATGAAAATTGTTGTATAGGGGGAACATAGCACCCCATTTTTCCTTCTGCCATCTCTAAACCTATAATTGGAAGCCACTCTTTGATTTTGCTTAGTGGTATAAACCTTGTATTCCAAGGGTAATCAATATCAAAACTTAAAAGCTTTTTTATACCCCATAAACTCATGGGATTAAACCCTGAAATAATGAGGCGCCCTTCGGGCATTAGAACTCGATGGATCTCTTTCAGTAATTCATAAGGTTCAGCCATTTGCTCTAATATATGGGGCGCAATAATCAGATCTACCGAAGCCTCATCGAAAGGTAATGCTTCATTGGATGCCATTAAATCAGCATGATTGGAATTTAGAGAAAACTTATTTGGGATACGGGAATGATCAAGGAAATCAATATCAAAATTACCCATTTGGATGGCATAAAATCCAAAAGTATCCATGACGATAGGATTGATATATCCATATTCTAGACTAAGCAAATATTGGCCTAAGGGGCTTTTAAACCATTCTTGTGGTGAAATTTTAGGCATAAAAATATCTTATAATGATCGAAATACTTTACTATGAATACAAATGACAGGCTACAAAGATAATCAATTAATTCATATCCATCCCGTTGAAGCTTTTCAAGATAATTACATTTGGCTCATTCATAACGATCAAAATAGTATTGTCGTTGACCCAGGAGATGCAAGCCCGTTAATAGAAGTGCTGCAAAGAAAAAACTTAAATCTAGTCGCTATCCTTGTAACTCATCATCATGCTGACCATATAGGCGGGGTTTTGGAACTTCAAAAAAAATATCCTCATGTTAAGATTTTTGCACCAAAAAAAGACAAATATGATTTTGTCAATATAAGCCTTCAGGATGGTGATGAAATTAATATTCCTGAACTTCAAATAAACTATAAAATATTTGAAATTCCTGGGCATACCAAAGGTCATATTGCATATTACGATATGAAAAACCTTTTCTGTGGTGATACCCTCTTTGCCTGTGGGTGCGGCAAAATATTTGATGGAACCCATGAGCAAATGTATAACTCATTAAAAAAAATTAGCGGTCTCTCAAAAGATACAAAAATTTATTGTGGCCATGAATACACTAAAAAAAATATTGCCTTTGCTTTGTCAGTAAATCCAAATAATAGTGATCTGCTATTAAGAGATGAACATGTATCAAATTTAAAAATTACTATCCCATCAACACTGGGTGAAGAGCTAAAAACAAATCCTTTCTTAAATTGCACCTCTATAGAGGCTTTCAAAGCACTCAGAGATCTTAAAGATCAGTATTAATATGACGCCATTTTACAAACGCGGGTTAGCTGTCATTTGTATTTCATTATCATTAATTTCGACAGCCTTTGCTGAAATAAATATCTTAGGTGAGGAAATTAGTATTCTAGATAATGATGTCCTTGATCAGGACATCAATAAACTAAACTCTTTAAACCTTAATTCGGTAGCCCCATCTAGCAAGACTGAGAATTTCCAATCTAACAAAGCTGAAATTAATCTTTGGCAACGTATTTATTCTAGATATGACATTAAAAATGAGAATAATTCGAGATCTAAAAAGTATGAAGACTGGTACGCAGCTCGCCCTGAATATGTAGAAAGAATGATGGATCGCAGTCAAAAATATCTCTTTTATGTTGTAGGTGAGGTAGAAAAAAGAGGAATGCCATCGGAAATAGCTCTTCTTCCTATGATTGAAAGTGCTTATAACCCAATTGCGAACTCGAGAAGTAAGGCTGTAGGTATATGGCAGTTCATCCCCTCTACAGGGAGGCTTTACGGGCTAAAGCAAGACTGGTGGCAAGATAAAAGACGTAATATTGTTGACGCAACCAATGCAGCGCTAGACTATCTTCAAAAATTGCATGCATTATTCGGTACATGGGATCTCGCTTTAGCAGCTTATAACGCAGGCGAAGGCACGGTCGGTCGAGCTATAGCTAAAAATAAAGCAAAAGGCCTCCCTACTGACTATGCTCACCTTAAACTGCCAACTGAAACAAAAGATTACGTTCCTAAACTTCAAGCTATCAAAAATATTGTTACAAATCCAAATCAATATGGACTTTATATAGACCCCATACCTAATAAACCTTACTTTACTTACGTGGAAGCACCTGGAGTGATAGATGCAGATCTAGCTGCTAATCTCGCTGAAATTTCTTATGATGAGTTTTTGCTTTTAAACTCTGAACACAGAAGACCCCTTATTAGAACAAGCGAAAAATCTCAGCAATTCATATTGCCGATCAGTGCAGCAGATACCTTTGTAAAAAATCTTAGTCAAAATGAAAAGCCTCTTGTTTCATGGAACATTTACCAGCCTAAACGTAACGAAAAAATAAAAGCGATTGCAAACAAATTCGACATGGAGGAAAGTGACCTTATTAAAGCAAATGATTTAAACACACAAAAATCAATTAAACCTTCAACAACCATATTAGTGGCTAAAAAAGAAGGGGCAGAAACAAATGCAAATCGAGATATTGATGAAACAAAAATTCAGATAGATAATAAGTCTGAAACATATGTTAAACCAGATGAGTACAAAGTAAAACCTGGTGATACACTTACTAAAATTGCCAAAAAATATAAAATACCTATTGATGAACTTAAAGATATCAATCAAATGACCTCGCCTGATATTCAAATCGGATCAATTCTTCGACTTCAAAGAAAAAATTAACTAATAAACTTTATGTATTTCAAATATATTTTTTTCTTATTAATATTGTTCAATGTTGCAGCGTGTAGCGACAAAAAAGAAATTACTTATAGCTACGAAGGTACTTTTAATAATGAGAAAGGCGGCACGCTCATTGATGCAATGTCGGGCGAGCCTAGCAACCTTATCTCTATGATTGCTGGGGATTCAGCCTCATCTGCCATTGCAGGAAATATTTTTAATAAACTTATTAAATATGATAAAAATTTGGACCTAGCCCCTGAATTAGCAGAAAAATGGGTTATTTCAGATGACCAAAAAACCATTACCTTCCATTTAAAAAGAAATCTTAAGTGGGCGGACGGTCATGATCTCACAAGTGATGATGTTCTTTTTACTTGGAAACTAGTCACTGACGATAAAACAAGAACTCCCTACGGTTCAGATTATAAATTGGTAGAAAAAGCTGAGGCGCCAGATGCGCATACCTTCAAAGTAATTTACAAGCAAGCTTATGCTCCAGCCCTAGATAGCTGGGCATCGCTGCAAATCTTACCAAAGCATATCCTTAAAGATGAAGATATTAATCACACATTCTTTTCGAGAAAACCCACAGGCTCAAGTTACTATAAATTGTCTCAATGGGTGAATGGTGAAAAATTAACGCTAGAAGCTAATGCTTCGTCTGTGATGGGCGAACCTAATATCAATCAACTAACATCTCGCTTTATTGCAGATACATCTTCGCAATTTTTAGAATTAATTGCTGACAATATAGATCTTATGAATATCAACCCTATTCAATTTGCCCGCGTTATTCCCTCTAGACCTGATTTGAAAAAGAAATTAGCGCTTTATAAAGAGCTTGGAAATAGTTACACATATCTTGGTTTTAATTTAAAGCATCATCCATTTGATGATATTAGAGTGCGGCAAGCCATAAATTACGCACTTGATAAGCAAGAAGTTATTGATGGCGTTCTTTTGGGTTTAGGTGAGCCTGTATCGTCGCCCTATAAACCTGGTACACGATGGAGTGATAAAGCACTATACCCCTATCCATATGATAAGAATCAAGCGCTTAAGTTACTGCATGAGGCTGGCTTTAGTGACACTAACAATGATGGTATTTTAGATAGAAATGGTAAGCCATTCACGTTTGAGATTCTCACTAACCAAAACAAACAAAGAGAGATGACTGCAGTTCTTATTCAAAGAAGGCTTAAAGATATTGGTATTGATGCAAAAATTCGCGTTATAGAATGGGCAAGCTTTGTTAACCAATTTATTAAAACAGGTGACTTTGATGCTGTTATTCTTGGCTGGAGTTTATCGCTAGATCCTGATCAATATAATATTTGGCATTCATCACAACAAAAACCTGGTCAATTTAATTTCATTGGATATAACAATAAAGAAGTTGATCAATTACTTGAGCAAGGACGAACAGAATTAAACCCTGACAAGCGAGAAAAAATTTATCATGCTTTTTCTAAAACTTTACTTAGAGAAAGCCCTGTAATTTATCTATATGCTGGATATGGTCTGACTGCTATGAATAAACGTATCAAAGGTATTGAGTCACCTGCACCCCCAGCTGGCATTGCGTATAATTCATATGATTGGTTTATTCCTTCCACCCTAAGAAGAAATGAAATAACGCCATAATGCTTAACTATCTCATTAAACGTTTGTTATGGATGATTCCAATGCTCATTGGTATCAGCTTAATATCTTTCTTTATTATGCATCTTGCCCCAGGAGATATTACAGCTTCAGAGTCAGCATTCAATCCAAAAGCGTCTGAAGAATCACGTCAAAAATTAAGAGCACTTTATAATCTAGACAAGCCCTTAACAACCCAATACGGTTTGTGGTTGAAACGCATTATGAAATTAGATTTTGGTAACTCCTTTGCTTCTCATCAACGCCCTGTCTTATGGGAAACTAAAGATGCAAAAGGCAATGTCACTAAAGGTATGATTCAAGATGCCCTGCCAATTACATTGATGATTAATTTAATAGGGCTACTTATCATTTTTTCGATCTCAATTTTTCTAGGCGTAACCTCTGCGGTCAATCAGAATAAATGGCCGGATCGACTCATTACTATCATTGTATTTATAGGTTTTGCTGTTCCAGGTTTTTGGTTGGCGCTTTTGTTAATGTATTGGACGGGTGTAACGCACTCTTGGCTTCCTATTTCTGGTCTCCATAGCGTAGGTTACGAAAAGATGGGGCATATTGCACAGTATGTGGATTTATTTAAACATTTGATACTTCCTGTTTCAATTTCAAGCTTAGGTGGTCTTGCCAGTATCTCTTTATATGTAAGAAATGGAATGTTAGATGTACTTCAACAGGAGTTTATTACGACTGCGCGCGCTAAGGGCTTAACTGAAAATAAAGTCATTTACGGTCACGCACTAAGAAATACTTTATTACCACTCATCACTCTTATTGGTCTATCCATTCCAGGATTGATTGGCGGTTCTGTCATTGGGGAATCTATTTTTGCCATTTCTGGTATGGGAAAATTATTTTTTGATGCTGTATTAATGAGAGATTTTCCAGTTGTCATGGGAATCCTTACAATTGGTTCTGTCTTAACACTATTTGGAAACTTGATTGCAGACATCGGCTACGCTTGGGTAGACCCAAGAATTAGACGAGGTATTTCAAATTGAAAAATCTCACGCAAAATCCATTAGCATTAAGTGGCCTTATTATTATTATCGCTATACTCTTCATTGCAATCTTTGCGCCATGGTTATCTCCTTATGATCCGAATTACATTGACATTCAATCCATACTTTTGCCCCCTTCTCTCTCTCACTTTATGGGGACTGATGGGCTAGGTAGAGATGTATTTTCTCGTATGCTTTATGGATCAAGAATTTCGCTGTTAGTAGGTTTTGTTGCAGTGGGTATCGCTACAGTTATTGGTACCTTTTTAGGAGCTATTGCTGGGTTTTATCGTGGATATACTGATTCTATTATCATGCGCTTTGTAGATATTATGTTATCCATTCCGACCTTTTTCTTAATACTTGCTGTGATTGCTTTTTTAACACCATCTATTTGGAATATCATGATTGTGATTGGATTAACTTCTTGGATGGGAGTTACCCGGCTTGTTCGAGCAGAATTTTTAAGTCTTAGAAATAGAGAATATATATTAGCAGCAGAAGCTATGGGTGCTTCAGATTATAGGCTTATTGCAAAACATCTTCTTCCAAATAGCTTAACGCCTATTATTGTAAGTTCTGTTTTAGGAATTGCAAGTGCGGTTTTAACTGAATCTGGATTAAGTTTTCTTGGGCTTGGAGTTCAAGCGCCGCAGTCCTCATGGGGCAACATTCTAACAGACGGTAAAGAGTACATTCAATTTGCTTGGTGGTTATCATTATTTCCGGGCCTCGCTATTTTGATTACAGTCCTAGGTTATAATTTACTCGGTGAGGGATTGAGAGATTTGCTTGACCCTAAAAACAAGAATCAAAAAAAATAAAAGGGATATATTATGGGTTTTTTGACTGGTAAGCGAGTTTTAATTCTTGGTCTTTTAAGTGACCGCTCTATTGCGTATGGCATTGCTTCAGCTATGAAACGCGAAGGGGCTGAATTAGCTTTCACCTATCAAATGGAAAAGCACGATGAGCGTGTAAAAAAACTTGCTCAAGATTTTAATTCTACGATTGTGCTTCCTTGCGATGTATCAAGTGACGAGCAGATCGATAACCTATTCCCTTTATTAAAAAAACATTGGAACACACTAGACATCATTGTGCACTCACTTGCATTTGTTACGAAAGAAGCTTTAAAAGGTGATTTCGTTGAAGCAACAACGCGTGAAAACTTTAGAGTAGCGCATGATATAAGTTCTTATAGCTTTACGGCATTAGCTAAAGCTGCATTACCCATGCTAAGCGAGCATGCAAGCTTACTCACATTAAGTTACCTAGGTGCAGAAAGAACAATGCCTAACTATAATGTGATGGGGCTTGCCAAAGCAAGCTTAGAAGCTAATGTAAGATATATGGCGCAAAGCCTAGGACCAAAAGGGATTCGAGTGAATGCAGTTTCAGCAGGTCCAATTAAAACGCTCGCAGCATCCGGCATTGCTGACTTTGATCGTATGATAGATTTTAATGCAAAACATGCTGCCTTAAGACGAAATGTAACGATTGACGAAGTCGGAAATGCAGCAGCTTTCTTATGCAGCGACCTCGCATCAGGTATTACAGGAGAAATTACTTACGTAGATGGCGGCATGAATATTACCGCTGCGGGTTCAATCGATTAATTCTTTTGTGTTGCTTCAAAGAATTTTTGGTTAACTGATACATTTGCCTTTGCTTTTAATCCTTTAAGGTAAGCAGTCAAATATTCAGCAGATAATGCCTCTGTATACTCCGTAGCAAAAGCTTTTTTGTTTTCTTCATTATTGTCATTTGGAAAAGCAACTTTATTCACTTTAACAATAATGTAACCATTATTACCATCTATAAATCCACTATAACTAGGAAGTTTGTCTGTAGGCATTTTATAAGCTTGATTAATGACAGCCTCACTGAGGCCTTTGGTATTTTTTCGATCAACTAAGACTGCGGGTTGCCAATCAATTTTACGAGAAACATCCGTAACAGATTTTAATGCTGACTCACCTTCACTCGCTACTGTTTTCTTCGCAGCTTCAAATTTTAAATAATCCTCAATATTCTTTTTAACATCAACAAATGGTTTTGTAGATTGCGCTTTATAATCGACCACTCGTGCAGAAATTAGGTTGTTGGGTGTTACTTCAATAGCTTCCGTATTGCGATGATCCTTAATTGATTCTTTAGTATATAAAGCATTCATTAAAGCTTCATTTTTGAAAAATTTATCAGAATCATTACGACTAATCCAATCTGTTTTTTGAATAGGTAAATTAAATTTCTTCGATACCGCATCGAGACTCGATGACTGCTCATATACCTTATTGCTAAATTCTTCAGTTAGGGCTGCGAACTTTTCTTGTCCTTTTTGGTAAATTAATTCAGCTTTTAATTGTGGCTTCATTGCATCAAAACCACCGCTCTCACCTACAATTTTTGTGAGTTTAATAATATGGTAACCAAAATCAGATTCAACAATGCCACTGACTTCATTAACTTTCATAGAGAATACAGCGTCATCAAATGGTTTAACCATCATTCCACGACCAAACGCACCTAACTCGCCGCCTTTTTTAGCTGACTCTGGATCTTGAGAGTATTTCGTCGCTAATTCTTCAAATTGTTTAGGATTCTTTTTAATTTGACTTAGGATATCTTCTGCCTTTGCTTTGGCTTTAGCCTTGTCTACTGGTGGAGCATTTTTAGATGCTGCTATTAAAATATGGCTTGCTTCTCTTTGTTGTTGATTTTGATATTTATCAGCATTTGTTTTATAAAAAGCTTTCACTTCATCTTCAGTGACATTAATAGACGGGAGAATACTTGATAATGAAAATACAACAAACTCAGCTTTCACTTGTTCGGGTGCTAAAAATTTAGATTTATTTTGATCATAGAAGGACTGCATATCCTTTTCAGCAATCGTAGCTTTAACCATAAATTCTTTAGTTTTAAATTCAACTACGCTGACTTCTCTTTGTTGTGATGTGGCTTTTAACGTTTCCGCTAGATTATTAGGTGGAATAAATGTAAGTTTTTGAAGGCTGTCGCGTACTTGTTGTATGAGCAAATCATTCCTAATGCTTTCTTCAAATTTCTTAGGGGTAAGTTGATTGTTTTGAAGAACTTTATCGTAAAGCTCTTGTGAAAACTTTCCGTCTTTTTGAAACTCAGGCATGCCAACAATATATTGGCTTAACTGTTGATCGGTAATTTTAAATTTTGATTTTTTAATATCATTATTTAATAGTTGTTTTGTGATGAGGCCATCTACGACAGACTCTTTAAATTCGAATGAATCAAACATTGCAGGATCTACTTTTTTACCGTCGCTCGTCATGCGGTTACGGACATTATCAATCGCTCGATTGTATTCGGGAAGTGCAATTTTGTATCCATTCACTTTGGCGATGCTGAGATTATTTCCAGCTTGATTAAGATATGAGTCGATTCCAAATAGAGCAAAGGGAATAAGAATAAGACCTAAAATAACTTTTGCAGCTTTGGTTTGAGCGTAACTTCTAAATGTATCTAACATCGAATTTATCCTATATCTTTTAAGTTTTTTGATAAAAAAACATACCAAAAAGTTCTCACTAAATGAACAAAAAGGCGAATCTTTAGATTCGCCTTAGTGATGTTGGCGGAGTGGACGGGACTCGAACCCGCGACCCCCTGCGTGACAGGCAGGTATTCTAACCAACTGAACTACCACTCCAAAACTTGTTACTAAAATTGGTGGGTGCTGACGGGGTCGAACCGCCGACATTCGCCTTGTAAGGGCGACGCTCTACCAACTGAGCTAAGCACCCATGCACACTCATTAGTAAGGCGGCTATTTTACAACATAGTCCTTACCAACGCTAGGTTTACGCTAATGTGTAATGGTTTTTGTAATATTGCTGAGTTTTTTCTGGGGTACAGGAACCGATTTTTGGTCCTTTGTCGCTATACTTTTCGGCATTTTAGTTAAAGCAAGCTCTAAAACTTCATCAATCCATCGAACAGGATGAATTTCTAGCGCATTTTTAACTTCATCTGAAATTTCAGTCAAATCTTTTACGTTTTGCTCCGGAATAAGAACAGTTTTAATGCCGCCACGATGGGCTGCGAGTAACTTCTCTTTTAGGCCGCCAATAGGCAAAACTTCACCTCTTAGGGTTATTTCGCCTGTCATAGCAACATCAGCCCTAACAGAAATATTAGTCAAAGCGGATACAATCGCTGAAGTAATACCTATTCCAGCACTTGGGCCATCTTTAGGTGTAGCGCCCTCAGGCAAATGAATATGAATATCATTTTTTTCATAGAAATTCTCAGCTATACCTAATTTTTTAGCACGGCTTCTCACGACGCTCATTGCGGCGTGGATGGACTCTTGCATCACATCACCCAATTTACCCGTAATAATCGTTTTTCCTTTGCCTGGCAGGACAACTGCTTCAATTGTTAATAATTCACCACCTACCTGAGTCCAGGCTAAACCTGTAACTTGACCCACTTGATTCTTCTTAGAAGCAAGGCCAATATCATAGACTTTGACGCCAAGATAGGACTCAAGATTTTTGCTATTCACAATCACTTTTTTAAGTGCTTTTTTGCTAAGCAATTCTTTCACAGCTTTTCTACAAATTTTAGCAATTTCTTGCTCGAGCTTTCTAACCCCGGCTTCTCTTGAGTAATATTGAATAATTTCCCTGACAACTTTGGCAGTAATGCTAATCTCAGATTTTTTTAAACCATGCATCTTGATTTGTTTGGGCAGAAGGTAATGCAAGGCAATATTAAGTTTCTCAGCTTCAGTATATCCAGATAGACGAATAATTTCCATGCGATCTAACAGTGGCTCAGGGATATTCATTGAGTTAGCTGTTGCTACAAACATAACATCAGATAAGTCATATTCAACTTCCACATAATGATCTGTAAAAGTATGATTTTGTTCTGGGTCTAAGACTTCCAAGAGAGCTGAAGCTGGGTCACCACGATAGTCTTGACCCATTTTATCTACTTCATCTAGTAAAAATAATGGGTTAGTTACTGCTGCTTTAGTCATGCTTTGTAAAACCTTACCAGGCATCGATCCGATATAGGTTCTTCGATGACCGCGAATTTCAGATTCGTCTCGCACACCGCCTAAAGCCATACGAATAAATTTACGATTAACGGCTTTTGCAATACTTTGGCCCAGAGACGTTTTACCTACACCCGGAGGGCCTACTAAACATAGTATGGGTGCCTTTAATTTATCAACTCTTTGTTGAACAGCTAAATACTCAATGATACGTTCTTTAACTTTTTCAAGTCCGTAGTGATCTTCATCTAAAATCTTTTCAGCGAGGGCTAATTCATGACTGATTTTCGTTTTTTTCTGCCAAGGTAAAGCAATTAAAGTATCAATATAGTTTCTAACTACTGATGCTTCTGCTGACATAGGCGACATCATTTTTAATTTTTTAAATTCAGAAGTAGCTTTATCAAAAGCTTCTTTTGACATCCCTGCTTCTTGAATGCGTTTCTCAAGTTCATCTAAGTCAGCACCTTCATCTTGCTCTCCCAGTTCTTTCTGGATAGCTTTGACTTGTTCGTTAAGATAATATTCTCTCTGGCTTTTTTCCATCTGACGCTTAACCCGACCACGAATCCTTTTTTCAACTTGAAGAATATCAATTTCAGATTCCATAATTTTTAAAAGATGATCCAAGCGACTTTTAATTTTCAATGTTTCTAAAATCGTTTGTTTTTCTTCTAATTTCAATGTGAGATGCGCTGCGATCATATCAGCCAACCTGCCTGGGTCTGTAATAGCAGCAAGTGAAGTTAATATTTCAGGGGGAATTTTTTTATTTAATTTAACGTATTGATCAAATTGTGAGAATACTGTTCTCATTAAAGCTAATGATTCTTTATCTTTAGGCTCAGGAATATTGATCTCATCAAATCGAGCTACGAAACATGCCTCTTGATCAAGCACCTCTTTAATTTTTACACGACTTAAACCTTCAACTAAAACTTTGACTGTGCCATCGGGAAGTTTCAGCATCTGTAGAATGGACGCTACGGTTCCATATTCATAAAGATCCTTTGCATCTGGCTCATCTTTACTCGCAGATTTCTGAGCTACCAAAATTATTTTTTTATCTTTGTCGGAAGCAATCTCCAAAGCTTTTACAGACTTTGCTCGACCAACAAACAATGGAATCACAAGATGCGGATAAACGACCACGTCTCTTAGGGGTAAGAGGGGCATAAAATCTTGTTGGGCGTTCGTAATTTTAATTTCTTGAGCCATAGGATACTTTCATAAGCGTTTATTAATCTAGGATATGGGGTCAGTTTATAATATTTCAAGGTGTTGCTGACTAACCGCGAAGCTTATTTTTTTCCTGAAACTTGTTTCTTTTCTGAGAATAAAAGTATAGGTTTACTTGATTGTTCAATAACACCATCATCAATAACAACCATCTCAAGGTTCTTAATAGATGGCAATTCATACATTGTATCTAACAAGACATGCTCCATAATAGAACGTAGACCTCGCGCGCCCGTCTTTCTTTCAAGTGCTTTTTTAGCAATCAACCTCAATGCTGACGGCCTAAACTCGAGTGATACATGCTCCATCGCAAATAGCTTAATATATTGTTTAGTTAAGGCATTTTTAGGCTCAGTCAGAATGCGAACTAAAGCATCTTCACTTAAAGATTCAAGCGTCGCAACAACAGGGAGTCTGCCTATAAACTCAGGGATTAAGCCAAATTTAATTAAATCTTCTGGTTCGACATCTTTAATAACATCACCGATCACTTTAGCATCAGCTTTGCTATTTACTTGAGCTCCAAAACCAATACCGCCTTTTTCAGATCTTTGCTTAATAATTTTTTCTAAGCCATCAAAAGCACCGCCACAAATAAATAGAATATTTGTAGTGTCGAGCTGGACAAATTCTTGATTGGGATGTTTACGTCCGCCTTGAGGAGGAACCGATGCGACAGTACCTTCAATCAGTTTTAAAAGTGCTTGCTGAACACCCTCGCCTGAAACATCTCTTGTAATAGAAGGATTTTCAGATTTTCTTGAAATCTTATCAACCTCATCGATATAGACAATGCCTCTTTGAGCTTTTTCAATATCGTAATCACATTTTTGCAATAATTTTTGCATAATGTTTTCAACATCTTCTCCTACATAGCCAGCTTCAGTAAGTGTTGTAGCGTCTGCCATGACAAAAGGAACATCAAGTAATTTTGCTAGCGTTTGCGCTAGGAGTGTTTTTCCAGAGCCTGTAGGCCCAATCAGAAGAATATTGCTTTTTGAAATCTCTACTTCTTTATGCTCAATATCTTCATCAGAGTTGCTATCTCTAAGTCTTTTGTAATGATTATAGACAGCAACAGCTAAGCTTTTTTTAGCGCTCGTTTGATCAATAACATGTTCATCAAGTTGATCACAAATTTCTTTAGGGGAAGGGAGTTGATCATGGTCTTTGGCTTCTTTTGCTGGACCCTTAACTTCTTCTTTGATAATGTCATTACATAAATCAACACATTCATCGCAAATAAATACAGAAGGGCCTGCAATTAGTTTTTTTACTTCATGCTGACTTTTGCCACAAAATGAGCAATAGAGTAATTTTTCGTTGTCGCTTTTAGTAGCCATAGAGAGTTAGCATTAAATGACTTGGGATCTCTTTGAAATAACTTGGTCTACCATGCCATATTCAACAGATTGCTCAGCACTCAAAAAGTTATCTCTATCCGTGTCAGCGCCAATTTTTTTAAGTGTTTGACCCGTGTGCGTTGCTAAAATTTGATTTAATTTTTCTTTTAAAAATAAAATTTCTTTTGCATGAATTTCTATGTCTGATGCTTGACCTTGGAATCCACCTAAAGGCTGATGAATCATGACACGCGAATTAGGCAAACAAAAACGTTTTCCTTTTTCGCCAGCTGCAAGTAATAATGCGCCCATGCTGGCAGCTTGCCCTATACATAATGTGCTCACGTCAGGTTTAATAAATTGCATGGTGTCATAGATAGCCATACCTGCGGTGACAGAGCCACCTGGGGAATTGATATATAAAGATATGTCTTTATCAGGATTATCTGCCTCTAGGAAAAGTAGCTGAGCCACAATTACATTAGCAGTCATATCATCTACAGGCCCTACCAAGAAAATGACGCGTTCTTTTAGAAGTCGAGAATAAATATCGTAAGCACGTTCACCTCGACCGCTTTGTTCAATCACCATAGGCACGTAGCCTAAATTGTTTGGGGATGTATAAGCCATAGTTTAAGCTTTAGCTGGTCCTGTCATAAGTTCATCGAATGTTGTTTTTTTATTCTGCACCTTACATTGTGTCATAAACCATTCAACCACATTCACTTCAGTTGCAAGCGCAGTGGGCTCTTCAAGTCTTGAGGGCTCAGCATAAAACCATTGAATAGCTTCTTCTGTGTCATCAAAGTTAAGTGCAAACTCATTCACCATAGCTTTGATTTGATCTGGCGATGCGCGCAAACTATTCTTATCTACAATTTCGGCTAAAACTAATCTCAACTTGCATGTCTTCTTCGCTTGATCTTCAAACATAGAAGGTTCAAGCTTAAATTGTTTTAAATCTGCTCCGCGTTGCTTTAAGTTGGCGTAAGTCGATTGAGCCATGCGATTAATTTCAACATTAATTAACGCCTTTGGTAAATCTGCTTTACAAATATCTAACAATTGAGTGAAGACTTGTTCTTTGAGTTTAATTTGTACTCTTTTATCTAATTCTTGCTCTAGGCTTTGTTTAATTTCTTCACGCATCTTATCTACATTACCGTCTGCCACACCAAGTGACTGTGCAAATTGACCGTTCACTTCTGGAAGTTTAGGTTTTGCAACTAAAATAAAATTCACGTTGTATTGAACTTTTTTTCCTGCCAATTCTTTAGGGTTATGTGTTTCTGGGTAATTAACTTCAAATGTTTTAGACTCACTCGCTTTACCGCCCACAAGATGGTCGTCAAAAATTGCAAACCGAGAATCATCACCTAAAATAATCTGAATAGGTTTATCCCCTGTCGTTTCAACTTGTTTGTCATTTATAAATGAGGTGAGAGTTAACGTAAGTCTGTCGCCTTTAGCAGAAGCGTCCGAAGACTCAATAAATTTAGCTCTTTGTTTGAGTAATACATCAATTGTTTTATTAACATCTTTGTCGGTAATTTGAGCTTCAGGTTTCTCAATTGAAACCGCTTTAAAATCACCTAAAGTGACTTCAGGAAATACTTCAAATGTTGCGGTATATTCAAATTCTTCATGAACTTGATTGAGTGGCTTATGCTGAATATTAGGCATGCCAATAACGCGTAGTTTATTTTCTTGAATAGCTTGACCAAAAGAAGTTTCAATCGCTTCAGCAAAGACCTCTTCTTTTACTTGCGGCCCATATTGCTGTTCGATCATTTTTAAAGGGGCTTTACCAGGTCTAAAACCAGGCACTTTTGCAGTTCGCGTTAAACGCTGAAAGCGAGTTGACATCTCTTTTTGAAGAGGTTCGACAGGCACTTTGACCGTGATACGTCTTTCTAAGTTACTTAATGTTTCCACTGCTGTAGCCATGCTTAAAATTCCCTAAAATTTAGATCGGTGGTGCGAAAGGAGAGACTCGAACTCTCACGCCTTGCGGCGCTGGAACCTAAATCCAGTGCGTCTACCAATTCCGCCACTCTCGCGATGATTAAAAAAGTTATATATAACAAAAATTTAGCCCTATTTTATAACAAGTTAGTCTTTATCGAAAAGGAATAATTCAATGAATCAATGAAATACAGTGATATTTTGATTTAAGATGTCGTAAATTCTTTGAAATTGTTTAAACCCAACCTAAAGATACGAATGAAAACCCAAGCACTTAAATTGCACATTTTCATATCATCACTTCTAGTAAGTTTTCTTGTGCTTTTTCTATCAAGTTGCAGCTTTGTAAGTTACCAGCCACACACTTTGGCCAATGAAAAGATCATAGAAAAAATTAGTACAAAAGACCCAGAGGACCCTGAATTTAAGAGTTTTTTGCTCAATCAAGGGCTAAAGGATGATCAGTTGCCAATCAAAACATGGGGGCTTAATGAACTCATGCTTTGTGCGCTCTTTTTTAATCCCAAAATTGAAATAGCTAAAAAAGAATGGAGTATTGCTAAAGATCAAGAGTCGATAGCAGCGATTAAACCCCCTTCATCTATAGGGTTTGATGCGGGTAGAGAAGGTAATAATCAGGATAAATCTAAAAAAGCACTTGGTATTAATTTCAGCACCCTCTTTGAAACAGCTAATAAAGCCAAAATTCGTGAAGAAAAGGCTATCAATCAAACATTAATCAAGAGACTCGAACTTAGAAAATTAGCTTGGGACATTAAAACTGAGCTCACAAGCACTTATCTAGACTATCAAAGAAGCCTATTGAATATTCAGGTGATTAAAAGTGAAGTTAAAATGCAAAACGATATTCTCAATATGCTTAAAAAAAGAAAAATAGCAGGCATTACCTCTTCTTCCGAATTAGACCTGAGCCAGCTTGAACTTAATAGAAATATTAAAAAATTAAATGACGAGCAAATACATATTGCAGAACTCAGGGCAATGCTTGGAAAGATTACTGGCCTCACTCCCGAAAAATTTAATTTATTGATATTAGCCCCTCTTAATATAGAAGGATTTATAAATGAATTTGACAGTACGTTAAGTAACGAATCAAACAAAGAGAAGCTTAATAATTTAGGTATATATCATCGAATAGATTTAAGAATAGCTCTCGCACAATACGCTCTCGCAGAATCCAAACTTAAGCTCCAAATTGCTGAACAATACCCAGATATAACATTTTCGCCAGCATATTTATATGATTATGGCGCGAGTAAGTGGATTCTCGGTTTGTCTACGCTGATTCCATCAGCCAAGAAAAATGAGTCACTGATCAATCAAGCTAAAAAGATTAGCGATATAGAAGTGCTTTCTATTGAAAAAATACAAACCTCAATACTTAATGATATTGCAAAATTGGCTAACAATTACCAAACTAATCAAGCTTTAGTTAATAGAGGTGTTGAAGACAGTCAATCCATTAAAGATGTCGAAAATGGATTAGACAAAAAATTCAACGATGGCGAAATTGACCGTTTAGAATTCACAAAAGAAAAATTAAAAAATATGCAATTTAAGCGAAAACTCTTTGAAAATAAAGTAGCATTGATTCAGAGTGGCTTTGATTTCGAAAGCATTTTGCAATATCCAATTATTAAGCAAACTCAAGTCATGAACAATGAAAAATAAATTAACATTATTTGTCGTCATCCAAGGCATTCTTATCGCCCTTCTAATATGGCTATTAACTTACTTAGGACGGGATGAATTTAATAATGCAAATGATCCTACAGATACAAAAAAAACAAACTCATACATCAAAAAAGAGAATGGACTTGATTTTGTCGTTATCTCAAAAGTAGTACAAACAAATAGTGGAATTAAGACTGAGAAAATAAAAGTTGCAACACATACTAAAACAATTACCAGTTACGGAAATGTATTAAGCCTAGATACACTTATTGAGCAAAAAAATAAACTTAATGAAATAAAAAATCAAATTGATATTTTAAAAAATGAATTTATTAGAGATAAGAGAAATTACGAACGCTTTAAATCATTAAACGAAGATAATAAGAATATT
>BJGS01000020.1 GCA_014190615.1 Methylophilaceae bacterium
ATTAAGCGATGTAAGCATTACTCAGTATTATACAAAAAAGGTCTGAAGTAATATTTTGAGTCCATCTGAAACCCTCACTAAGATCCATTATTCGAAAAGCTTAGTTTCTTTATTACTTCTCCCTTTGTCAGCAGTCTTTTTATTAATATCTTTTATTAGAAAAACTCTTTATCAATTTAATTTTCTAAAGTCATTTAAACTAAAAATCCCTGTGATTGTAGTTGGAAATATTACTTCCGGCGGCACAGGTAAAACACCTTTAATTATCTACCTTGCAAATGAATTAAAGAAAAATGGATATCGCCCAGGCATTATAAGCAGGGGGTATGGCTCTAAAACTGAAGGGGTGATGGAAGTGAGTCAAAAAAGTGATGTAGCTGAGGCAGGAGACGAGCCTATGTTGATTCAAAAACACACTCATTTGCCAGTTTTTGTTTCAAAAGATAGGGTCTTAGCAGCAAAGGCGCTTGTTAAAAAATATGCAAAAACAGATGTTATTTTGTCTGATGATGGAATTCAGCATTATCGATTAAGGCGCGATCTAGAAGTTCTAGTGATAGATGGGACTAGGAAATTTGGAAATGGATATCTTTTACCAGCAGGACCCCTTAGAGAATTTAGGAGCAAATTGAAAACTGTTGATGCCATCGTATGTAATCATAAGAAAGTAATAGACGGTAGCTACCTGATGAAATATAAGGGACATTTGCTAATTAATTTGAAAACCAACAAAAAAATACATTTAAATAACCTGAGTTTAAAAAATATTCATGCCATAGCGGGAATTGGTAACCCAGATCGTTTTTTTGATTATCTTAAGACATACAACATCTTATTTAGTAGCTCAGCCTTTCAAGATCATTATAAATTTTCAAAAAAAGATTTTAGGGATATGAATGACAAGAATATTATAATGACTGAAAAAGACGCTGTTAAATGCCAGCAGTTTTCTAGAAATAATTTTTGGTATCTGCCAGTTATTGCTGAAGTTGATTCAAAATTTACTGATGTCATTTTAAAAAAGTTGAGATATATAAATCATGGATAAAAACCTATTAAAAATTTTAGTTTGCCCAGTGACCAAGGGGCCATTAATTTATAAAAAAGAACAAAACGAGCTCATATCGAAGTCTGCGAATCTCGCTTATCCGATTAAAGATGGTATTCCTATTTTGCTTGAGAGCGAAGCGAGAGAACTTCAGAGTAATGAAGACTATTCATGACATTTAAAATTGTTATTCCAGCGAGATATCAAAGTAGTCGATTAGAAGGAAAGCCTTTGTTAGATATTGCTGGTATTCCCATGGTGATCCATGTTGTAAAACAATCATTGAAAAGTAAAGCTAATGAGGTTGTGGTTGCAACTGATGATCAAAATATTTTCGATGTCGTCGTAAAGTATGGCTTTAAAGCAATGATGACTAAAGCTAGTCATAAATCTGGAACTGACCGTATAGCAGAAGTCGTTAATTCGATGGGTTGGTCAGATAATGAGATTGTCGTTAATGTTCAAGGTGATGAGCCACTTATTGATCCATTATTAATTAATCAAGTTGCTGAATATTTGGATCTTAAAAGAGACATTCTTGTTTCTACAGCTTGCTATTCCATCTCAGATTACAATGATTTTATTAATCCAAATAATGTCAAAGTTGTATTAGATAAAAATTCACACGCTTTGTATTTTAGTCGAGCACCTATTCCTTTTCCTAGAGATGAGTTTACTCAAAAAATAATTGGAAAAGATGGATTCTATAAACATATTGGTATCTACGCTTACCGAGCTAAGTTTTTAAAAGACTATAAGAATTTAGGACAGGCTATATTGGAAGATATTGAAAAGTTAGAGCAGCTTAGAATATTGTATGCAGGTTACAAGATTGGTGTTGTAACATCAAAAGACGCTCCAATGTCTGGAGTTGATACCCCTGAAGATCTTGCAAAGTTGAGAAAGTTACTTTCTAGCTAAATAGCGGATTCGCCTGATTCGCCAGTTCTAATTCTTACTACCTCTTCAATATTGCTTACAAAAATTTTTCCATCACCGATTTTGCCAGTATGAGCTGCAGTTGATATTGCCTCAATGACCTTTTTAACCATTTTGTCTGAAACAATAATGTCTAATTTTATTTTAGGCAAAAAATCAATAACATATTCCGCTCCTCTATAGAGCTCGGTATGCCCTTTTTGTCTTCCAAAGCCTTTAACTTCGGTTGCTGTAATCCCATTGATACCAATTTCTGAAAGAGCTTCTCTCACTTCATCTAGCTTAAAGGGTTTAATCACTGCCTCAATTTTCTTCATCTGCTTTCTCTCTTTAATTTTTATTAATGTTTAAAGGTAATTGGGTATCTTCTGTCTTTACCAAAAGCTCTACGCGTGATTTTTGGACCTATAGGGCTTTGAGATCTTTTAAATTCGTTATTGTTAATTAACTTTACAACGTGATGCACATTTTTGCTAGAAAAACCTTTTTTTATAATAGATGCCACATCTAAATCTTTTTCAATATATAACTCAATTATCTTATCAAGAATCTCGTACTCAGGGAGACTATTCTGATCAAGCTGGTTATGTCTTAGCTCAGCAGTAGGAGGTCTTTTGATAATTTCATTTGGAATAATCGCCGATAGTGAATTCCTATATTGAGCTAATTTATAGACCCATGTTTTAGGCACATCTTTAAGAAGCGCAAAACCCCCTACCATGTCCCCATAAAGAGTTGTGTAGCCGACAGCTGTTTCACTCTTATTGCTCGTAGATATCACAAGACCATTAAATTTATTAGATAAGGCCATCAATAAAACACCTCTAACACGAGCTTGTAAATTTTCTTCTGTTGTATCAAAGGGCTTATTTTTAAATTCACCAGATAATGTTTTTCTAAAAAGTTTAAAAATAGGTTGAATGTCTATTTCTTTGTAGTTAACACCTGTATTTTTAATAAGTTTACGAGACTCTGTAATACTTATTTTTGCTGTAAATTCAGAAGGCATCATGACGGCAGTAATGTTTTTTTTATCAAACGTGTCATTTGCTAATGCCAAAACTAAAGCTGAATCAATACCACCCGATAAGCCTATAAATAAACTTTTAAAATTATTTTTAAATACATAATCTTTAAGAGCTAACTTAAGCGCTTCATAAAGGTGCGCTTCTTTGCTATGTAGGGTTTTACGATAGTTAATTTTAATACTCTTTTTTGAAAGGATGTCAATAATAGCTAAATCTTCTTTAAAGAATAAAGATTGATGTTCGAGATCTGCTTCTTTATTAACTACAAATGAACCACCATCAAATATAAGCTCATCTTGACCACCAATTGCGTTGAGGTAGATGACAGTTGATTTAGTTTCTTTTGCTAACTTAGAAATAATTTTTATTCGAGCATCAGATTTTCCTATTTCATAAGGAGATGCATTAATTACAATAATGCTATCAACTGATTTTTTCTTAAGTAATTTGCTTGGTGAAAAAGTCCAAGCATCTTCGCAGATAAGTAGGCCAATCTTTAAGCTCCTGTGTACAAATATAAATTCCTTTTTCCCTGATGCAAAATATCTATTCTCATCAAAAACCCCATAATTTGGGAGTGTCTGTTTAAAATAAGTGCCTTGAATTTTTCCATTAAAAAGTAATGATGCAGCATTGTAGATTTTGCCATCCTTTTGTAAAGGGTGGCCTACAATGACTTTAATCGAAGGTAAGTCGCGTGCAATTTTTTTTAATGATTTTGAACATGCATCCAGGAAATCTTGCCTTAGTACAAGATCTTCTGGTGGATAGCCACATATAGAAAGCTCAGGGGTAACAACTAATTCTGCACCTTTTTTTAAAGCATCTTTAGCAGATTTAATAATAAGCTTACTATTATTTTCAATATCACCAACAAATGAGTTTATTTGGGCTAGTGCTATCTTCATAGATTTTAGTAACTACCACCTGCATTTTTAATCAAATCAACAAGCTCTGTATTTTTAGCTTTTAGGGCATATACAAGCACTGTTAATCCATAACGATCCTTCGCTTTTAAATTGACGTGTGAATCAATGAATAACTGAATCATTTCTTTGGATTTATTTACTACAGCATAGTGAACAATTGGCGTCCCATCAGAATCTTTTCTGTCAACATTAGCGCCACTTCCAATCAGGATTTTCACGACTTGAAAATGATTTTTTTTAGTTGCCCAAGTCAGCGCCGTCCAATTAAATTGATCTTCATAATCAACCTTTACGCCACGCTTAATAAAAAGGCTTACCGCGTCGGCATTCCCCTCTCTAGCAGCATACATAAGAGGACTGCATTTATACTTATCTACAATATTTGGATCAGCGCCATGATCAAGAAGTATTTCAATTGTTTTAATATCACCATTTTTTGCGGCATACATCAACACAGTTTGTCCAGCATCATTCGTATTATTGGGGTCAATTCCGTGCTTAATTAAAAGATCTACGGTGGTATGGAATCCTGATATGGCAGCCAATCCATAAGCGCTCCATCCATCATTGTCTCTTATTTTGGGATCCGCTCCATTATCTAAAAGTAACTGGGCTGATCGTACATAATTTTTCTTAGCCGCAAACATTAATGCGGTCCAGCCATTATTTTCAGTTGCATTCACCGCCGCACCTTTTTTAATTAAAAGTGCCACTATTTTATCCATATCTTTTCTTGCGGCATACATGAGCGCGGTGACACCATCTTCATCTTTGGTGTTTGGATTTCCTCCACTTTCTAAAATCGCATTCACTATTTCAAGATCGCCCTTTGAAGCTGCGGTTAAAAGATAATTCACAGATTCTTCTGCATTTGCAACGGAAGCAAATAAAGAAGCAATGAGAGAATATATGAGAAGAGTTTTTTTAAACAATTTTTATTTCTTTAATAATGCTTGCATGGTGAGTCCCATATCTGCCGGCGATTTAGACATACTGACACCAACTTTTTCTAACGCTTTGATTTTATCTATTGCCAGACCAGAACCTTTAGAGATAATAGCGCCTGCATGACCCATTCTTATTCCTTCAGGCGCTGTAATGCCGGCGATATATCCTGCAATAGGTTTTTTAATGTGATGCTTAATGTATTCAGCAGCTATTTCTTCATCTGAGCCGCCAATTTCACCGACTAAAATAATGCCCTTGGTGTTTTTATCTTCCTCAAACATTTGTAAGCATTCAATAAAATTAAGTCCTTTGATGGGATCTCCACCAATCCCTACACATGTACTTTGTCCCAGACCAAGCATCGTTGTTTGCTGAACGGCTTCATAAGTGAGAGTGCCTGATTTTGAAATAATACCAATAGATCCAGGTAAATGGATGCTACCAGGCATGATACCAATCTTACATTCACCAGGTGTAATAACACCAGGACAATTAGGCCCAATGAGCTTAGATTGATTAGCGCGAATCGCTGCTTTGACATTAATCATATCTTGTATAGGAATACCTTCTGTTATACAAACAATAATTTCTATACCTTCTTCTGACGCTTCAATGATTGAGTCAGCAGCGTAAGCGGGTGGAACATAGATCACAGATGCATTAGCCCCTGTTGTTTTAATAGCATCTCTTACCGTATTAAATACAGGTAAATTAAGATGTGATGCGCCACCTTTGCCAGGCGTAACACCGCCTACTAATTTTGTGCCATAAGCGAGTGCTTGTTCTGAATGAAAGGTACCTTGTTTGCCAGTAAAACCCTGGCAAATAACTTTTGTAGATTTATTGATAAGAATAGACATATTTATTTCTTAATTAAGCTGGTTGCAATAGTGGCTGCGTCTGAAAGTGTATTTGCGGCCATAATATTCAATCCGCTTGTTTGTAATAATTTTTTACCCAGATCAACATTAGTCCCTTCGAGCCTTACGACAATAGGTATTTTTATGCCAACTTCTTTGATTGCAGCAATAATGCCTTCTGCGATGATGTCGCAGCGCATAATGCCGCCAAAGATGTTAATTAGGACCACTTGAACATTTTTATCATCAAGAATAATTTTTAAAGCTTTAGCCACTGTTTCAGAGGTTGCACCTCCACCTACATCTAAAAAGTTTGCCGGCTCTCCGCCGTATAGTTTAATAAGGTCCATAGTTGCCATGGCAAGACCAGCGCCATTTACCATGCAGCCAATATTTCCTTTGAGAGCAATATAATTAAGACCAGCATTAAAAGCCTCAGCTTCTTTAGAGTCATTTTGTGACCAATCACGAAGCTCAGATAATGTTTTTTGTTTATAAAGCGCATTATCATCAACAGTAATTTTGCAATCCACAGCAATAATTTTTTTATGAGGAGTGACAGCCAAGGGATTAATTTCTAATAAGGATAGATTATTCTCAATAAAAGCCTTGAAAGCGGTTTTAGCAAATTTAACAAAGTCATTAATAATTTCATTAGGCAGTTTTAGTGCAAAAGCTATATTTCTTGACTGGAAATCCATGAGGCCATTAATAGGGCTGCATGTTTCTTTAATAATTTTTTCAGGATTATTTTTAGAAATCTCTTCAATTTCCATACCTCCAGCTGAGGAAGCAACTACAACAATTTTTTCAGATTGCCTATCTACCAAAATAGAGAAATATATTTCCTTTTCAATATCACAAGATTCTTCAATGAGAAGGGCGTTAACTGGCTGACCATCTGGCTTATTTTGGTATGTAACAAGCTTTTTATGTAGAAGTGAATTCACAACATCTATGGCTTCTTTTTTAGAGCTTACAATTTTAACGCCACCCGCTTTTCCTCTGCCACCCGCGTGAATTTGCGCTTTAATGACATAAGAAGGTGTATTGAGGTGCTCAATCGATTGATCTAGCTCATCAAGAGACTTAATTACAACGCTCTTTGGAATAGAAATACCGTATTTTGCGATTAACTGTTTGGCCTGATATTCGTGGAGATTCATGTTAAATAATGAGCTAAATAAGCATTATTTTCTATGAATTTAGATAAACATGCTAGTTAAGAATTTTATTTTCGTAGCAATGTTAGAATTATTATTCTTTAGGCTTAGATCATTGATTTATTACTATGAAATTATTAATCCAATCCATACATAATCTCAAAAGTTTTTTACCAGAAATTTTTGAAATATTATCTTCTGAGCCCGAGATTCTCAACGATAACGTGGCCATCTATGATGTTCATGAGCCCATATCGGAAAGATTGAAAAGCCAATTAAATGCAAAGCAGATAGATTTTGCAATGTTCGATAAATTCACACCTTTAAATGAGTTTAGTTTATGTGTGATGGATATGGACTCCACACTCATAGCGATTGAATGTATTGATGAAATTGCCGATATGTGTGGCAAAAAAGAAGATGTGGCCCGAATTACCAAAAGCGCAATGATGGGTGAAATTGATTTTTCGCAAAGCCTCATTAAACGAGTTTCTTTATTGGAAGGTTTAGATGAGGCAATTCTTTTCAAAGTAATAAAAGAAAGATTAAAGTTTAATCCTGGTACAAAAGCCTGGATTGACGCTTGCCGAAAAAATAATATTACAACTGTATTAGTTTCAGGTGGTTTTAGTTACTTTGCAGATTATGTTAAAGATGAATTAGGTATTGATGTTGCCATATCTAATCAGCTTGAAATAACGAATAAAAAATTAACTGGCAAAGTACTAGGTCGAATTGTCAATGATGAGATTAAGGCTCAAACAGTTAGAGATTTTCAAGTGAAGCTCAACATCGACAAATCAAAAACGATCGTGATTGGTGATGGAGCAAATGATTTAAAGATGCTAGCTGAGGCAGAATATAGTATTGCTTATCATGCTAAGCCCATTGTGCAAGAAAGAGCACGGTTTAAATTAAATCATTCAGACTTCAAAGGTGTATTAAATCTTTTTAAGATTTAAATGAGTTCTTCTTTTAAGAAGCCCGCCTTATAGCGCGCTTCTTTATTTAATTTTTGATAATTCAATTCAATATCGTAAGTCTTTAATAGATGTTTATACGTTTCATTTGGGTCTAGTTTTTGAGCTTCGCATGCCCAGCGATACCAAATATTACCGATCGATACATGACGGATCTCTTCTTCATAAATAATTTGTAGAATCTCTGCAATGTCATCATCTTTTTGCTGTTTAAATTTTTCGATAATAGGTGGTGTCACATCAAGACCTCTTGCTTCCATTGTTCTTGGAATGAGTGCTAAGCGATGAATTAGGTCATGACGAGTTCTCTCAGCCATTTCCCAAAGACTATTATGTGCATTGAAGCTGCCATAATTTAAACCAAATTTTTTAAGATAATCATTAAGTAAATTGAAATGTATATGTTCTTCATAAGCGACTTGAAGCCAGTCGCCATAAAATTGATCTGGAAGATTTTTAAAGCGCCAGATAATATCGAGCGCTAAATTAATTGCATTAAATTCAATATGGGCTAGTGCATGAACGAATATTAATTTGCCGTGTTCGGTAGAAGCCGATCTTTTCTCAACAAGTCGTGGCGGAACAATTTGAGGTTTTACGGGCGCGCCTGGTAAATGGTAGGAATGCCGCATGGCTACTTTCGAATCGATCGTCACCTGATGTGACCTAAAAGATTCATATATAACTTTGACTTGATTTAATTTATGATTTAAATCACTTGAAGCAAGAGCCTTTAAGCAGTGAGCTCTTAATTCCATGATTAAATTAATGAATAGGAACGAAGGTGATGGAACCGGCTTTCATATCTGGTGTCATGATAGATTTTTTATCGTAAGTTAGGGCTATGTCAGCAGCAGCTGAAAAGCCGTCTTTAAATAAGCTTACTTTGCCGCCTTGCAACTTAAAAATCTTTCCATTTTTCCAATCACTGACAAAGAAGTTATTTCCCGATTTAATTAAGCCATCCCCGCCGCCAAATCCTTCAGCAATTTTTGAAATTGATTTATTTTTTAAATTGATTTTATATAGAATGCCACTTGAAAAATCCACTTCATATAGATCGTTTTTAATAATCCAAAGGCCATTAGGTGCCAAAATTTCTGGGGTATCTTCATTAAGTACCAGAGTAATTTTTTTATTCTGAGCAATTTTATAAATGGCACCACCTGATTTAAGATTGCCACTATCGCTCACATATAAATTGCCCGCATCATCTGAAGTAATATCATTTAGAAAAACAGGTGTTTGTGGAAATGCCATAGTGCTTCCAAACACAGTCCATTTACCATTAAGCTCAACTTTCAACACTCGATTCTTATCTGTCACATATAAAGATTTACCAATAAAGGTTAAGCCTTTAGGATCATCCATACCACTTGCAAATGTTGAAAGTTTGCCATCGATTGAAATACGTGTAATTTTTCCATCACCATCTTTATTGAATTCACCAATCTCAGATACATAAATGTCGCCCTTAGCATCTTGAACCACTGATTCAGGGCTTACAAGGCCTGATATAGTATTAAGTGATTCATGTGCATTTAAAGTTACACTTATGACCGTTAAAAATATAACTAAAAAAACACGTAAATATTTCATAATTTAATTAAGAGCCTTATTAATTAAAGACATTTATCTTCACAGCCTTCTTCGCTCACACCTAAAGAAAGAAGTAAGTCTGCCATTTTTGTATCGCCTTTTTCTTTTACAATACGAACAATGGAAACGCCACCCTTCAATTTTTTATTGATATCAGCACCCTTAGAAGCAAGATATTTAACCATATCGATTCTGCCATCAAAAGCAGCATGATGAAATGCATTCATTTTCGTAAGTGGATGAGTGTAATTAATATCGGCACCGTGATCGGCTAAGTATTTGAGTGTTTGGAATTGTCCTTTAGCAGCTGCCATAAGAAACGGGCTCCATGCAAAGTAGGTTACATTGATGTCTACTTTTTTACCTTCAATGTATTTTTTTACAATAGGTAATTTACCTTCATTGACAGCGCCTGCAAATTCAATTTCCTCTGCATCTGATAAAGCAAAAAGTTGCATTGAAAAGGTAAGTAAAATTAGTGTGAGTGTTGTTTTTAAAAATTTCGTCATTTTTAGTGATTCTTTCATTTAGTTAAAAAATTGATAAGCATTTACAAACATTTTATACCATGGCGCCAATTCATCCCAAGTTTCAGGATACCAAGAATTTTGTACCGTTCTAAAAACTCTCTCGGGATGCGGCATCATAATTGAAAAACGTCCATTTTCTGAGGTAAATCCAGTCATTCCCTGAGGAGAGCCATTTGGATTCATAGGATAAGCCGAAGTTCCCTTATGATAATTATCGACATAGCGTAATGTTGCAAGTTGATGATTTAAAACATCATTCATTTGCTTGGAGCCTTGGTATTCTGTATATCCTTCGCCGTGTGCAACTGCGATAGGAAGAATGGCGCCATGCATTCCAGTAAAGAATATCGAGTTGGATGGAAGGATTTCGACCGATACAAATCTAGCTTCAAATTGCTCAGACTTATTTTTAACAAAATGTGGCCATAATGATGTCCCAGGAATAATCTCTTTAAGATTACTCATCATTTGACAGCCATTACAAATGCCTAATGCGATGGTATCTGACCTTGAAAAAAATGTTTCAAAAGTATCACGCGTTTTTTTATTAAATAGAATTGATTTTGCCCAGCCTTCACCTGCACCCAATACATCTCCATATGAAAATCCACCACAAGCCACAAGTGCTGAAAAATCATTTAATGATTTCCGGCCTTGGATAATATCTGACATATGCACATCGTGTGCTTCAAAACCTGCTGTTGAAAATGCTGCTGCCATTTCAACGTGACCATTTACACCTTGCTCTCTTAAAACTGCTATTTTTGGCTTCGTTTTTTTAATTGCGAAAGTTTGTGGGATTTCAAAATCAAATTGAGGGTTTATGCCCGGATCAAGATCATCTGAAATTAGCGAAAACTCTTCAAGTGCACATTCAGGATTGTCTCTCATAGCTTGCATTTTATAAGATGTTTCGCTCCAGGCATTTTGCAAATTAGACCTAATATCTTTAAAGACAGTTTTATTTTGATATTGAATATGAATGGTCTGGTTTGAATTGATTGAACCAATTAAGAAAGCATGATCTTTTAAAGCACGATTTATTCTTGTAAGTACGTCTGCAATATGTTCTTTTTTAACTTGTATGACTGCACCTAACTCTTCATTAAATAAAATTGCTTTAATGTCTTGCCCACAATTACTTAAATCAATATCTAAACCGCATCGACCTGCAAAAGCCATTTCAGTTAATGTTGTAAATAGTCCTCCATCCGAACGGTCATGATAGGCCACAATGACATCTTCATTTTTTAGTGTTTGAATCATTTCGAAGAATGTTTTGAGTGTTTTGGTATCGTCAAGAGTCGGTGAGACATCACCCACTTGATTAAAGACTAAATTGAAACATGAGGCACCTAATCGATTTTTACTAAAACCTAAATCGATGTAAATAAGGCTACTATCTTTAAGACTCCTATTGAGTGCCGGCGTTAATGTTTTTCTAGCATCAAAGACTGGAGCAAAGGCACTGACAATAAGAGACACTGGTGATACCACCGTTTTTTCTTGGGATTGATCTAGCCATGTAGTTTTCATAGACATTGAATCTTTACCAACAGGAATACTAATGCCTAGATCGGGACAAAGATGCATACCTATTTCTTCAACTGCATCAAATAATGCAGCATCTTCTCCTGCATGTCCGGCAGACGCCATCCAGTTAGCTGATAGTTTCACATCCTCTAAGTGATGAATAGATGCAGCAGATAAATTTGTAATTGCCTCACCTAATGCCATTCTCACAGAAGCTTTCGCATCTATCATCGCAATAGGAGTTTTTTCACCGATTGCAAATGCTTCGCCTAATAAACTATCGAAAGATGATAATGTGACTGCAACATCAGCCACAGGCAACTGCCATGGACCCACAAGCTGATCTCTTGAAATCAATCCCGTCACAGATCGATCGCCGATATGAATGAGAAACATCTTATTTGCGACCGCTGGGTATCTTAAAATTCTATATGCCGCTTCTTTGATATCAATATCTTCTGTAGCAAAAGCCTTAAGTTTTTTTTGTTTTCTTTTTACGTCACGCGTCATCTTAGGCGGCTTACCTAAGAGAATAGATAAATCCATATGGACAGCATCTGTTTTAAGAAGGCTATCTTCAACAATGAGATCTTTAGTGTTCTTTGCAATACCTACGATAGCGAATGGACATCTTTCTCGCTCGCAAAGCGACTTAAATAGATCAAGATCTTTTTCTTCAATGGCTAACACATATCGTTCCTGAGCTTCATTACACCAAAGCTCTCGAGGGGACATACTTGGCTCTTCATTATTAATCGAACGTAATTGGAATGTCGCGCCAACCCCGCCATCATTGACTAACTCAGGAAATGCGTTAGATAAACCACCCGCGCCTACGTCATGGATACTTAAAATTGGATTATCCGTACCTAATTGCCAGCATCGATCGATTACTTCTTGCGCTCTTCTTTGTAATTCTGGATTACCCCGTTGTACTGAATCAAAATCTAAATTTTCTGCATTAAATCCAGTGCCCATACTTGATGCAGCACCTCCACCTAAGCCAATTAGCATGGCAGGACCGCCAATTTGTATGAGGAGCGCACCTGCTGGAATCGCGTGTTTTTTGGTATGAATATCATTAATACTTCCAATGCCACCCGCCAACATAATGGGTTTATGAAAACCTTTAACCTCATCATCATGCTCAATTTCTAAGGTTCTAAAGTAACCTGCAATATTGGGTCTACCGAATTCGTTGTTATAAGAAGCGCTCCCAATCGGACCATCGATCATAATTTGAAGTGCTGAAGATATGCGAGAAGGTGAGCCGTAATGGTCTTTTTCCCAAGGCTGAATAAATTCAGGGATACGTAAATTAGAAACCGAGAAACCTGTAAGACCGGCTTTGGGTTTAGAACCTCTTCCTGTAGCGCCTTCATCTCGGATTTCCCCGCCTGCACCAGTGGCAGCGCCCGAGAAAGGAGAGATCGCTGTTGGGTGATTATGCGTTTCCACTTTCATAATAAAGTGAGTTAATTCTTCATGATTGTTATAAACACCATTTTGATTAGGATAAAATCGATTGATCTTAGCGCCTTCTACAATAGAAGAATTATCAGAGTAAGCCACAACGGTATTCCCAGGATGTAACTGATGCGTATTCTTAATCATGCCAAAAAGAGATTTAGATTGTATCTCTCCATCCACAATCCAATCTGCATTAAATATTTTATGGCGACAGTGTTCTGAATTTGCTTGGGCAAACATCATGAGTTCTGCATCTGTAGGATTTCTTTTAATAGACGTAAAGTAGTTAAATAAGTAATCAATTTCATCTTCAGATAAAGCTAGCCCAAGTTTTTTATTAAAATCATTTAGGACTTTTTTGCCGCCCTCGAGTATCTCAGCATATTGAATAGGCTTAGGAGCTAAGTTAGAAAAAAGTGCTTTTGCGTCATCAAGATTAAAGATAGAAACTTCTGTCATGCGATCATAGAGATATAGAGCTAGCACTTTCTTTTGATCTTCAGATAATAAGGTCTCATCCTTTAATTCAATATAAATCGCAATCGCTCTTTCAATACGCTTGATATCATGAAGCCCACAGTGGTTTGCAATATCAGTGGCTCTTGAGGCCCACGGCGATATCGTACCCGGTCTAGGAATGGTGATAATAGAATTTTGTTTAAAATCTAATGCCTGTGCTTTTGGGCCATAGTGAAGAATTTTTTCTAAGGTATCTTTTTCTGATGCGTTAATTTTTTTCTCACACCACACAAGATGAAGATATTCGGAATGAATATCTTTGATTTGAGGATTAACTGTTTGAAGTTTTCCAAGCAGTTTTTCTTTTCTAAACTTTGAAAAAGCTGGACCGCCAGCAATATGAATAATTTCTTGGCTTTGCATGTTTTGGGTAGTTTTTAAGACGTTACTTTAAGCTTATGATTTTAACAGAAGCTATTTTTTTAAACCTCGTTAATTTTGATTAAATTAAGTGGAAAAGTAGAGTGAGGTTTGATAGAAGATAAAGCTAAAGACCCAGGCAAGAAGGAGCGCCCAGGAGACTGAATAAATCACAAATGAAAGGTTTTTAGATTCATTTTTAAGCGTTGCGATTGTTGAAAGGCAAGGTGTATAAATGAGGGTAAAAATCATAAAACTGATCGCTTGTATTTGACTTACATTGGTATAAAGATGATGTGCTAGTGCCGTTCCTTCAACACCATAAATCACAGCTAAGGCACCAATCACAATTTCTTTAGCAATAAATCCAAAAATTAATGCGATCACCAATTGTTCATTTATGCCTATAGGATGAAAAATAGGAGATAGCCATTTACCTAGCTGCCCTGAATAACTTAATTCGCTGGCGATAGGCACATCTGTTGGAAAATGTGTCAGTGCCCATACAAGCAAAACTCCAATAATAATAAATTTGGTAGCGCGCGTTAGAAAATGTTTAATTTCAAGCATACTTCTTTTGATGATGTGATTCATTGTAGGAAAGCGGTAAGGTGGCAATTCAATAATGATCGGCTCTTTATTTTTAAACTGATGCTTAAAGATTAAAGCTGAAATAAAAATAGTAAAAAAACTTAATAGATAAAGACAAAAAAGAACAAGCGGCCCATATTTAGCACTAAAGAGTGCTGTGATAATAAATAAAAATACCTGAAGTCTTGCTGAACACAATGAGAATGGAATCACAAACATGGTTAAAAGACGAAGCTCTTTTGTCCGCATAATTTTAGTACCCATGAGAGCTGGAACATTACAACCAAAACCCATGAGCATCATGACAAAACCTCTACCATCCAAACCTATTTTTTCCATGAGAGCATCCATCAAGAATGCTGCTCTCGAAAAATATCCGCTATCTTCCACAACACTCATAATCAAAAAGAAAAGAATAATAATGGGTACAAAAGCTGCCACGGTGGTGACACCTAGATAAATGCCATCTAGAAGTAGGCTTTGAAAAATACCATGGTGATTAATAAATAAAGGCTCAAGAAAATCCACTCTAAAATAATTAAAAAATTGGTTCATCAAGTCTTGAATAGGTTTTCCTAATGTAAAAATAAATTGAAAAATTGAGAACACAATAAAAAAGAAAATAGGCAAGCCCCAGTAGGGGTCTAAAAAAAGTGCGTCTAATTTTTTAGTATTTTTATCATTCAATTTAATCGGATATTTAACGGTTACTTCAATTAAACGCTGAATCGTTTTTTCATTGGATACTTGATCAGACACTTTAAGGGGTTTAATTTTTTTGATAGGTGTCGTGATTTTTTGATTGATTAATGCTGTACAGACTTTTAAAAGTTCAGTCATGCCTTCACCATACTTAGCACTCGTTTTAACAACAGATGTTTTGAGCATTTTTGCTAATAACTTCTCATTAATCGTAATACCCATCTTTTTGGCTTCATCATGCATATTAAGAGCTAATACACAGGGAATATGAAGCTTTTGAAGTTGCAGCAACAAAGAAAGTTGTCGTTCAATTTGAGCGCTGCATAAAACGACAATAGCTAAGTCAATTCGATGTTTGTTGATAAAGCTTTGGACAATCTTTTCATCTTCAGACAGGCCTTGAAGATCGTAAATACCCGGCAGATCAACTAATTCCACCATATGCCCGCCCAATAACGTCTTAACTGCATGAAGGTCTACAGTAATGCCTGGCCAATTACCCACGCGGGTAGATGAACCACTGAGTCGATTAAAAAGCGTCGACTTTCCTGTATTAGGCATACCTAAGAGGGCAATACGTTTCATAAAGGGTAGGGTGTAATTTTAATTAATGAGGCCTCATGCTCTCTAATCATAAGTTCAGTGGTATCAATCATGATATGAAAAGGACCTTGAAATTGAGCCTTTCTAAGGACAGTGATTTTTTTGCCGCGACGCAGGCCCATAGCGTTGAGCCTCTGGATAAGTAAACGATCCATATTGAGCTTATGGATGATACCTGTTTGTCCTTCAGATAATTCTAATAAGGTAGTCATAAATATCTAAATGATAATGATTCTTATTATTATATACAAAAAAGCCTGCATAGCGCAGGCTTTCAGTCACATCTTAAGATAGATGCCTTTATTTGCGGTTATCTACGATTTTAGCTTTTGCTTTAAGATCTAATACAAGCTTGTCGAGTTGTTTTTGTTGAAGTGTTTTAGCTAAATCGTCTTTGACTTTATCAAATTCTGGCGCTTGAAGCGGTCTAGTATCTTCTAATTTAATCACATGCCAACCAAATTGAGTTTGAACGGGCGCTGCTGAAACGCTGCCTTTTTTAAGAGCACTGAGCGCTTCAGCAAATGGTTTGACCATTGTATTTGCTGGAAACCAACCCAACTCGCCCCCTTTATCTTTTGAGCCAGGGTCTTTTGATTTGTCTTTAGCAATTTTAGCAAAGCTGCCTCCTTTATTCAGTTCAGCAATGATATCTTTAGCTTCTTGCTCGCTTGCTACAAGAATATGTTTCGCATTAAATTCTTGAGCTCCTAAATCTTTTTTATATTGTTCATAGGCGTTTTTAATATCAGCTTCAGAAATAGGATTTTTTTGAACGTAATTTTGTAAGAATGTGTTGTACAACATTTCCTTACGCGCCAATTCTTCTTTTAAAAGATAGTTGGTATCTTTATTAAGTCCTGTTTTTTCTGCTTCTTGATTGATAAGCTCCATCGCAATCATACGATTCGCAATCATATTATTAAGATTGTCATCCATTTTTTGGCCACGACTCGTGAGATCCTTAACTACGAATTCATATAAATTCTTTTTGATAGGCTTTCCATTGACCGAAATATTTAAATCGGCTGCTTGAGCTAAACTTCCAAGCTGGATAATTGAAACAAAAATAAAGGTTTTGATAAAAGAAAACATAAAAGTCCTTGGTTATTAATTATTAAGAAGAGTGATTCCTAGGGCAAGTCAGCTTTGATACTTAGTGCATGAATTTTTTGAGGAATTAAATCTTTAAGCGCGTCGTATATGATGCGATGTCTCATTATCGTTGATTTTCCTAAAAAATGCGAACTTGTAATTTCCAAATCAAAATGTCCGCCACCCGTATTTCCAGCGTGGCCTTTATGAAGATCACTTAAGTCTTTAATACTCAAATGTGTTGGCTCTAAAAATGCAAGCCTTTCTTTAATAAGATCTTGAAGCATCAGATTTAGGGAAGCGTTTTTCTAAAAGGTTTAACTTCAACTGAGGCGTAAACACCTGCAGTATAAAAAGGATCTTGATGGGCCCAGTGAATGGCATCATGAAGAGATTCAAATTCAGCCACAATAAGACTGCCGCTAAAGCCTTCTTTACCTGGATCAACGGCATCAATCGCTGGGAATGGTCCTGCAAGGAGCAATTTCCCTAGATTTTGTAATACTTGAATACGCGCTAAATGTTGCGGCCTATGCGCTATTCTTTTTTGTAAGCTATCCGGACTGTCTTGAGCGATGATGGCGTAAAACATATTATTTATGACTAGATCTGGATGCAACAACACCGATAAAAATTGCATAGCACATGATCAAACCTGTAATACCAAATAATTTAAAATTTACCCAAGTACTCTCTGAATAATTAAAGGCGACATAAAGATTTAGTGCGCCCAAGCCTGCAAAAAATAAAGCGGAAGTCATGTTCACTTGATTCCAGGTTTTATCATTTAATTTAATTTGTTGACCCATAAGATTTTTAACGAGATTTTTTTTCTTGAAAAATTGAAAAAAAAGTAGTGTGCATGATAACAGCCAGTACAAAATACTGGGCTTCCATTTAATAAAATTTGCATCATGCAGCCATAAAGTCGTGCCGCCTAAAATGCTGATCAATACCGCATTAAATATCAGTAATTTATCCACACGTTTATGAACGAGCTTGCTATAAATGACCTGGAAAAATGTCGCACCGATGACAACTAAAGTAGCTGTATAAATATCTGAGAATTTATATGCAATAAAAAAAAGAATGACAGGAAAGAGATCGAATAAAAATTTCATTTTTAAAATTACCCCAAGGCTTTGTTAATTATCTTTGCTAAAGACTATCTGATACTATGATGGTTCTTACTGAAGCACTTACATTCATGATTGATCTTCATTCACATTCTACTATATCTGATGGTTTATTAAGCCCAAGCGCACTAGTTCAGCATGCATTTAGTCATGGCATTAAAGTGCTTTCTCTGACAGACCATGATGATGTAGATGGTCTCAAGGAAGCTGCTTCAGAGGCAAAATTATTAGGTATGCATTTAATCCATGGCGTTGAAATTTCAGTGACATGGAAAAAAAGTACGATCCATATCGTCGGATTAAATGTGGACTCTCAAAATAAAACCTTACTAGAGGGCCTAGCATCAATTAGGCAGGGACGTTTTGAAAGAGCAAAACAAATGGCTTCGTCTCTTGATGAGATAGGCATTAAGGGAAGCTTAGAAGGCGCATTGAAATATGCAAAATCAGGCATTTTAGGCCGTACGCATTTTGCAAGATTTTTAGTAGAAGCAGGACATGCAAAAGATGTAAGAACGGTATTTAGAAATTATCTGGTTAAAGGTAAGCCAGGCTTTGTAGACCATACATGGACGAACTTAGAAAGCGCACTCTCATGGATTCGAGAGAGTGGCGGTATCGCAGCGATTGCGCATCCTGCTCGATATGATTTAGGCAAAAATAATCTTTTAGCATTTTTAAATGAGTTTAAAGAATTAGGCGGCGAAGGCATTGAAGTCATTTCAGGTAGCCATACAACCGAGCAATCTTTAAAATTTGCTCGCATTGCAGAAGAGTTTGAGTTCTTGGCATCTGTAGGCTCTGACTATCATGGACCAGGGATTTCTTATAGGGAGATGGGGTCTTTACCAAAACTGCCTGAAACGTGTGTTCCGATATGGAAAAGTTGGAATGAAGTCAATGCCTTACTGAACTAATTTTTTTCTTAAAAACACATATTTCTTGAATGAATATAAGAATATTCAAATAGAATGACATTCTATATATGGAAATAAATGAAATACAAAATTACGCCGCATCTGCCCTACCAATAATTTTTGCTATTACCGTTCATGAAGCAGCGCACGGCTATGTTGCAAAGTATTTTGGCGATTTAACTGCATACCATCAAAACAGAATCAGCCTTAATCCAGCAAGACATATTGACCCTGTAGGAACAATACTTTTACCAGCTATGTTAGCTATTTTACATGCGCCTATTTTATTTGGCTGGGCTAAGCCTGTTCCGGTGAACCCCATGAATTTGCGTCGTCCAAAAAAAGATATGCTTTGGGTTGCCGCCGCCGGCCCCTTTTCGAATTTAATTATGGCGATCTTCTGGACAATTTTATATGGACGCAGTGCTTATTTCCCAGAGCCTATGCCCTTATTTGTTCAACAAATGGGTATTGCCGGGCTTGGTATAAATTTATCTCTTATGGCATTAAATTTAATCCCACTTTTACCGCTTGATGGGGGAAGAATCACACACAGTCTTTTGCCTGATAAGCTTGCATATAAATATGCTCAAGTTGAAAAGTATGGATTTTTAATTTTAATTTTATTATTAGTTACACATGCTCTTGATTTGATAATTTACCCAATTATGCAATTTACACAAACTTTAATTGTAT
>BJGS01000021.1 GCA_014190615.1 Methylophilaceae bacterium
TTTGCTTAAAAAGAAGAAAAATTGTTCCACGTGGAACAAAAGAATTACTTGCCGATACAAAACCTGCTAAAAATTTCACCTAAAAGATCATCTGGGGTAAATTCCCCAGTAATAGAAGCGAGGGATGTTTGAGCTTGCCTAAGCTCCTCCGCAACCAATTCGGGGGATTGAAGCTGTTTCACCGACTCTTGCAAATGCTTTGCCACTATCACTAGCGCATCTAAGTGTCGCTGTCTCGCCATAAAAATACCTTGATTCCCATCTTTACCAAACTCAACGCCCGCCATTTTTAATATCACAGACTTAAGTTGGGTCAATCCTTCACCGCTTTTAGCAGAAATAAAAAGATGATGCTCCCCATCAATCGTTTCAGAAGAAGCTTTTTTAGATAGCAAATCAATTTTATTGTGAACCCAGATCTTAAAAGTGTCTTTTGGCATGCGATTTAGAACGGTTTTCTCGTAATCAGTAATACCCTTGCCAGCATCTACTAAAAATAATGCGATATTGGCCTTATCTATCGAAATCCATGTTTTTTCAATGCCCATTTTTTCTATTTCATCGCCTGTATCCCTAAGTCCAGCAGTATCAATCACGTGAATTGGAATGCCGTCTATTTGAATTTCACTTTTGATAGGATCTCGCGTGGTTCCGGGAATCGAAGTTACGATCGCTTGATCATTCCCCGACAATTGATTAAGTAGGCTCGACTTACCTACATTAGGCTGGCCTACTAATACTACAGTCAAGCCTTCTCGCAATAAATGGCCTTGTTTGGCAGATAAGGACACTTCTTCCATTCGTAAACTTAAGCTTAAAAGCTTTTCTTTTACTTTGCCGGTGGTAATAAAGTCAATTTCTTCTTCGGGGAAATCTAAACAAGCCTCAATATACATACGTAAATCAATGAGTTCTTTAAGTAAGTCATTGATTTTATTAGAGAAATATCCACTCAAGGAAAGCATAGCGCTTTTTGCAGCCTCCGAAGTGGAAGCATTAATCAAATCGGCTACAGCTTCGGCTTGAGCTAAATCAATCTTCTCATTAAGATAAGCGCGCTCGGTAAATTCTCCAGGCTTAGCCAGTCTCGCACCACAATCAACACACCGCGCTAATAAAATTTGCATCACTGCAATGCCGCCATGCCCTTGAAGCTCTAAAACATCTTCACCGGTATAGGAATGTGGGGATTTAAAAAAAAGTGCAATGCCGCGATCAATAGCTTGGCCATGAGCATCTAAAAAAGGAAGGTAGGACGCTAAACGATTTTCCGGACACAAACCCAAAAGCGCATTCGCAACATGGCTCGCCTTTGGTCCTGAAATTCTTACGACACCAATGCCGCCAGCACCGATAGGTGTGGCAATGGCGGCAATGGTATCTAAATTATTTGCGAGCTGCATTACCTTTCTTAGCCAATGCGGCTGCATGAATGGATCGGTTAATCATCCATTGTTGCAGAATAGATAAGAGATTATTAATGACCCAATAAAGCACTAGCCCTGCTGGGAAGAAAAAGAAAAACACACTGAATATAACAGGCATCGCCATCATAAGTTTTGCTTGCATAGGATCAGTAGGAGCAGGGTTTAGTTTTGTTTGCACAATCATACTAATGCCCATGATGATTGGTAATACATAGTAGGGATCTTTTACAGAAAGATCTGTGATCCATAACATGAAAGGTGCATGTCTTAATTCAACAGCCCCCATCAATACCCAATAGAGAGAAATGAAAACAGGAATTTGAATTAATATCGGCAAACAACCACCCATCGGATTAATTTTTTCTGTGCGGTAAAGTTCCAACATGGCTTGTTGAAATTTAACTTTATCATCACCAAATTTTTCTTTCATACTTTGTAAGCGAGGTGAAAGTTCACGAAGCTGTGCCATTGATTTATAACTGGCTGCAGAGAGCGGATAAAAAAGAACTTTAATTAAGACTGTAAGAAGAATAATTGCGCCGCCCCAGTTGTTAAATAATTTATGAATCCATGAGAGAACCATAAATAATGGTGAAGCAATAAATGTTAACCAACCATAATCCACAGTGTAAGTTAATCCAGATGCTGCTTTTTCAAGCTCCTCTTTAATTTGCGGGCCCGAATAGAGTTTGGTTGAAAATTCTTTTTTCTCGCCAGATTGAATAGCAGAAAGCTGAGTCACTACACCTGACGAATAAATATTTTCTGCGACTTCTTTTGTATAAAATTCACGCTTTTGGTTTCCAGGCAAAATCCAGGCACTCGCAAAATAATGTTGCACAACGCCAATCCAGCCATCGAGTGAAATGAGAGAGAGGTCACGTTTTTTCATGTCTTTAAAACTAATTTTTTTAAACTTATCAGCTTCGTTGTAGTAAGCACCGCCGATAAATGTAGGAGTAATTTGGCTCTCTTGAGCGGAACCATCATCATGCACAAGCTGGAAATAAGCGGATGGCGTAATCGCTGATTTTCCATGATTCGTAATTTCATAACGCACTGCTATTTGATAGCTGCCGCGATCAAAAGAAATAATTTTTGCAACTTCAACATCTTGATTTTTGTAATTAAATTTAACATCTAAATGATTTTGTCCATTTTCCAAAACATAATTTGTTTTTTCAGATGTGAAAACACTTTTATGTGTGGGCAGCTCGTTACCAATAAGTCCAGATTGTGCAACATACAGTAAAGGCTTTTGCGCATCATCTAACAGTACAAATTTGTCTTGTGCATTATCTGCAAAGTGATTGTTAAGGAGTAAGCGACGAATATCTCCGCCTACCGTATCGATTTCTATCTGATATAAATCCGTTGAGACTTTAATGCGAGCGCCGGTATCTAATTTAAAATTAGAATCTGGTGTAATGGTTTTAGCGTCTTGTGTGTTATTTAATTTTTGAGAAGAAGGAATACTCAAATCTTGCTTTGAAGCTACTTCGGTCACGGGCACATGTTTGCGCTGCCACGTATCCCATAACAAAAGAATTGAAAAAGAAAAAACAACAAAAAGTATTAAACGCTTGGTATCCATAAATTATAAAAATCCAAAATTAAAGAACAGGATCATGGCCGCCTTCGCACCAAGGATGACATTTACCTATTCGTTTCATTGATAAAAAAATACCCTGTACTACGCCCTTTTTAGTAATCGCATCTATAGTGTATTGGGAACACGTTGGTGTAAATCGACATTGTTGGCCAAAAAAAGGACTGAGCAACCATTGATAACATTTAACAAATAAAATTGCGATTGATTTCATTTTTTTAATCTTGCAATCATTTGATCAACTTCTGTTTCAATCTCTAAAAAATCATTTCGATAAAACGATTTTTGAATGCGTATCACTATATCAAAATTTAAGAGTTGTTCTTGTTTTTTTCGCATTAATTCGCGAAGCACTCGCCTCATGTAGTTGCGTTTGACAGCTAATTTCTGTGTTTTTTTGCCTACCACCATGCCTAAACGAAATAAGGCCAATGTATTAGGCTGATAATGAAAGCTTAAATGCTGGGAAGAAAGTCGCTTGCGAAAATTAAAAACGGATGAAAATTCATCCGTTTTTGTAAGTTTAGTTAATTTAGTTTGCAAATTATGGACAATTTGCCAGAGAGGTCTTTATAGACCGATACGAGCACGGCCTTTAGCACGGCGAGCTGATATTACAGCGCGTCCTGCACGAGTCTTCATGCGTACTAAAAAACCATGCGTGCGAGCACGTTTTACTTTGGATGGTTGATAGGTACGTTTCATTGTGTTTCTCCAGCTATAATTCGATAAGGATCGCGCAATTTACCGTACATAGCCCCAAGTGTCAACGATTATTTGTTTAAGAAGTCTAAAAACGCCTGTGGATAACTTTGACAGGTTCGGTTAAGATGATTTTCGTAAAGCAAGCATTCCCAAAAAGCATTTTTACACCACTCCGGTTCTCTAAAATGCCAAATCAAGAATACATTGTAACTTTTAATACTATACATATTGGATTTTGCCGTTAATGGAAAATTTTTGGCCTCACTGTCTCGAGCGTTTTAAGAAAGAGCTCTCAGCTCAGCAATTTAACACCTGGATCAAACCGCTTAAGCTTGAACACAGCCAAGATAAAATTAGAATCCTTGCGCCCAATAAATTTGTTCAGCAGTGGGTAAAAGATCGTTTTGCGCAAAAAATTGAAGCCTTAGCAAAAGAGCTGCTTCCGGACGTTACAAAAGTTGAATTTGCGATACGAGCCGCTAAAGAAGCCATTTTGCCTAAAAAAGAGGCAGTTTTATCGAAAGCCTTGGTCATAAATCCGCCAAATAATGTCACTGAACCGCCCGCTTCAGACTCAACCAAAAAAAGTGTGGGTCATACTTTAAAAGAAGTCAAAGCATTAGGACTAAATTCTCATTTTACTTTTGAAAGCTTTGTCACAGGCAAAGCCAATCAATTAGCATGCGCGGCTGCGATGCAAGTAGCAGAAAATCCAGGCAAAGCATATAACCCATTATTTATTTATGGGGGCGTTGGTTTAGGTAAGACACATTTGATTCAAGCCATTGGTAATCACTTAAAACACATTCAACCCGAAGCAAAAATTAAGTATCTTCACGCTGAGCGCTATGTATCAGACGTGGTAAAAGCTTATGAAAATAAATCGTTTGATGCTTTTAAGAAAAATTATCACTCCTTAGATTTGTTATTAATTGATGATATTCAATTCTTTGCGAAAAAAAATCGTACGCAAGAAGAATTCTTTTATGCATTCAATGCACTGATTGAAAATAAAAAACAAATTATTATTACTTGCGATAGTTATCCAAAAGAAATTGAGGGTGTGGATGAACGTTTAAGAACACGCTTTAGCTGGGGTCTCACCGTCGCCATCGAACCACCGGAGCTTGAAATGCGCGTAGCTATTCTGCTTAAAAAAGCAGAAGCAAATAAAATGAAAATCTCTGAAGAGGTTGCATTTTTTATTGCAAAACAAATACGCTCCAATGTGCGTGAGCTCGAAGGTGCTTTAAATAGAATTTTAGCTATGTCTAATTTTACAAAATCAGCCATTGATATTAATTTAGCTAAAGAAGCACTCAAAGATTTAATTGCAGTTCGTGGTCGTCAAGTCAGTGTTGAGAACATTCAAAAAACCGTAGCCGAATATTTTAAAATTAAAATTTCTGATATGTTAAGCAAAAAACGTTCACGCAATTATTCCAAACCAAGACAGCTTGCAATGGCTTTGACGCGCGAGCTTACAAATTTAAGTTTTCCTGAGATTGGTGAAGCTTATGGCGGTCGTCATCACACAACAGTGATGCATGCATGTGATGAAATTGAACAGTTACGTTTAAACAATCAGTCTATTGCTCAAGATTTGGGAATCTTAAAACAAGTTCTTAAGGGCTAATTAAACCCTGTGGACTGGTTGTGAATGAATTGTGGATAAGTAGGGTATTTTGAAAATGTGTGTTTTTTATGCACAAATTATCCACAGGAAATTACAATAGAAATGCATAGTTATTCACAAGATAACTAATTGTTTAAAAGGGGATTTATAGGGTTATCCATAGAAAACCTCATCCTTATTATTATTATTAGATTTATATATTAAAAAACATTAAATAAAGAAGAACGTTATGAATATAAAAATTAATCGAGATGCATTACTTAAACCACTCGCTAATGTTGCAAGTATTGTTGAACGTAAACATGCGCTTCCAATACTTTCAAATATTTTGATTCAAGGGAAAGATGGCCAGGTACAACTCACCGCGACTGATTTAGAAATGCAAGTTTCTTTAAGTTTTAAAGCGGAATTAAAAGAAGAAATTTCGACAACCATTTCAGCAAGAAAGTTTTTTGATATCACAAGATCATTGCCTGATGATTGTGTAATTGATATTGGAGTTAAAGATAGTCGTGTATCTGTGAAAGCAAATAAGAGTCGTTTTGCTATTCAAACACTTCCAGCAAAAGACTACCCAGTGATGACAAAGTCCTCTAGTGAGGCTGTAGTGATTACTATTTCTCAAATTCAACTTAAACGGGTATTAAAACAAGTTGAGTTTGCTATGGCACAACAAGACATTCGTTATTATTTAAATGGTTTATTGTTTGAGGTAAATGGTAATCAGTTGAATATTGTTGGCACAGACGGTCATCGTTTAAGCTTTACTTCAGTTTATTTAGATCAAAACTACAATAAAACAGAAGTGATTCTTCCAAGAAAAACAGTTATTGAATTAATTAAATTACTTAATGATACAGAGGAGCTTGTATCGGTAGAGTTATATAAGGGCCAAGTCAGTTTTAACTTTAATGATATTCAACTCATATCAAAAGTGATTGATGGTAAGTTTCCAGATTACACACGCGTAATCCCTGAAGGACACAACAATCAGTTTACAATCGATCGCGCACAGTTTTTAACTTCTCTTCAGCGAGCATCCATTTTATCTAATGAAAAATATCGCGGCATTCGTATGGTAATTGCTGACAATAATTTAAAGTTAATTAGTACAAACACAGAACAAGAAGAAGCGGAAGAGGAATTAGAAATTCAGTATCAACAAGATCCTATAGATATTGGTTTTAATGTGACATACTTGATCGATGTATTAACAAACATACAAGAAGACAAAGTCACACTAGCATTTTTGGACACAAACAGCAGTTGTTTGTTTACCATACCCAATAATAATGACTACAAATATGTAGTCATGCCAATGCGCATTTAATTTAAAAAAGAGAAACTCATGGCTCAAAAGATAGACAATCAAGAATATAACTCAGACAGCATTAAAATCTTAAAAGGATTAGATGCGGTAAGAAAAAGACCGGGCATGTATATTGGAGACACATCAGATGGTAGTGGTCTTCATCATATGGTTTTCGAAGTCCTTGATAATGCGATTGATGAATCCTTAGCGGGCCATTGTGACGACATTAAAATTATTATCCATCCAGATAATTCAATTAGTGTTTCAGATAACGGCCGAGGTATTCCAACAGACGTAAAAGAGGACGATGAGTTTAAACGTTCAGCCGCAGAGATTGTAATGACAGAATTACATGCGGGCGGAAAGTTTGATCAAAACTCATACAAAGTCTCAGGCGGCCTGCATGGCGTAGGCGTATCTGTAGTGAATGCATTATCCGAATGGCTACGCTTAAAAATTTGCCGCAATGGCAAGGTGTACCAAATGGAATTTAAACACGGGGAGCGCGTGTCGGCATTAGCAGAAATGGGCACGACAGATCGTCGTGGTACAGAAGTGCACTTCTTTCCATCAGCTGAAACATTTAATAATATTGATTTTCATTATGAAATTTTAGCGAAACGCATTCGCGAATTATCATTTCTAAATAATGGCGTCAAAATGGAATTGATAGATCAAAGAACAAATAAATCAGAAAACTTTGCTTATTCAGGCGGCGTAAAAGGTTTTGTGGAATATATGAATCGATCTAAAACCGTACTTCACAAAAAACCATTTCATGCCCTTGGTGAGAAAGAGGGTATAAGCGTTGAGGTGTCAATGCAATGGAACGATTCTTACGGGGAAAATGTGCAATGCTTTACAAACAATATTCCACAAAGAGATGGTGGGACACATTTAACAGGCCTTCGAACGGCGATGACAAGAACATTAAATAATTTTATTGAACAAAATGAGCTTGCTAAAAAAGCCAAAGTAGAAACCACAGGTGATGATATGCGCGAAGGTCTTACATGCGTTTTATCAGTGAAAGTTCCAGAGCCTAAATTTTCATCACAAACAAAAGATAAATTAGTTTCAAGCGAAGTGCAACCAGTGGTATCAGAAGTCATAGGATCAAAGCTTGGTGAATTTTTAGCAGAAAATCCTGCAGATGCAAAAATTATTTTTAATAAAATTATTGACGCAGCACGCGCAAGAGAAGCAGCAAGAAAAGCACGAGATATGACAAGACGTAAGGGTGTCATGGACTCTATGGGGCTTCCAGGAAAGCTTGCGGATTGCCAAGAAAAAGACCCATCGCTATGCGAAATTTATCTAGTCGAGGGCGATTCTGCAGGGGGCTCCGCGAAGCAAGGGCGCGATCGTAAAAATCAAGCCATCCTTCCTTTAAAGGGAAAAATTTTAAACGTGGAGAAAGCGCGTTTTGATAAATTATTATCTTCACAAGAAATTGCAACGCTCATTACAGCTTTAGGAACGGGCATTGGAAAAGATGATTTTAATGTTGAAAAATTACGTTATCACCGCATCATCATCATGACCGATGCTGACGTTGATGGTGCACACATTCGGACGCTACTCCTCACATTCTTCTACCGACAAATGCCAGAATTAGTAGAGCGCGGACATATTTATATTGCACAACCACCGCTCTTTAAAGTTAAGCAAGGTAAGCATGAACAATATCTCAAAGACGAACAAGAGCTTGATCAATATTTACTGGAGTCAGCCATTAAAGAAGCAACATTGCTTACTACAAAAGGCGGCAACCATTTAACAGGCGATGGTTTAGGCGGGATTGCAAGGCAAATGGTGTTGACTGAAGCGGTCATTCGTCGCATAGCTCCTCACTATGACGAAGCCGTATTACGCGCTATTCTTCATGTAGGCGCGATTGATTTAACAAGCGAGGCTAAGGCTGAAAAAGTAGCGCAAGCCATAAGAGAAAGACTTATTAATAAGAGCACCGAAAAATCAGAAGTGATTGTGTCTATGGACGAAGAAACAAAAACATACAAACTTGCAGTGAATAAGTTTGTGCATGGTAATTTGGAAAGCTGTGTGATTGATGCATTATTCTTATCTAGTGGCGATTATCAACAGATATTTAAAACGTCACAAATGTTAGATGGCCTGGTTGGTGAAGGGGCTGTGATTCAGCGCGGCGAAAAATCAGAAACCGTTTCAAGCTTTAAAGAGGCGCTCGATTGGCTATTAAACGAAGCAAAACATAATTTAAATATTCAGCGCTACAAAGGCTTGGGTGAAATGAACCCTGAACAACTTTGGGAAACGACGATGGATCCTAGCGTGCGCCGATTGCTTAAGGTTCAAATTGATGACGCTATTTCAGCTGATGAAATATTTACAACGTTGATGGGCGATCAAGTCGAACCAAGACGCGCATTTATTGAAAAAAATGCCTTAGGGGTTAGCAATCTCGATATTTAGATTTTCGAATTTATGACGCTGAGTGAATTAAGGTTTATTGTCGCAGTTGCTAAAGAAAAAAATTTTAGGCGCGCAGCAGCTAAATGTTTTGTGAGTCAACCCGCGTTAAGTTTGGCAATTAAAAAATTAGAAGAAGAGCTTAATGTCTCTTTGTTCGAACGTAATCGCACCGAAGTTACCATTACTGAAATTGGCGACAAGATTGTTGAACAAGCCAATATTATTTTAGAAGAAGTTGAAAAGATTAAATCTTTTGCCAAATCTGGCGGAGACCCCTTAGATGGACTCATTAAAGTAGGCATGATTCATTCAGTGGGCCCTTATTTGTTACCACAAATTATTCCAATTCTAAGAGAGTTAGCGCCCAAAATGCCGCTTGAAGTTGAGGAAAATATTACTTCGAGTTTAGAAGTTCAATTGAAAAATGGACAAATTGATGCAGCCATTGTTGCATTACCATTTAATATCCCAGGCATTCAAGTGTTACCACTTTATAGAGAAGAATTTGTTGTAGCCGTGCCTAACAATCACGCGTGGGCCACACGAAAAAATATTCATCCAAAAGAACTGAGCGATGAAAAAGTATTGCTTTTAAATAGTGGACATTGCTTTAGTTTACAAGTGGTTGAGTCTTGCCCAGATTTGTCAAAAAAAGGAGAGGTACTGCAAGGCAATTCACTTGAAACTATTCGTAATATGGTGGCATCAAATTTAGGGATTACAGTATTACCAAAAAGTGCGACATCAGATCGCTATCAAAATCATTTAATAAAAGTGATTCCTTTTATAAAACCAGTTCCTTCAAGAACAATTGCTATGGCTTATCGCAAGAGTTTCGTGCGAATGAGTGCAATAGATACCATTGCAGAAGCGATACGATTAATTAAAACAGAAACGATTGAAATGATATAAGAAGCGCTATATATACTTAACGCTTCTTAATATGGATAAGTGATTAACGAGCTGCGCGTCTTCTTTTTGGAGCCGCTTTGCGTTTAGTAGCTGGTTTTTTTGCAACAGCTTTACGAGCTGGCTTACGTTTAGTAGCTGGTTTTTTTGCTGCAGTTGGTCGTGCAGGAGCTTTTTTAGAACCAAGACCTAAAACAGATTTGACAGGGCAGTAAGCTAAAACGCCAGTGCCTAATAGCACAACACCGACAACTTCATCTAAAACACCCATTTCAAAAACAGAGTAACCACCGATTGCTTGGCCTAATATAACAGCACCAGCAGCGATACGAACCACTCTTTCTAAACCTTTAACATTCGTCTTCATTTACTATCCTTTTTATTAAGAGGAGTTTGCATCATAAACGAATTAAAAAAATTAGGAAATACTTTTTTTGTAGCCCGACATGAGAATCCAACCTTCACGTTCAATCGGTGTATTTAAATTAAACCATACACTGTAAATTTCAGTCAGCATTTCAATTTGTTCTCTCAATATGCCAGATAACGCAATTTTTCCATGGGGTTTGCAAGCCTTGGCTATGATGGGTGCCAAGACAGATAGCGCACTTGATAAGATGTTTGCTACAACAATATCAGCTTCGAAATTGAATGAAGATTCTGAATTATAAAATTGAATATTCACATGATTTTGTTTTGCATTTTGTGTGCTTGCAATAATAGCTTGGGGATCAATATCGACACCTACAACTTCTTTTGCACCACATTTTTTTGCTGCAATCGACAAAATACCGGAACCACATCCATAATCTAAAACGCGATCGTTTTCACTCACTTCATTAATAAGCCATGCTAAACATAAATGTGTTGTGGGGTGACTACCTGTGCCAAATGCTAATCCGGGATCTAGCATAATATTCATAGCATTGGGGTCAGGTGAAGTATGCCAGCTTGGAACAATCCAAAGTTTATTTAGAATACTAATGGGTTCAAATTGTGACTGAGTGAGCGAGACCCAGTTTTGCTCTTCAACAGATTCGATCGTATAATCAATCTGAGATAACCCTGTAATAGTTTTAAGCGCATCAATGATTGTGTATACAGAAACTGAATCATCAAAAAGAGACTCAATGGTATTATTTTGCCAGAGGGTGTTACTTGGTATATTGGGCTCACCAAAGAGCGCTTCTTCGTTTTCACTATTAAGATAAGCATCTTCGATCGAAGACGAAAGTGCACCAAGTTCGATTAATGCGTCGCTAATGATATCTGCGTATGATGCACTAGCTTGGATTTTAAGATTAACCCAAGCGACCATTTATTTTTTTTGTATGCCGAGTTTTTTTTCTAAGTAATGAATGCTAACGCCGCCATTATTAAACGCTAGATCAGCCATGAGATCTTTGTGTAATGGGATATTTGTTTTGATGCCTTCCACTACCATTTCAGATAAAGCAACACGCATTCTCGCTATCGCTTGATTACGCGTATCACCATAAGTAATTAATTTACCAATCATGGAATCGTAATTAGAAGGTACGGTATAGCCTGCGTAAGTATGAGTATCTACACGCACGCCAGGGCCGCCAGGCATATGGAATGTAGTGACTTTGCCAGGCGAAGGCACGAAGTTATAAGGATCCTCTGCATTAATTCGACATTCAATGGCATGACCTTTAAAGACAACGTCTTTTTGTTTAAACGGTAATTTTTCTCCAGCCGCAATTTTGATTTGTTGTTGGACAATATCAACGCCTGTTATGAATTCAGTGACAGGATGTTCAACTTGAACCCGTGTGTTCATCTCAATGAAATAAAATTCATTGTTTTCATATAAGAATTCAAAAGTGCCAGCTCCGCGATAGTTAATTTTTCGACATGCTTCGGCACAGCGCTCGCCAATTTTTTCACGAATTTTTTGTGTTAAACCAGGTGCGGGAGCCTCTTCAATAATTTTTTGATGACGGCGCTGAAGTGAGCAATCTCTTTCACCAAGATATACAGCATTACCATGTTCATCAGACAGCACTTGAAACTCAATATGACGTGGTTTTTCTAAAAACTTTTCCATATATACCACTGGATTGCCAAATGCTGCTTGAGCTTCTTGTTTGGTCATATTGACTGAGGTAATTAAAGCAGCTTCGGTATACACAACGCGCATGCCTCGACCACCTCCACCACCAGCAGCCTTAATAATGACGGGATAACCAATTTTTTTAGCAATCGCAATAATTTCTTTAGGCTCATCAGGAAGTGCGCCATCAGAACCAGGCACACAAGGCACTCCTGCTTCTTTCATGGCTTTTTTTGCGCTGACTTTGTCGCCCATAAGGCGAATGGTTTCCGGACGCGGACCAATAAATACAAAGCCACTTTGTTGAACGCGCTCTGCAAAGTCTGCATTCTCAGATAAAAATCCATAGCCAGGGTGAATAGCTTCTGCATCAGTAACTTCCGCCGCACTAATTACAGCTGGAATATTTAAATAGCTCAGTGCGGATGGCGCTGGACCAATACAGACAGACTCATCAGAGAGCATGACGTATTTTGCATCTCGATCAGCTTCAGAGTGAACGGTGACTGTTTTAATGCCAAGCTCACGACACGCGCGCAACACTCTAAGAGCAATCTCGCCGCGATTGGCGATAAGAATTTTTTCAAACATAAAATAAGTTAGCCAATAATAAAGAGAGTTTCGCCGTATTCGACAGGCTGGCCATTTTCAACTAAGACTTTTTTAATCGTGCCTGTAGCGTCTGCTTCTATTTCATTTAGTAATTTCATAGCCTCAATGATACAAAGGGTGTCGCCTTTAGTGACTTTAGAGCCTACATCAACAAAAGCTTTGGCATCGGGAGACGACGAACGATAAAACGTGCCTACCATAGGCGAATTCACTGCATGACCATCCACTTTTTCTAAAGCAGGTTTAGTTTCTCCAAGAGCCCCGTCAGAAGGGGTCGGCACTTGAGGCTGATGGCTGAATTGTTGAGGCGCTTGAATATACTGCGTCATGGGCGCTGCTTGATTCATAAGCTGTCGACTGATTTTTACTTTCTCCTCACCTTCGGTGAGTTCAAGTTCAGCGATACCTGACTCTTCAACTAAGTCGATTAATTTTTTAAGTTTACGTAAATCCATAATGACCTCTTCTTAGAACTTTTAAGCGTTAATTGCAAAATTAAGGGCGGCTACATAACCTTCTGCACCTAGGCCGCTAATTACAGCAACCGCAATGTCAGAAAAATAGGAGTGATGCCTAAAAGGCTCCCTTGCATATACATTAGATAAATGAACTTCAATAAATGGTACTTTGACGGCAGACAGCGCATCGCGCATGGCTACAGACGTGTGGGTGAAGGCTGCCGGATTGATAATGAGAAAATCAAACTTGTCTTTGGAAAGGGATTGTATTTTGTTTACCAAATCCGTTTCGCTATTGCTTTGCATGGTTTCAAGCTGAATGGATTTAGCCGAAGCTATGTTTTTTAAAGCTTGATTGATGTCTTCCAAGGTTTGTTTGCCATAGTGCTGTGGCTCACGCTCGCCAAGAAGGTTCAAGTTGGGCCCGTGCAAAACTAAGATTGATTTTGTTGCCATATCTCGCGTTTTTTCTTGAATCTATGAGTAACAATTTTGCCGAAAATAAGGTTTTTTGTCTACAAATTAGACGAAATTAAGAGAAATTAAAGACTTTTAGAGGGTTGCAATAATGGCTTGAGTATGGCATCCAATTGATCTTGATGAATACGGCCAGGGATCGTTTTCTGGATAATACCTTGAGAGCTGATGATTACAGTATAAGGCAAGATACCATCATGATTGCCTAAATTTTTGCTTAAAGTGACCCCTTTGTCCTCATCTACGAATATAGGATAACTGACCTTTGTTTTTTTAAGGTAAGACTTCACAGCTTTTTCTTCGTCAATGGCAATACCTACAACCACGAGGTTTTTAGATTGATTATTGGTATAAAAATTTGATAACTCTGGCATTTCTTCTCGGCAAGGCTCACACCAGGTTGCCCAAAAATTAAGCACAATGATTTTATTTTGAAATTGTTTGAGGCTTTGAGGCTTGCCTTCAGGATTATTAATCGTTGATTCAAATAATGCAGCAGTGGAGGCAGTACTTTTTTCTGTTGGCGTTGAAAAAATACGAAAAACAGAAAAGCCCAAAAAAATAATAGCCAAAATATAGATGGCTAAATTGAGTGAGGATTTATTGATTTTCATGTTCTAGAGTTTTAAGGTGCTCGAGCATTTGTGATGCGTTCTTGTAGCCGACTATTCTAAAAGTGCGCTCTTCATTATGTTGTTTATCGAAAAACAGAATGGCAGGCGGCCCATAAAGATTGAAATGTTTTAATAGTGCTTTATGTTCAGCTTTGTTTTGAGTCACATCTACTTGAAGCAATGTATATGCTGCAAGATGCTCTTTAATTTTGGTATTGCTGAAAGTCAGTTTCTCATATTCTTTACATGAGACACACCAGTCAGCATAAAAATCAAGCATGACCATTTTGCTGTCGCGTTGATTTAGTTCTCGAGATAAATCGTCGAGACTTTGAATTTGTTTAAAAGGTAGAACAGATACGTGATTGGATTTTGTTGTATTAGAAATATTTTCATTATCTAATACCTTTATTTTTTGGAGAGTGACGCCAAAAAGTAAAATAGCACCCATGAGTGTTGCAAAAGCAATAGCGTGCACCCAAGAAAGCACGCTATATTTGAATCGGCGATTTGCCATAAATAAGTAGATAGAAAAGGACAACAATAAAATACTGTAAGCAATTTGATCCATATTCTCAGGGAACAATGGACTCATAATAAAAAGCCCCATAGCAATTAACATAAAACCAATAAATTCTTTCACAAGAATCATCCAATAGCCGCGTTTAGGAAGCACCTGGTCTGAGAAAATACCAATGAGAATAAGCGGCATGCTCATACCAATAGACAGAGTAAATAAAGCTAAACCACCCAAAATAAAATCACGCGATTGATTGATATAAATGATGGCCCCTGCAAGCGGAGGCGCAATACATGGACTCAAAACAAGAGATGAAATTGTGCCGATAATGAATACATTAAGATATTTGCCACCTTCAACACGGAGAATTGAAGTGGCAATAAAATTTTCGATAAAATGCGGTAATTTGAGTGCATATAAATCAAACATGGAAAGCGCTAAAAGAATAAAAATAACACCTAGAACACCCATGAGCATCGGGCTTTGAATGCTAGTGGTAATTAAATTACCGGATAAGCCTGCAAAGATTCCTAATAATGTATAAGTAAAAGCGACCCCACCCACATAACTTAAAGATAGAAAAAAATCTTTTAATCGTGTTTGTTGGGAAGAGCGTTTATGTGAAGCAAAGATTATGCTCGATAAAATAGGAATCATCGGAAGCACGCAAGGCGTCAAGGAAAGCAATAGACCCCCGATAAAGAATCCTAATAAGATAAGACCGATATGTTGAGATTGCAATAAGAATTGCATCGTATCAACTTCAGAAGTAGAACTGAACGCATTTGAATTAATAGATTGAATATTATCAAATTTAAATTCTTTTTTAATTGGGGAGTAACACAAGCCTTTTTGACTGCAGCCTTGATAGCTAATACTAATTTCTTTGGGCGGATGATTCTTATCGAAGGGAATTGATACATTTAAAGTGCCGTGATAAATTTCAGTCTTCCCAAAATGTGTATCTGTTTTAATTTCAGCTACAGGTAAAAGTATCTGCTTTTGGGGAATGCGATCAAATTCAACCTTGAGTTTGTCTCGATAAAGATAGTAGTCTTTGGCAATCAAGAACGCTGCTTCAATGGATTGCGTATTTTTATTTATTGTTAATTGAAATGCGGCATCAGGCTGTAAAAAATCATTTTTATCTTTTATAAATAAAGATTCGTTACCAATTGCGCCGTTGATAAATAAGCTTATAAAAAATAAACTTAATAAAATTGTTATTTTTTTTGAGAAATTAAACATACGGCTAAACATCAATTACGGCCTTTAATAGAGAGAAGTTAGTTGGAGTTAAGTCATCAAAAATCGTTCCTTAAGTATGATTAACATTAACCTCTTAAGCACAACGATCATTTATTACATATAATTCTAACTAAAATCATAGAATAACCTAATGCGATTACTTTTTACTATTCTTTTATTAGCCTTCCCAGTGATAGAAATATGGGGCATTTTTAAACTAAGTGCTCTTTATGGATGGTGGTTTTTTCTTTACATGGTTTTAGTCACCTACTTTGGTTGGCGATTAATCAAAGAAGAAAAACAACTGGTCTTTTCGAAACTGATGGGGGCCATGGGTCAGGGCGGCAATCCCATTAAAGCCATGCTTGGAAGTGCGCGTAATTTGTTTGCAGGCATCTTATTTATTATTCCAGGCGTTATGACAGATTTTTTTGCAGTCATATTATTACTTATTCCTATTAAAGATAGCTCCGCTCAAAATATTAACCCTACGGAAGAAGACGTGATCGAGGGTGAGTATCGCCGCGATGACGAACTTTTAAAATAATGAGTTATACCATTGCACTTTTGCCAAGCGGCCATACCTTTCAAGCCAAAAGTAGCCAAACTATTTTAGAGGCAGCAATA
>BJGS01000022.1 GCA_014190615.1 Methylophilaceae bacterium
GGGATTAGTGGGCACAATGATTTATAAGTGGTTAAAAGAAAGAACGCTGCGTCCTCGTCCTCACAATGTGCACCAGCAAATTTCTCTTAGAAGCATTCCTTTGGATCAGTTTAGTTTTCCGTCAGGCCATACACTTCACGCAGTGATTTTTACCTTAGTCGCTATTCATTATTACCCTATGCTCTCTGTGGCCTTAATTCCATTTAGCGTCTTAATTGGATTATCGAGACCTATTTTAGGCCTTCATTACCCAAGCGATGTTTTAGTAGGTGCATTGATTGGATTTTTTATTTCACTCATTTCTTTTTACATTATCTAAATGAATATACTTTTTATCTCAGATGTTTTCTTTCCGCGCGTTAACGGAGTATCAACATCCATTAACACTTTTGCTACAGAACTTCGAGCGCTTGGCCACCAAGTGACACTCATTGCACCTTCTTATGGAGATGATGATAAGAAGGAAGATTGGATTGTGAGAGTACCTTCACATAAAATCTACTTCGATCCTGAAGATCGCTTAATGCGGTTTGGTAAATTAAAAGCATTGTTGCCCTGGATTAAAGATCAGCATTTTGATGTAATTCATGTTCACACGCCATTCACAGCGCACTATGTAGGGATTGAATTTGGAAAAAAATTAGACATTCCTGTTGTGGAGACTTACCACACATTCTTCGAGGACTACTTGCATCATTATCTTCCCTTGCTCCCACAATTTATTTCTAGAAAAATGGCAAGAATGATATCGAGAAGACAGTGCGATGCGGTCGATGGCATCATCTCTCCTTCAAAACCTATGTTAGATGTGTTAAAAGAGTACGGCATTAAAACACCAGGTGAAGTGGTAGCGACCGGTTTAGATGATTCCATTTTTACTTCCGTCGATGGAGAACATTTTCGTATCAGCTACGATATTCCTTTAACTCAACCCATGCTTTTATTTGTAGGTCGAGTTGCTCATGAAAAAAATATTGATTTTCTCCTTCATATGCATGTAGAACTTATCAAAAAGCATCCTGATGCGCTCCTTGTGATAACAGGAGAGGGTCCAGCTGAAGAACATATTAATAGTATGGCGAATAAGTTGGACATTAAAAATAAAATAAAAATGATTAGTTACCTTGATAGAAATCATGAGCTGCTTACATGCTATAAAGCGGCTGATATATTTGTATTCGCATCCAAGAGTGAAACGCAAGGACTTGTTTTATTGGAAGCTATGGCACAAGGTACACCGGTTGTGGCTTTAGCTGAATTGGGTACCAAGTCAGTGCTCATTGAAGAAGAGGGCGTTCTCATCGCAAAGGATGACATCAAGGATTTTGCAGAGAAGGTAAGCATACTTTTATCAGATGAGTCCCGACGAAAACGTCTTGGAGAAAAAGGCAGGCACTACGCTAAAGACAAATGGAGTGCGAATGTTTTAGCTAAGAAGGTTGTAAAATTTTACAAGAGTGCTATTACACGAAAATCTTCATTGGTAAGGTATTTAGATACACGGACAGGAAATATTAAAGGGGCGATCTAGTAGAGCTCAATCTCATATTTCCATTCAATTTTTTTCCAGTCAGAAGCTTCCTTATTAAGTCCGAATTGAATAAATGGATTTTTTTCAAGCCAGGTTTTAGAAATTTTTAATTTAAACCCCTTGGCACTCTGTTGAACTTTAATGAGCGGCAATGCGTCATCTTCTCTTTTTCTTGAAACGGTATGTGCGAGTCTTAGGCAAAATAATAAGTGCCAGTCGATATAGCCTATGCTGATAGGAAGCTTATTAAGCTTTCCGTTATGCCCTAATACTAAGCCTGCAAGACGCGCTTGATCTAATCTTGAGAATCCAGGGAGTTCAGCATTTGAAATAATGTAGGCAGAATGTTTCTGGTAATCACTGCGAGATACTGCCAAGCCAATCTCATGTAAATAGGAAGCCCAGGTTAAGAGTCTACGATTATTCTTTCTATCTTCTTTTTTAAATGTAGATAATTGATCTAGAAAGAAGTCCGCAGTCTCACTCACTCGTTTAAATTGTGCCTCGTCTACATTAAAACGCTTACCTAATTGTTCGATTAAGCCGTGTCTCGTATCTAGATTTTCTAATTTACCAATAGAATTAAAGAGCGTTTTTAGAATACCTATTTTCTTAGTATGCCCATCATTTTTTGATTGGTCATAGAGATGGTGAAGAGATCCAAAAAGAAGTGCGGCCTCAGTGAGCTCCATGTGTTCAATACCCAATTCCTCGAAAGCTGAGATCATGATCGCAAGGCCGCCAGGAAGGACGGGTTTGCGATCAGCCTTTAATCCCAATAAATTTAATCGTTCAATATGCTTGGTTTCAAGTAAATATTTTTTTAATAATTCAAGCCCGTGTCTTGTGATCACACCACCCGTCTCTTCAACTGGAAGATTGTGTGCTTCTCCACTTAAGCCATTCAGGGCAATCAGTTCTGCAATGGCTCTAGCTGTTCCTGATGATCCAATCGCTTGCTCCCAGCCCATTTTTTTATAGAAAGGAGCGATGGCTTTAATCTCTTTCAACGCTGCAGTTTGCGCAGCTTTAAAATTTTCTTCATTGACTTCACCCTCAGAAAAGAATCTTTGACTAAAGGACACGCATCCAATAGGAAGCGACTCTAGAAGCTTTGGCTCATGACCATCGCCAATAATAATTTCTGTGGAGCCGCCTCCAATATCAAATACAAGTCGCTTACCCACACACATGGGTGCGATATGCGAAGCACCAATATAAATGAGTCTTGCTTCTTCGTTACCAGAAATGACATCAATAGGGAAACCTAGAAGTTTTTCTGCTTCATCGATGAATTTTTTTGCATTTCGTGCGACACGGAATGTATTAGTTGCAACCGCTACAACTTGGTTAGGACTAAAGCTTCTTAAGCGATCACCAAATCTTAAAATAGCTGTAAGGGCTTTGGTCATTGACTCTTCGCTTAGCTCGTTATCTTTATTAAGCCCCCCCGCAAGTCTGACAGTATCTCTTAGGGTGTCAATGGTTTGAAATTGAACGCCAGTTGGGAGATGATTGATCTTAGCGATCATCATCCTAAAGCTATTAGAGCCTAAGTCTATTGAAGCGAACAAACCATTAGTTTGCGGGGACGTCTTGTCGATTTTAAGTTTTGATAGGATCATAAAGGGTGCTAATTTAAATGAAATTTATGACATATCTATGACAATGTCATTTAAATGTCATATTCATTAATCACAATGATAGTATGAATGTCGTGAAATCAAAACTTAATTTATTAAATCGTGAGTTAGGAGTCCTCGAGTTCAATCGACGTGTCCTTGCCTTAGCACAAAATCCTAAAACTCCACTCCTTGAGCGTCTTAAATATGTATGTATTGTGTCTAGCAACTTAGATGAATTCTTTGAGATCCGTATTGCGGTATTAAAAGAGCAGCTCAGAAAAAATCCTAAGAGTAAAACTCAAGATGGACTGATTGTTGGCGAGTTCTACCTGAGCATTTTAAAAGAAACACAAACACTTGTTAGCCATAAGTATAAAATATTCCAAAAAGATATTCTGCCAAAGCTTGAAAGAGAAGGGGTATACCTGCATTTTGAAAATGCATGGACACCTAGTCAGCATCGCTGGGCTAAAAATTATTTTGAAAAAGAATTAAGCCCTCTACTGACACCGATTGTTTTAGATCCTGCCCATCCCTTTCCAAAGGTTATTAATAAGAGCTTAAACTTTTTTGTGACGCTAGAAGGCAAGGATGATTTTGGAAGGACGCCTAAACTAGCAGTCGTCCAAGCGCCCCGATCTATTCCGCGCGTGATTCAAATGCCAGCACGTATCAGTCAAAAACCTTATAGCATAGTGATCCTATCAACATTCATGCAAACATTTGTGCATGAGCTCTTCCCTGGTATGAAGATCACAGGGTGCTGCCAATTTCGAGTAACGAGAAATTCCGATCTGTTTGTGTCAGACGATGACATCTCTGACTTAAAAGAATCTTTGAAGGGTGAGCTTTCAACAAGACACCTAGGTGATGCGGTCAGGCTTGAAGTTTCTTCTGACATTCCCGATCACCTACTCAAATACTTAAGAAAGTCTTGTGATTTAAATCCTGAAGATTGTTATCGAGTCGACGGGCCTGTGAATTTAATGCGACTGATGCAGGTGGCTGAGATCGTCAATAGAGCCGACTTAAAATTCCCGTCCCATATACCTAAGCTACCTTCTATTAAAGGCTCAATCTTTGATGACCTTAAAACGCGAGACATTTTACTTCATCACCCATATGAAAGTTTCGAGCCTGTTTTAAATCTATTACGAACAGCGTCGAAGGATCCTGATGTATTAGCAATTAAGCAGACTATTTATCGAACTGGGAATCTATCACCTGTGATGGATGCCCTAATTGAAGCCGCAAAAAATGGTAAAGAGGTGACTGTCATAGTAGAACTCTTAGCGCGTTTTGATGAAGAAACAAATATTTCATGGGCAGCAAAGCTTGAAGAAGTCGGAGCTCACGTCGTCTACGGCGTAGTCAAACATAAATGTCACGCCAAGATGATCATGATTGTGAGAAAAGAGTTATTGCCAGCCAAAGGCAGAAAAAAACCAGAGCATACCTTAAAGCGCTATGTGCACTTGGGTACCGGAAACTATCACCCAAGAACCGCTAAGCTATATACCGACTTTGGATTGATGACTTCTAATGCAACCATTTGTGATGACGTACATAAAGTTTTTATGCAGCTCACCGGCACGAGTCGTTTGATTAAATTAAAAACGTTATGGCATTCACCCTTCACAATGTTTGATCAGATCGTGAAACATATTCAAGCGGAAGCAAGAGCCGCAAAGCTTGGCAAGCCCGCGAGAATAGTCGCTAAAGTGAATGCATTATTGGAGCCCGCTATTATTAATGAGCTTTATAAAGCCTCTCAAGCAGGCGTTAAAATTGATTTAATTGTAAGAGGGGTATGCGCACTTAAACCAAAAGTTAAGGGCTTGTCTGAAAATATTAGGGTGAGATCTATCGTTGGACAGTTTTTAGAGCATCATCGTATCTATTATTTTTACGCACAAGGTAAGGAGGATTTGTATTTATCTTCCGCGGATTGGATGGACCGAAATTTATTTAGAAGAATTGAAGTTGCTTTTCCCATGCTAGATCCGGTTTTAAAACAGAAAGTGATCAATGAAGGCTTGAACGAGTTACTAAAAGATACATCCAGTTGGATCATGAACGACCAAGGGTTTTATAAACAAACGACTTCTTCAACCAGCCTCAATAAACTATCTGGACAGCAAAATTTACTACTTAAGTATAGTGGTATTCTCTTACCCTCAAAACGTAAAATAAAAGCTTAACCCTCTTTTGCCATATTAATGGTGTAACGAGGAATTTCAATCGTGAGATCATGTTTATCTACAATCGCCTGACAAGATAATCTTGATCTAGGTTCTAAGCCCCATGCCTTGTCCAAGAGATCTTCCTCTAAGTCATCCGCTTGATTGAGCGTTTCAAATCCTTCACGAATAATCACATGACAGGTTGTGCAGGCACATACTTGATCGCAGGCGTGCTCTATATCAATATGGTTTTGTAATAAATTTTCGCAGATGGATAGGCCTGGTTTGGCATCGATCACTTCACCTTGCGGGCAAATTTCAACATGAGGCAAAATAATAATTTTAGGCATGTTATAAGTTTACCTTATCTATAGATTTACCTTTAAGGGCATTTCCTACAGATTGGTCCATGAGTTTTGAGGCGAATGATTCTGTAAGCGCATTTAAGTTTTTTGTGAGACCTATAATTAAATCAGCGTCACTCTCTTTAAGTGATGATGAAAGCGTATAGATCGCATTTTGAATATCTTTAATTTCATCTTGCGTTAATAAATGCTTCCCATCTTTATGTAATGCATTTTGCACTGCAGTAATAATTTGCTCGCCCTCAATTTTAGCCTCACTCAGTGCACGAATTTTTTTATCCTCTTCAGCATTCTCGAAAGACTGAGTGAGCATATGTATCATTTGTTCTTCAGATAAACCATAGGATGGTTTAACTGTCACACTTGTTTCTTTATTAGTCGATAGCTCTCTTGCCGATACTGAAAGTAATCCATCTGCATCAATTTGAAAGGCTACACGAATCTTTGCAGACCCGGCCACCATAGGAGGGATGTCAGTTAATGTAAAGTTGGCCAGTGATCGACAGTCTGAAACGCGTTCACGCTCACCTTGTAAGACGTGAATTGACATCGCAGTTTGCCCATCTTTAAACGTCGTAAATTCCTGTGCTTTAGCAACAGGAATGGTTGAGTTTCTGTGAATAATTTTTTCAACCAATCCACCCATCGTTTCAATACCTAATGACAAGGGGGTCACATCAAGCAATAATAAATCTTGGTCAGACTTATTACCGGCTAGTGTATGTGCCTGTCTTGAGGCTCCAAGTGCTACAACTTCATCTGGATTTAGATTATTAAGCGGCTCTTGCTTAAAGAATGTTTTGATCTCAGACTGAATGTGGGGCATGCGTGTCGCACCCCCGACCATGACGACACCATCAATCGATGTGATCGGTAACTTTGCATCACTTAGTGCGCGCTTAATAGGCTGGATAGTTTTTTGCACAAGATCATTAGTTTCAAGGATAAATGTATCTCGGTTTAATGTGAATACAATATCTTTACCATTAGATAATGTAAACTTTGCTGTCACATCTGGATGAGTGCTGAGTGACTCTTTAATTTTTTTTGCTTCCATAATTAAAGAGCGCTTATCCTCATGATTGAGTTGATTAAGACTGCATGTTTTTTTAATCATCTCAGCAATCGCTTGATCAAAATCATCACCACCTAAATGTGGATGTCCATTGGTGGCTAATACTTCAAAAACACCCTGATGAAGTTTTAAGATAGATATATCGAACGTACCACCACCTAAATCGTAAATAATAAAGGTGCCTTCTTTTTTCTGATCGAGACCATAAGCGACTGCAGCCGCTGTTGGCTCGTTAATAAGTCGCAACACATTCAATCCCGCTAACTTGGCAGCATCTTTTGTGGCCTGTCTCTGTGTATCATCAAAATAGGCGGGCACCGTAATGACAGCGGCTGTTACTTCTCCACACAAAGAAACTTCAGCCATTGTTTTCAATTTTTTTAAGATGTCTGCTGAAACTTCTATAGGGTGCTTAATACCTTGTTCTGTTTTAAGTTGAATATCTTGACTTGTCTCATCAAACTCATAAGGTAGCGCATCTTTATACTGAATATGATTTAAGCTTTGACCCATAAAGCGTTTGACCGACACGATCGTATTTTTGGCATCCGTTAATAAAAATGGCAGGGCATCATGACCTACGTGCGTGATATTTTTTCCGTAATGCACAACGGATGGAATCAATACATGATCATCTTTATCTTTTAAGATGGTAGGAAGTCCACTTTGAACAGTGGCTACAAGTGAGTTTGTAGTCCCTAAATCAATCCCAATTGAGAGTTTATGCTGATGGGGAAGGGTGCTTTGTCCAGGCTCTGCAATTTGAAGGAGTGCCATTTTTTAGCTGACCTCGATTAAAGCATCATCGATATGCTGCTCTATTTTTTCAATGAAGTTAAGTTCACGTGTCAATTTAATGGCATCGGGAAGATTATTTTTTTCATGAAAGAAAGTGGGTAGTAAATCAATTTTTTCATTTTTTTTAATAGAAACTTCTGAAGCTAATTTCTCTAACGCTTCTTTATTCTTACTATTTACTTCAAGCTCCTCTCGCCATTCCATTTGCTGGAGTAAAAAATCTTGGGGCACAGCTGAATATTTTTCTTCGTTGATATCGAATCCATAAAGATGAAGAAGATATTCCGCACGCCTGACTGAAGACTTTAAAGTCTGATAAGCGTCATTTACCTGGGCTGTTTTTTTTACGGATTCCATTTTTGCTTCATCGTTAAGTGACGCAAAACGATCAGGGTGTATTTCTTTTTGGATGGCTTGGTAATGTTGATCGAGTTTTTTTAAATCAACAACAAACGCTTCAGGAAGATTGAGTAGAGTAAAAAAATTTTGTGTCACACTGTAAAGCTTTCACCACAGCCGCATTCTGCCTTGACGTTAGGATTATTAAATTTAAAGCCCTCGTTTAAGCCTTCTTTTTCAAAATCAAGCTCTGTGCCATCGATATAGGTCAAGCTTTTTGGATCCACCATGATCTTAATGCCGTGACTTTCAAAAACTTGATCTTCAGGCAAGGTGTCGTCTACGAACTCAAGCGTATAGGCCATACCAGAGCAGCCTGTCGTTTTGACGCCTAGGCGCAAACCCACACCCTTACCTCGGTTTTTCAGATATTTTTCTACGCGCTCAGCAGCTTTTGCTGTTATCGAAATAGTCATAATAAAATTTATTTACCTTGTTTACTTTTTAAATCTGCAATCGCTGACTTGATGGCATCTTCTGCTAAGACTGAGCAGTGAATCTTAACAGGCGGTAATGATAACTCCTCGGCAATCGCTGAGTTTTTAATTTCAGAGGCTTGATCTAAAGTTTTGCCTTTGAGCCACTCAGTCACAAGTGAACTCGAAGCGATCGCAGATCCACAACCGTAGGTTTTAAACTTTGCATCTTGAATGACACCATCATCGCTGACTTTGATTTGTAATTTCATGACGTCGCCACACGCAGGTGCACCTACCATACCGGTCCCTACATGCGGATCATCCTTATCAAGCGTGCCCACATTTCTTGGGTTTTCGTAGTGATCTAATACTTTTTCGCTGTAAGCCATATATTTCCTTTTTTAAAATTTTAGTGGGCAGCCCACTCAACTTTACTAATATCAATGCCGTCTTTAAACATATCCCACAATGGTGAGAGCTCTCTTAATTTTTGAATCTTTTCTTTGAGTAATTGAATCGTAAAATCCACATCAGCCTCTGTTGTAAATCGTCCTATAGAAAAACGAATCGAGCTATGAGCTAATTCATCTGAACGCCCTAGAGCGCGCAGAACATAACTAGGCTCCAAGCTCGCTGAGGTACAAGCAGATCCGCTAGATACCGCTATATCTTTCACCGCCATAATGAGCGACTCACCTTCCACATAGTTGAAGCTGATATTAAGGTTATGCTCAATGCGCTGTTTTAAATCGCCATTCACATACACCTCTTCCATATCTTGAAGACCATGTAATAATTTATCGCGTAATTTTCTGATGCGTTCATTTTCTAATTGCATTTCAATGCGAGCAATTCTAAAGGCTTCGCCCATACCTACAATTTGGTGTGTAGCGAGTGTGCCTGAACGCATACCCCGCTCATGACCACCACCATGCATCTGTGCCTCAATACGAATGCGGGGTTTACGTCTTACATAGAGTGCACCGATCCCTTTAGGCCCGTATGTTTTATGAGCAGAAAAACTCATGAGATCGACAGGAAGTTTTTCTAAGTCAATATTAACTTTACCCGTGGCTTGCGCTGCGTCCACATGGAAGATCACTTTCTGTTCGCGACATATATTGCCAAGCGCTTCAATATCTTGAATCACACCAATCTCGTTATTCACAAACATCACCGAGGCTAATACAGTATCAGGACGGATCGCCTTTTTAAATTTTTCTAAATCCACCAGGCCATTCGGCTCAGGTTCTAGATAGGTAGCTGTATATCCCTCACGTTCAAGCTCGCGAAATGAATCGATCACACACTTATGTTCAGTCGCAACAGTTAAAATATGTTTACCCTTGGTGCTATAAAAATGACTCGCACCTTTAATAGCTAAGTTATTTGATTCAGTCGCCCCCGAAGTCCATACAATTTCTCTAGGATCGGCATTGACAAGTTTGGCTACTTCTTCACGCGCTTCTTCCACGCCTTTTTCTGCAGTCCAGCCAAAGCTGTGGCTTCGTGATGCGGGATTACCAAAATGTTCTGTAATGAATGGAATCATTTTTTCAGCAACACGAGGGTCGATCGGTGTCGTGGATGAGTAATCTAAATAAATCGGTTTACGTGCTATGTCTTGTGTCATATGTTAGGCCGCGATCGCTGTGAGTTGTTTTAAGTTTTGCAATTCTTTCTTTAATGTTTCCATAAAGCCTTTGACTTCATGGATGGTATTTTTGTTACCAAAGCTAATACGTAATGCACCGCGTGCTAAATCTTCATCGATACCCATCGCAAGTAATACGTGGCTTGGTTCTTTATTCACACTCGAACATGCAGACCCGCTTGCAATGGCAAAACCTTTTTTGTCTAAAGCAGTGAGCAAGGTAGAGCCTTCAATATCTTTAAATGCAAAGAAAGTGGTATTACTCAATCGGCTAATGTTCCCAGCAAAAATGACAGCACCTAATTCCATTAAAGATATCTCGAGCATCTTTTGAAGTTCACGCGTGTGGATTGAAGTCACTTTCATCGACTCTGAAATGAGTTCACACGCTTTACCAAAACCCACAATCGCTGCAATATTTTCAGTGCCACTTCTTAAATTCTTTTCTTGTCCACCACCGTAAATCAAGGGCTCAATATCACTACGCTTATTTAAGATTAAAGCACCGACACCTTGTGGGCCATAAATTTTATGGCTTGAAAGTGTCATGGCATCAATATGAAGCTCATCAAAGCGCACATCAATTTTTCCGAACGCTTGTACCGCATCCGTATGCGACAGTGCTTTTTTTTCTTTGGCAAAATCATGAAGGAGTGACATGTCTTGAATCACACCCGTTTCATTGTTAGCTAACATAACTGATACAAGACCAATGTTGTTTGTATTAATATCTTTATAAGCCTCTTTTGAAATCACACCGTCGTGATTTACTTTTAATAAGTCTTGATGCCATCCTTGTTGCGCGAGTGCCTCTATCGGCCTACTGACACAGGGGTGCTCAATATTACTACTGACTAATGTACTTTGAGAGTTCTTAATGGCAGCACCATGAACAATCATGTTATTCGCTTCAGTTCCACCGGAAGTAAAAATCACTTCAGTGGGATGCGCATGAATAGCTAAAGCAACTTGTTCGCGGGCTTCTTCAATCGCGGTTCTCGCATACCGACCAAAACTATGCTGACTCGTAGGATTGCCTTGTTGCATCTCTAGATAAGGCATCATGACGCCTAAGACTTTTTTGTCTATCGCTGTCGTCGCGTTATGATCGAAATATACTTTTTCTATCATGGTCATTAAATGGCTTTCGCTAAATTGCCTTGACTAAGTTTATCGTTTAAGAAAAAGATTGCACTCTCGCGGCTTTTCTTATCTTTAGATTGCGCTTCCACTAAGTGCGCCAAAGTTAAGCTTTCAAGGTAATCTAAAATTTTATGATTGATAGATACCCAAAGATCATGGGTAATGCAGCGACCGCCTTCGTGACAATTTTCTTTCCCAGAGCATTGTGTGGCATCAATCTCTTCATCGACTGCAGTAATGATATCTTTCACGGTAATCTCTTGATGTGTTTTAGCTAAGTGATAACCGCCGCCAGGCCCACGTACACTTTTTACAATACCTTCGCGACGCATACGACTAAAGAGCTGCTCGAGGTAGGACAAAGAAATCGATTGGCGCTCGCTGATATCAGCCAAGGTGACGGGCTTCTCAGTCTCGTTTAAAGCGAGATCTAAAATAGCGGTGACAGCAAAACGACCTTTGGTAGTTAAACGCATAATGAGACCCTTTATCTTTAAAACTTTTTTTAAGATAGCTTTTAAGTTTATGAGACTTAAAGTATAGAATACCTTATTATTTTAATCAAGTATTATCTGGATGCCTTTTTCTTGTGCGAGAAGGCTTTTGCGAGCTTTAGATCTTCAGTGGCTCGCGGCTTTAAGGATTTGATTTGCGCCTCTAATCGTTCGATCGTTTGGTTTTGTTTCTTGATGGCCAGCATCAATTGATCAAGATTTTTGTGCATGGGGTCAGGCTCATCTTTACCCACGGCATAGGCATTAAAGATAGGAAGTTGCACGGTGCTTTTTTGTTTCATGCGACCCTCTTCTTCGACAATGCGGGCAGGTATGCCTACAGCCGTGGCCTTCGCTGGCACGTCCTTCACGACCACCGCGTTCGATCCAATTTTGGCACCCCGTCCAATGGTAATAGGGCCTAAGATCTTAGCGCCCGCACCAATCACCACACCTTGTTTTAAGGTGGGATGTCGCTTACCTTTATTCCAAGAGGTACCGCCTAATGTAACGCCATGATAGAGCGTGCAATCGTCCCCAATCATCGCTGTCTCTCCAATCACAACACCCATGCCGTGATCGATGAAGACGCGTCGACCGATGGTGGCTCCGGGGTGAATTTCAATGCCTGTGAACCAGCGTCCGATATGAGAGACCATGCGACCTAGCCAATAAAGCTTGATGTGCCATAAAACATGGGCCAAGCGGTGAATGAGCAATGCATGTACGCCAGGGTAGGTCGTTAAGACCTCAAGCGTAGACCTTGCTGCAGGGTCACGTTCAAAAACAATTGCAATATCTTCTCTAATTTTTTTAAACATAATCGTGATTATCGCATGAAATTATTAACTTGACTAAATTACTAGGTTATTAGTGCAGACCTTATACTTTTAATTTTTTTTGTATGTGCGTTAAGATGCCGCGCAAAATATTGACCTCGTCGATTTCCAAATGCGATCTCGCAAAAAGGATATGGAGGCGTTGCATCAACCTGTCCCCTTGTACCTTGTCTAAGAATTCTACGGCCTCTAACACTACTTTTAAATGCGACAAGAATCCCATGAGGCTATCGTGATTCGCTAAAAGTGTTAAATCTTTTGTGTAAAGCTTGGGCGGAGATCTAGAGATGCTCGCCTGTCTTAACTCGTGGCATAGCACCTGCACAGCTTGCGCTAAATTAAGTGACGAGTAATCTGGGCTGGCATCAATAAAACTTAAGAGTTGGCATTGGTGTATTTCAAGATTGGAAAGTCCACTCATTTCGGTCCCGAATACAAAAGCAACATCGGCCTGTTCGGCAACATGCATCATCTCATGGGCCACTTCTCTGACATCGAGATAAGGCTGTGTGAGCTCTCGTCGTCTAGCAGATAACCCTACCGCCAATTTGACACCTTGTAATGCCTCTTCTAAATCATTCACGACATACGCATCTTGTAAGACATCATCCGCACCTGATGACATGGCTGTAGCTTCGGCATGTGGAAATTTTTTTGGCGCCACTAAGTAAAGTGTATGAATACCCATGGTCTTCATGGCGCGCGCCGCGGCACCAATATTTCCAGGATGACTTGTTTGACAGAGCACGATACGGATTCGATTCAGAGGCTGAGAGGTGGCGACCATGGAGTTCCTTCATGTAAAATAGCATTTTATCAAGTCTATAAAAAAACAACGCTTTAAATAGACACGTTCTTAATACAAAGAGAGAAATTTATTTTATGCATCCGATGTTAAACATTGCAGTGAAGGCGGCAAGACGCGCAGGCGCTATTATTAATCGAGCGTCTCAGGATATTGGGACTTTAACTGTCAAGAGTAAAAACTATAATGACTTCGTGAGTGAAGTGGATGTCGCCGCAGAGCGCGCGATTATTGATACCTTAAAGGATGCCTATCCTCAGCATGGATTTTTAGGCGAAGAGTCAGGCCCAAGTGAACATCAAAGTGATTTTATTTGGATCATTGATCCTTTAGATGGCACAACAAATTTCTTACATAACTTTCCGCAGTATTGTGTATCGATAGCACTTCAACATAAAGGTGAGATTACACAAGCGGTGATTTACGAGCCAAATCGAAATGATCTATACACTGCGACTAAAGGCCGTGGCGCATTCTTAAACGATAAACGCATTCGCGTTTCAAAATGTGACAAGCTAAAAGAGTCTCTCATTGGTACAGGATTTCCGTTTCGTGATTTCAAACATCTTGATACGTACTTAGGAATGTTTAAATCGATGTTACAAAAATCATCGGGTATTCGCAGACCTGGTTCCGCGGCCCTTGATTTAGCTTATGTGGCCAATGGATCCTTGGATGCTTTTTGGGAAATTGGTTTATCGTCTTGGGACATTGCTGCAGGCGCACTTCTTGTTCAAGAAGCGGGCGGCATCATTTCAAATTTAAATGGCAAAGAGGGCTGGCTCCAGTCGGGCAATGTATTAGCCTCGACACCTAAAATCTATGACGCCATGATTGAAACATTAGCCCCACATTTAACCGACGACATTAAAAATTAATGTCTAGTGGTGGTGACCCCCTGAACCGTGAACGTGTTGGTGAGTGACTTCTTCTTGATTTGCAGAGCGCACGTCTTTGATCGTCGCTTTAAAAATAATTCGCTGACCTGCCCAGGGATGATTCCCATCTACAACCACTTTACCATCGGCGACATTCGTCACTGTATATAAGATCACTTCACCCGTTTCATCTTCACCTTCAAATTGCGCACCTTCTTTTAAATTTTCTTTTGGGAAGGCTGAGGCGGGTTCCACTTGCACTAACTCGGCATCATATTCACCGAAAGCATCTTGAGGTTCTAATGCAATTTCAATCGTGTCACCAATATTTTTTCCGTGCATCTCTTCTTCGACTTTAGGAAAAATATTGTCATAGCCACCGTGGAGGTAAGCAACAGGTTGGTCACTTGTTTCTAAAACGACGCCATCAGCATCTTTAAGTTCGTAGGTCATCATGACCACAGTGTTCATAGAGACTTGCATACAGATATCCTTATCGTTCAATGAAGTTTTTTTAACATTTTATAGATAATAAAACTGAAGCGGTGCGACTTTTTAAAAATTATTTTATTGTCCGTGGTCGTGATCCAGGAGACTATAAAAATTAGAAGGGGTGAGAATGGTTTGTTTTGCTGTCTTTAATTGTTTTGGATAATCGCGACTGAAATGAAGCCCACGACTTTCATGTCGCGTAATCGCAGACTCTACAATGAGTTCCGCCACTTGTAAGAGATTACGGAGCTCAATTAAGTTATGACTCACTCTAAAATTAGTATAAAACTCATGCACCTCATTACGCAGCATATGAATTCTATGAAGCGCACGCGATAAACGTTTATTAGTTCTTACAATGCCTACGTAATTCCACATGAAGCGTCTTAACTCATTCCACGTATGCGTGATCAAAATTTCTTCATCCGCGTCCGTCACGCGACTTTCATCCCAATGCGGTAATGTGAATGAAGATTTATCCACCTTCGACTGCAGAATATGATGAGCCACTGCATCACCAAACACTAAACACTCAAGGAGCGAATTGCTGGCTAAGCGATTAGCACCATGAAGTCCTGTGTAAGCCGTTTCACCAATCGCATATAGATGCGCTAAATCCGTTTGGCCTGATAAATTAGTCATGACACCGCCGCAGCTATAGTGTGCGGCTGGGACGACTGGAATTGGCTCTTTCGTTATATCAATACCTAGCTCTAAACAACGCGCGTAGATCGTTGGAAACTGCGACTGAATAAATTCAGGTGACTTATGCGAGATATCTAAATACACACAATCAATACCACGCTTTTTCATTTCAAAGTCAATCGCGCGCGCGACAATATCGCGCGAGGCTAACTCAGCTCTTTTATCGTACTGATCCATAAAGCGAGACCCATCCGGTAACTTTAAAAGCCCGCCTTCACCCCTGACAATTTCAGAGATTAAAAAAGATTTAGCTTTGGGGTGATAAAGACACGTGGGATGAAACTGAATAAATTCCATATTAGCCACACGACAGCCTGCGCGCCATGCCATCGCAACCCCGTCCCCTGTACTGACATCCGGGTTAGTCGTGTAGAGATAGACTTTACTTACCCCACCTGCAGCTAGAATAGTTTCTTGAGAAGCGACGGTGATTACTTTACCTGTTTTATTATTAAGAAGGTATGCACCCAGGCATCGATTGGATTTAATCTTCTCAACCTTCAAAGATTTTTTTTCGGTGATCAGATCGACCGCGATATGGTTTTCTAGAATTGTGATATTAGGATGGGCTTTGACCTTTTCACTTAAGGTCGACTGTATCGCTCGACCAGTCGCATCTTTTACGTGGACGACGCGCCGGTGACTATGACCCCCTTCTTTGGTGAGATGTAACTCATGGGATACCTCATCACGACTAAAGGGAACATGTAAGTCATTCAGCCACGCTATAGCGTCATGACCTCTAGACGCTACAAATGTCGCGACCTTGTGATTACATAAGCCACCCCCAACAAATTCGGTATCTTTGACATGGCTCTCTACCGAGTCCTCATTGGACATGACAGCTGCAATGCCGCCTTGCGCCCATTGGCTAGAGCTATCTTCTATTTCACGCTTACTGACAATGAGGATTTTTTTATAGTCGGCTAACTTTAAAGCTGAAGTGAGACCAGCTAAACCGCTACCTATAATGAGCACATCACATTGAAGCATTTTGAGTATTTTTCATGAACTAATTAGGATGGAGTGCGTCTATTCAGTAAATATAAAGTATGTTTAAGTTTTTTCGAAGAATGAATTTAAAAAAAACGATGCCAAGACTTAACAATAACATAGAACAAAAGAAATTATCACTCGTTGAAGACAGGCCTGCCGTGTATACTGCAGAGCATGTTAAACCTA